>JAYOEF010000124.1:0-11341 GCA_038106605.1 Alphaproteobacteria bacterium
GTCTCGGCCCGCGCGCAGGCGCGCCATCTCGGCGAGCAGGGCCTCGACAGCATCGCCAGTCTCGCCCGCGAGTGCGACGTCGGCGCGGAAGTTTCGCACCGGGGTCCTGGTGAACAGCGGGTTGGGGCCGAGATGGACGACCTTGCAGTCCGCATCCGGCTGATGCCGGTCCGGCCACCACGGCGCCATGCAGTCGATGGCGAGGATGGCGTCGGCCTCCTTGATCCACGGCATCGGGTCGGAACCTATGCACATCGGATGGCCGGTCGGCACGGCAAGCCGAAGCGCCCAGTAATGACAGACCGGGATGCCCCAGTCCTCGGCGAAGAAGGAGAAGGCGGCGAAGCCGCGTTCGTCGCCCACACCGCGCTGGGCGATGATCAGCGGGCGTTCGGCGTTCGCGAGGATCTCTGCGGCGCGGCGGACCGCGTCGGGCGCGGGGGCGGTGCGGGCTGGGTTCATCAGCGGCGGCCCGTCGAGCCCGTCGGCCGGGCAGGGCTCGCACAGAACCTCGCGCGGCAGGCTCATGTAGACCGGACCCATCGGCGTCGAGGTGGCGATGGCGTGTGCGCGGTCTATCAGCTCGCCGACCTGCTCGGGGAAGCGGAGCTCGTAGTCCCACTTTACGACCTCGCGGACCAGCGCGACCTGGTCGCGCATCTCCTGGCCCCAGCCGATGGGTACGGTACGCGCGCCGAAACGTCCGCCCTCGGTGGTCGGGGTGCGTCCGGACATCAGAAGGACGGGCACGTGATCCATAGCCGCGTCGATGGCGGCTGTCGCGGCGTTGGCGAGACCGACGTTCGTATGCAGCATGACGGCCTGCGGCCGTCCGGTACCGAGCCAGTAGCCGTAGGCCATGTGCATCGCGGCGTTCTCGTGCGGCACCGCGACGGCTTCCGGCAAAGCGATGTCCTTCGCCGCGGCTTCGGCGAGTCCCTCGATGATCGGCGGGAAATCGGTGCCCGAGTTCGCAAAGACGTAGTCGACGCCGAGCGCCTTGAGGCGGGTGAAGATGGCGCCGCCGGCAGTGAGGCTGGGTATGGAATCTTTGGGCGCGGACATGAACGTTCGGGCTTCCTGCAGAATCGAGAATCGGGAACGCGGCCAGCCTGAGGAGGCGTGCGCCGACGCTTATAACGGAAAAACTCCCGGGAGTCCGCCGATCCGGCGGCGGGGCCGGCCGTAATTCGTTCTTTAGTGAAGCAACTGGAACCCGGCGTGCGGCCGCGCTAGGGTGTGGGACCGGTTCCACAGTTCGCGGGATTCCCACCCATGGAGCGAGAACGTCCCACCGAGGCAGAGGCGTCCGTCCCCGCCCGGCTTCCCATCGCCGGCCGGCTGGCGGCGCTCGCCAAGCTGATCCACAGGAGCGCGCTCCGGATCTATCCGGCGGAGGCGGGCCTGTCCTTCGTCGACGCTGCCGTGGTCGGCGGCATCGGCGCGCAAGGTCCGATGACGGCTTCGGCGCTCGCCCAGCGCCTGACGATGCACGAGGGGCAGTTGAGCAGAGCATTGAAATCACTGGAAAAAGCGGGACATATTGCGCGCCTGACCGATCCCGCCGACTCGCGCCGGAAGCTGCTGATGCTGACCCGGGACGGGCTCGCGCTGAGCCGGCGGATCTCGGAGGTCCAGACGCGCCGCGCCGATGAGTTGCTGGCCGGCGTTCCGGAGGCCGACCGGGCCGTCTTCTTCCGCACCCTCGACGCGATCCAGAGGAATGCGGCAGCGATGCTGTCGGACGTCACCGGCGCCGCCGCGGCCGATGGCGCGGGCGCACCGCGCTGAGGCCGGTCCCAAACGTCCGTCCGGTCCGAACCCAAATACTTTACTAGTGAATTATAACTGCTAGAGTCGCGTACCGGACGCCCCCGCGATGGGGCCGCCACCGGCCGATCACCAGGGATTTTCGGGCGACATGACGACGCTTCTGCTGCTTCCTGGCCTGCTCTGCGACGCCTCAGTATGGCGCGACCAGGCACGCGCGCTCGGCGCGGCGGCCGACGTGCGCATCGCCGATTTCTCGCGCCTCGACAGCATCGCGGCGATGGCCGATGAGGCGCTTGCGATGGCCGAAGGACCGGTCGCCCTCGCCGGCCACTCGATGGGCGCGCGCGTCGCGATGGAGATATGGCGCAAGGCGCCCGAGCGGATCGAGCGCCTCGCTCTTCTCGACACCGGTACCCACCCGCCGCACCCGGGCCGAGCGCGAGAAGCGGATGGAACTGGTCGAACTGGCCCGAGAGAAGGGCATGGCGGCGCTCGCTGACCGCTGGCTGCCGCCGATGGTGCGCCCCGGCGCCGAGGCCGACGGGGCGCTGATGGGGCCTCTCCGCGAGATGGTGATGCGCGCCGATCCCGCGCAGTTCGCGCGCCAGCAGAACGCGCTCCTCGGCCGCCGGAACGCCGCGCCGGTCCTGCCGACGATCACGGTGCCGACATTGATCGGCGTCGGGCGCGAGGACCGATGGAGTCCGCCCGCGCAGCACGAGGCGATGGCGCGCGCGATCCCGGGCGCGACGTTCGCGGTGTTCGAGAGGAGCGGCCACATGTCGACGGTCGAGAACCCGGCCGCGGTGACGGCGGCGCTCGCGGACTGGTTGGTCGCCGACTGGAACCCGGCCGGCCAGATGGCGGACCGGATGGCCGACCGGATGGCGGAAGCGTAAGAGGATGGACGTGAAAGCATGGATGTAAGGGACAGGACGGGGCGCGCGCCGGGCGCGGGACCCGAGGCGGCGGACGCGCTGCCCGACGTGCCGATGCTCGACCGGGCGCACCAGCGGCTCGGGCGGCCGCTCAACCGCATGGCGATGTCGCTCAACAGCGCCGCCAACCGGGCGCTCTTCAAGCGCGACGAGCTTCGCTACATCGACCGTTTCGGGCTGTCGGCCGAGCAACGCCGCGCCGTGGTCAACCGCGACTGGCGCGAGATGCTGCGGCTCGGCGGCAATCTCTTCTGCGTCCTCAAGATCACCTCGGTCGATCCCTATCCGATGACGCGGATCGGCGCGGACCAGCGGCGCATGGAGCACGAGAGCTTCGTTCGCGACGTGCTGGGCAAGCGCTGATGGCGCGGCTGATCGCGGGCCTCGGCACCTCGCACGTCCCTTCGATCGGGGTGGCCCTCGACGCGGGCCGGCACGAGGACCCCGACTGGAAGCCCTTCTTCGACGGCTACGGGCCGGCGCAGGCCTGGCTGCGCGAGGCCAAGCCCGATGTCGCCGTCGTCGTCTACAACGATCACGGCCTCGATCTCTCGTTCCAGCGTATCGTTCCGACATTCGCGGTGGGGGCGGCGGACTGGTACGGACCGGGAGACGAAGGCTGGGGCGTCCGCGACATTCCTTCGTTCGCGGGCGCCCCTAACTTTTCGTGGCACCTGATCGACCGGTTGGTCGAGGACGAGTTCGACGTCGCGATCTGCCACGAGCTCGACGTCGACCATGGCGTCCAGGTGCCGATGGAACTGTTCTGGGGCCGCCCGGCGGAGTGGCCGGTGCGCATCGTGCCGATCGCGGTCAACATGCTGTGCTACCCGATCCCGAAGCCCGGCCGCTGCCACCGGTTCGGCAGGTCGCTGGGCGCCGCGATCCGGGACTGGCCGGGCGACGAGACCTTCGTCGTCATCGGCACCGGCGGCATGTCGCACCAGATCCAGGGCGCGCGCGCGGGCTTCACCGCGCCCGACGCCGACCGTGCCTTCCTGAAGGACATCGCCGAGCGCCCCGAGATTCTGGCGACGCTGGGCCGCGAGGACTTCATCGAACGGTTTGGCGGCGAGGGGGCGGAGCTCATCATGTGGCTCGTCATGCGCGGCGCGCTCGACGATGCCGTGCGCACCATACATACGCATTACCACGTCCCGGTCTCGATGACGGGGGCTGGAATGATCCTCATGGAGAACGGTTCGGCCGGTACCGCCCGGCAGGAGTCGACCCGCGCCGCCTGAGGAGCGGCCTGAGTCGGATTCGGCGTCCTCGATCTGCGATCTGAATCTGAGACTTCGACGGGACGAACCGTCGTGCTATGGTTCGCCCAACGGTCCGCGGAAGAAGGACTGAAGCCCGCGCGGGCCGAATGCAACGACGATCAGCCCCCGCCGGGGGCACAACGGTCAGGGAGAAGACAGATGACGACTTCCGAAAAGACGATATCCATGCGCGCGGTTCGCCTCGCCGCGGCGGCTGGCGTTGCGGCAACGGTCGCTGCCGGCTTTGCATCCGGTGTGGCCGCCGAGATGAAAGAGCTCAAGATGGCGTTCTTCTCGAGCCCGAAGCACCACGTCTGGGACAAGATGATGGTGCCGTGGAGCGAGGCCATCATGGGCCAGGAGAAGAGCCTGAAGTTCCTCGGCTTCCCCGGCAGCCAGATCGGCGGCGCGCCGCCCGGCGCCTTCAAGCGCGTCGTCAACGGCATCGCCGACATCGAGTTCGCGATGCAGGGTTACACCTCGACCGTATTCCCGAAAACCATGGTGGTCGAGATTCCGAAGCAGTGGGCCACGCCGACCGAGGCAACCCGCGCGCTGTGGAAGATCCTGCCGACCTTCCTCAAGGACGAGTACGACCGGGTCAAGATCCTCGCGATGTGGGTCAACGACCAGCCCGTGCTGATGACCAACAAGGTCGTGAAGAAGCCCGAGGACCTCGCGGGCGTGAAGCTGCGCACCCCGTCCGCGGACCAGGCCGAGATCATCAAGGGGCTCGGCGGCATTCCGGTGGCGATGCCGATGCCGCAGACCTACACCGCGATCGAGAAGGGCGTCGTCGATGGCGCGTTGGTCGGTATCTCGGTGGTGCAAAGCTTCAAGCTCGCCGAGGTCGTGAAGAACTACGTCGTCGACCTCGACATGGGCTTCTCGCCCCAGATGGTTGTGATGAACCAGAAGGCGTACGACTCGCTGACGCCCGCCCAGAAGAAGGTGATCGACGCCAACAGCGGCCTCGACTGGAGCATCCGTGCCGCGAAGCTCTACGAGGAAGCGCGCGAGGAAGGCATCAAGATCGTCACCGATCGCAAGGACACGCAGATCGTCAAGCTTAGCGCCGACGAGAAGAAGGCGTGGAGCGAGAAGCTCGAGAAGATCGCGGACGAGTGGGTGGCGCGCCACGAGAAGGCCGGCATGAAGGACTATCGCAAGATGCTTCAGGCCTATCTCGGCAAGTCCTCGTAAGGTTCGCGCCGGTCGCCTGATCCCATGCTTTCACGCGACAGCGCGCTCGTCAGATCGACGAATGCGGCAGTGACCGCCTCGGCCGTACTGGCCGGGGTGGTCCTGTTCGCGCTCATGATCCTGACCACGGCCGACGTGATCGGCCGCTATTTCTTCAACGCTCCGCTCGGCGGCGTCGTCGATCTCACCGAATTCTCGGTGCTGCTGATGACGTTCCTGAGCTTCGCCTATTGCGGCTACCGCGGTGCGCACGTGGTGATCGAGCTGCTTTACGACCGGTTCGGCCCGGGCCCGCGCGCCGTGCTTCGCGCGGCCGCCAATGTCGCGGGCGCGATCCTCTTCGGCGTCATGGCCTGGCGGCTCGTCGTCCAGTCCATCGACGTCCGCGACTTCGCCGAATCGTCCCAGCTTCTCACCATTCCCTTCTGGCCCTTCTACTGGGTGATCGCTTTCGGAGCCGCCCTGTTCGCCTGGGTGATGGTTCTGCGCCTCTTCGCGGACCTTCCCGACGAGAGCGAGGACGCGAAGGACGACGAGAACAAGAAACAGGACGACGGATCCTCCGTATCGGTAGACGGCCGTTGAGCCCAATGGCGGTCGGACAGCTCGCGCTTGCCGGGCTGTTCCTGATGATCTTCCTGCGCGTGCCGATCGGCATCGCTCTCGGCGTTGCCGGCGCGCTCGGCTACTGGTCGCTCAGCGGACTCGATCCGACCCTCGCGCTGCTCGGCAGCGTGCCGTTCGAAACCGCGCTCAACTACGATCTCTCGATCATCGCGCTGTTCGTGCTGATGGGGAACTTCGCTATGGTCTCGGGCATGAGCCGCGACCTCTACGATATGGCGCGAAGCCTGGTGGGGCATTGGCCCGGCGGGCTCGCGTCGGCGACCATCGTCGGCTGCGCCGGCTTCGCGGCGGTGTCGGGATCGAGCCTCGCGTCTGCCGTCACCATGGGCCGCGTCGCGCTGCCCGAGATGAAGCGATACAACTACGATCCCAAGCTCGCCACCGGCTGCGTCGCTGCCGGCGGCACGCTCGGCATCCTGATCCCGCCGAGCACGGGCTTCATCATCTACGCGCTGCTGACCGAGGAATCGATCGGCCAGCTGTTCCTCGCCGGCGTGCTGCCCGGTCTGTTGCTGACCGGTCTCTTCATGATCACGATCTTCATCATGGCGTGGCGCGACCCGTCGATCGGGCCCAAGGCGTCGCGCATGCCGTGGAGCGAGCGGCTGCGCACCGTCTGGCGCTCGACCTCGCTCCTTGCCATCGTGGCGATCGTTCTCGGGGGCATCTATTTCGGCCTGTTCACGCCCGTGGAAGCCGCCTCGATCGGTTCGCTGCTGACGTTTCTCCTGACCGTCTTCCGCGGCAAGCTGACGAGGGAGACGTTGAGTTTCTGCGTGCTCGAGACGGTGAAGACCTTCGCCTTCGTCTACCTGATCGTCATCGGCGCGTTCCTGTTCAACCCGTTCCTCGCCGTCACGCAGATCCCGCTCAAGCTCGCCGACATCGTCACTCACCTCGACATGGCGCCGCTCGCGATCCTGCTGATGGTGGTGTTCACCTACATCGTGCTCGGCACCTTCCTCGAAGGCATCGCGATGCTGGTGCTCACGATCCCGATCGTGTTCCCGCTGATCAAGAGCCTTGGATACGATCCGATCTGGTTCGGCGCGCTTCTCGTCGTGGTGCTGGAAATGAGCCTGATCAGCCCGCCGCTTGGTTTGAACGTGTTCGTCGTCAAGGGCATCGCCGACGGCGTTCCCATGGGCGACATCTTCAAGGGCATCGTGCCGTTCTGGGGCGCGATGCTGGTGTGCGCCGCACTCCTCATCATGTTCCCCGAAATCGCGACGTTCCTGCCCGACACGATGATGAACTGACGGGGTCGGGGCTGGGGCTCGCCGGCGGTCTCGCCCGCCGCAGGGCCCGGGGATATACTCCCGGCCCATGACAGAGTTCGCGATCACCGCCTTCGTCACGCTGTTCGTCATCGTCGATCCCGTCGGCAATGTGCCGTTCTTCGTCGCGCTGACGCCGCATGCCACGGCGGAGGAGCGGATGCGCATCGCGCTCCGGGCCAATCTCGTCGCTGCGGCACTCCTCGTGATCTTCGGGTTCGCAGGGCACTGGATCCTGCAGGGGCTCGGTATCGGGCTTCCCGCCTTCCGCATCGGCGGCGGAATTCTGCTCCTCCTGCTCGCGATCGAGATGGTGTTCGCGCGCCAGTCCGGTCTCCGTGCCACCACGTCAGGCGAGGACGAGGAGGCGGCGCACCGGCTCGACGTCGCCGTCTTCCCGCTTGCCGTGCCGCTGATCGCCGGACCAGGCGCGCTCGCCTCGATCCTGCTGCTGATGGGCGACGCGGCGGGCAGCCTCGTCCAGCGCGGCGTCCTCGTTGCCGTGCTCGGCGCGGTCTTCGTCGCCAACTTCGCGACGCTTGTGTTGGGAACGCGCATCCTTGCCCGCATCGGGGTGACCGGCATCAACGTGCTGACCCGCGTCTTCGGCGTCGTGCTGACCGCGCTCGCGGTCCAGTTCGTCATCGACGGCGCAAAGGCGGCGTTCGGCGCTTAAGGGGTTCCAGGAGGCGAGGGAGGCGGAGGCAGCGCGTAGACCGGCACCGGCCGGCGCCTGCGCCGACGGTTCCGCACGATAAAGGCCGCCCAGATTGCAAATCCCGTCAGCAGGGCGCCGCCCAGAAGGTAGCGTTCGTATTCCACGATCTGCTCGAGATAGAGCGCGATGACATGGGCGAAGGCGTATCCGGCCGCTGCGACGGAGACCGCCCAGACGACGGCGGCGATGAAGTTGAGGATCGCGAACCTGGCGTGGGGAACCTCGGCCATGCCGAGCACGAACGGGCTGATCGTGCGGACGCCGTAGATGAAGCGGAACGAGAGGATGAACCAGGTGTCGTAACGCTTGAACAGCCGCGTCACGCGCCCGGCGGGGCCCCGCCAGGAGGGAAGGCGCTTCAGCAGGCGGCCGCCATAGCGGCGTCCGATCAGGAAATAGAGCTGGTCGCCGAGAAACGAACCCGCGGTGGCGGCGAGCATGACGCCGACGAGATCGAGATATCCGAGCTTGGCGGTTATCCCGCCCAGGACCAGCACCGTTTCGCCTTCGAGAAAGCATCCGCCGAAGATGACGATGTATCCGTAGCGGATGATGAGGTCGCGAAGCATCGGGCGGTCACGCGGACGAACAGGTCTTCGAGATGGCGATCGGAGCTTCGTTCCGCAAGGGGGCTGACGGGCGAACGGAATTTTTCGATCCGTCCGGCGAGGCCGCGCCGGTACAAGTGCCAACGTCGGCGGTGGGCCGTTTACTCCGCGCCCCGGCCCGGCTACTAACGCGCCCATGGCACCCGTTACCATAGCTTTCGGCGCGGATGCGCGCCTCGCGATGCTGCAGGGCGTGGCGCGCCTCGAACACGCTGTCGCGGTGACCCTCGGCCCCGGCGGCCGCACCGTGCTGATCGAACGCGAGGGCGGCGGGGCGCCGCGTATCACCAAGGACGGGGTGACTGTCGCCGAGGCGCTGGAGGAGGAAGACCGCTGGCGCCAACTCGGATTGCGGCTTGTCCGCCGCGCGGCGCAGACGGTCGCGGAACGGGCGGGCGACGGGACGACGACAACGGTCGTTCTCGCGCATGCGCTGTTCGCGGGCGCGGTTCGTGCCGCCGCTGCCGGGCTCGACGTCTCCGCGCTCCGACGCGCCTTCGAGGCGGACGTTGCGGCCGTCGTTGCCGAACTTCGACGCCGGGCGGTACCGCTCCGGGGCGCAGCCGATGTCGCCCGCATTGCGACGCTATCGGCCAACGGCGATGCGGCGCTTGGGCAAGCGGTTGCAGACGCCTGGGGTGCGGTCGGTGCCGAGGGCGTCGTCGCCGTAGAGGCCGGGCAGGGCTTCGAGACGACATGGGAGAAGACGCCGGGCTGGCAATGGGAGGGTGGCTACGTCTCGCCCTATTTCATGACCGATCCCGAGACGACGCAGTGCGTCTACGAGAACCCGCTGATCCTGCTGACCGAGGCGAAGCTCGACGACCACCGCCCGCTCCTCAGGCTGCTGGAGGCATCGGTGACGCAGCGGCGGCCGCTTCTGATCGTGGCCGAGGAGGTGTCGGGCGAAGCGCTGAAGACGCTCGTCGCCAACAAGATCCGGGGCGGGCTCCGCATCGTCGCCGGCAAGGCGCCGCTGTTCGGCGACCGCCGCCGCGACATGCTCGAGGATGTGGCCGCCGTGATCGGCGCCCGCCTCGTCTCCGAGCGGCGAGGGGATACGATGTCGATGATCGATCCGGCGGCGCTCGGCGGCGCCGACCGCATCGTGCTGACCAAGGACCGGACGACGATCGTCGGCGGCGCCGGAAGCAAGGAAGCGGTTTCCGTGCGGGCGGCTTCGATCCGGGCCGAGCAGGGGCTCGAAGGCAACACGCCGTTCCAGGAAAAAACGCTTCGCGAACGCCTCGCCCGGCTCGCGGGCGGGGTCGCCGTCCTGAAGGTCGGCGGTGCGAGCGAAACCGAGATTTCCGAACGGCGCGACCGTGCCGACGATGCCTCAAGCGCCGTGCGGGCCGCACTCGCGGGCGGCATCCTGCCGGGCGGCGGGGCCTCGTACATCCATGCGGCATCCGCACTCGCCGACGCCGCGGAGAGCGCCGAAGCGGGCGCGGCCCGGGACATTCTGAGGCGCGCGCTTGCCGCGCCGGCAGAGAGCATCGCGCGCAATGCGGGCCACGACGGGCGCTTGGCCGCGGCGAGGATCGGCGAGGATGCACGGCCTGCTTACGGCTTCGACGCCGCCTCGGGCCGCTACGGCGACCTCGTTCGGGCGGGCGTCATCGACCCGGCGGAGGTCTGCATCGCCGCGCTTGAAGCGGCGTCGTCGGTCGCGGCCCTGCTCCTCGCCACCGAAACCGTGATCGCCAAGCCGCCGCCCGCACCGCGGCCCACCAGCGCCGACGACATCCCCTTCGGGCCGGAGGCCAAAGACATGACGGCCGACGAGGCGCAGGGCTTCGGTCTCGTCTGAGGCCCAAATGGCATAGGTCAACAATTCGCGAACCGCGCGGATTCAGCTTGTGCCCGGCTGCAGCCGGGGTGAACATCCTTCGCGTGTAGTTGAGTTCGCGAGGGCGCCATGCGTAGGTTGACGAATTCTCTGGGAGCGGCCGTCTCGGCGGCTTTGCTTTGGACAGCGCCAGCCTCGGCGACCGTCTGGAATTTCGCGCAGGATCTGATCGCCAATCCGCCCGTGCAGGTGGGCAATGGCGCCGGCAACGCGTGGTGGTACTTCTACGCCGGATCCGCCGATCACGATGGCAGCTACACGCTCTTTACGACGCCGAACGTCTTCGGCAGCGGCCTCGGTTACCGTCACCCCGGTAACCCAACCGAATTCATTTCGGGAACCAACACCTACGCCGGGCAACCGGACGTCGGCGCTATCCATCCGGGAAATTCGGGCGGGTCGCCCGTCGTCGAGAGCAATGTCATCGTCGGATGGCGCGCGCCGTCCGCCATGACGGTCAACGTCTCGGGCTTCTTCGAGGATGCCGATGGGGCCGATTCCTTCAACAATCCCAATGCCCGCGGCGTGGCCGTCAGCATCACGACGACGACCACGCCGGGTGTTGCAGGTAGCGATGTCGACGTGCCGGATTTCGCACTCGCCTATCTCGATGCCTCGAACAGCAATCCGGCGATGAGCGCGCTGCTCGGCGGGGTAAACCCATTGCCCAGCATCGCGGCGTTCGATTTCGACATTTCGGTCGACTCCGGCCAGTGGCTGTACTTCCGGGTGAGCGATTTCGGCGAGTACTATTTCGACACGACGTTGCTCTCGATCGTCATCGACGACAACGTCCAGACGGCGGTTGCCGAACCCGGTGCGCTCGCCGCGCTGCTGGGCCTGCCGATCCTCGTCCGGCTGCGCCGGCGCCGGGGCTGAGCCGTCCCACCCGCCGTCCGCCGTGCGGCGATCACGTTTTCCGGCATTCGTCCCACCCATAGTTGACTCCTGAGGACCGCCGGGCGTACGCTCGACGCAATCTGTGCAAACGATTGCACAACAAGGCGCAAAAGCGCCGGAACGAGGGAGCGGAACGGGTGACGGCACAGGCGGTACAGGCCGTTGAGTCTCCGCGCGCGC
>JAYOEF010000125.1:0-11256 GCA_038106605.1 Alphaproteobacteria bacterium
GACCGCGGCCTCGACGACATCACGCTCGCCGGCATGCGGGGTCTCTCCGACGTGCTGCGGCGGCGGACAGCGATCGAGCCCGACGATCCGCTCGGCGTCGACGTCGAGGCCGACGAGCTCTCTTTCTACCCGCTCCTCTTCTGGTCGGTCTCGCCGCAGCAGCCGCTGCTGTCCGACCGGGCGCGCGCGAAGATCAACCAGTACCTGAAGACCGGCGGCACGATCCTGTTCGACACGCGCGAGCGCGGTGGCTTCGCCTCGGATTCGACGGGCGGCGTCGGCGCCGCCGGGATCCATCTTCGCGCGCTGCTTCGCGGACTCGACGTTCCAGCGCTGACGCACACACCGCCGGATCACGTGCTGACCAAGGCGTTCTATCTGCTGAACGACTTCCCGGGCCGCTGGACCGGCGGAACCGTCTGGGTCGAGCGCCGCGGCGGGCGCCACAACGACGGCGTCTCGTCGGTGATCATCGGCAGCAACGACTATGCCGGCGCCTGGGCGGTCGACGGTCTCGGACGGCCGTTGGCGGCAGCGGTTCCGGGCGGCGAGCGCCAGCGCGAGATGGCCTATCGTTTCGGCGTCAACTGGGTGATGTACGCGCTGACCGGCAACTACAAGACCGACCAGGTCCACGTGCCCGCGATCATCGAACGGCTGGGCCAATGAGCGGGCGCATGGAAACGAGGCAGCGGCCGTGCTGAGCGTCGCCTTCTCCCCTATGTTCCCATGGCCGGTGCTCGGCGCGCTGGCCGCGGTCGCGCTTCTTCTCGCCGGCTTCGGTCTTTTCGCGCGGGCACGCGGTACCGGCTGGCGCCTCCTCGCGGTCGCGGTCATCCTCGGCGCGCTGTCGAACCCCGTCCTCGTCGAGGAGGAGCGGGTCTCGAACCCGGACGTCGTCGCGGTCGTCGTCGACGACTCGCCGTCGCAGCGGATCGGCAACCGCACGGCTCAGACCGAAGAGGCGCTCCGCGACCTCACGGAACAGCTCGGCCGGCTCCGCGACGTCGAGGTGCGGGTTGTCCGCACCGGGACGCCCGATTCCAAGCGACGCGACCCAGTCGACGGCACGCATCTCTTCGAAGCCGTCCAGCAGACCTTTGCCAACGTGCCGCGCACGCGCATCGGCGGGACCTTCCTGATCACCGACGGCCAGGTCCACGATGCGCCCGCCGAAGGCACGTCGATGCCGGTACCGGGCCCGATCCACATGCTGCTGACCGGCAGCCCCGACGAGCGCGACCGGCAGATCGCGATCGAGAACGCGCCCCGCTTCGGCCTCGTGGGCAAGACCGTGGATGTCGAGATCGCGGTAAGCGACGGCGCGGGATCGGGCGGACCGGCCCGCGTGACGATCTCCCAGAGCGGCCGGCCCGACCGTACGGTAACGGTGCCGATCGGCGGCAAGCAGTCCGTGCCGCTGCAGATCGAGCATGCGGGTGCGAACATCGTCCAGTTCGAGGTCGAACCGCTCGCGGGCGAGCTCACGCGCGTGAACAACCGGACGGTCATCCAGATCAACGGCGTGCGCGAGCGGCTTCGCGTCCTTCTCGTCTCCGGCGAGCCGCATCCCGGAGAGCGCGTGTGGCGGAATTTCCTCAAGGCCGACCCGTCGGTCGACCTCGTCCACTTCACGATCCTGCGCCCGCCGGAGAAGCAGGACGCGACGCCGGTTCGCGAGCTCTCGCTGATCGCCTTCCCGATCCGCGAGCTGTTCGAGGTGAAGATCAAGGAATTCGACCTGATCATCTTCGACCGCTACAAGCGGCGCGGCGTGCTGCCCGGCGTCTATCTCGAGAACATCGTCCGCTATGTCGAGGACGGCGGTGCGGTGCTCGCCGCGGCCGGTCCCGATTTCGCGACGCAGCTCAGCATCTACCGCACGGCCCTCGGCAACATCCTTCCGGGCGAGCCGACGGGAAAGGTGATCGAGACGGGCATCCGCCCCAGGGTCTCCGAGGAAGGCCTTCGCCATCCGGTGACGGGCGACCTCGTCGGCGCCGACCGCGACGTGCCGCCGTGGGGCCGCTGGTTCCGGCAGGTCGATGCGACCAAGACCCGCGGTCACACGCTGATGACCGGCGCCGATGGACGTCCGCTGCTGATCCTCGACCGGGTCGGCCAGGGGCGCGTGGCGCAGCTTCTCAGCGATCACATCTGGCTGTGGGCGCGCGGCTTCGAGGACGGCGGGCCGCACTCCGAGATCCTGCGCCGGCTCGCGCACTGGCTCATGAAGGAGCCCGACCTAGAAGAAGAGGATCTTCGCGCCGCGGTCGAAGGCAACCAGCTCGCGATTACGCGCCGCAGCCTCGAAGAGTATTTCACCCCCGTCGAGGTGACGCTTCCCTCGGGCGAGCGCCGCACGGTGACGCTCCAGCGCGGCGACGGGGGCCGCGGCCGCACGACCATCCCGGCGGACGAAGTCGGCATCTACCGCCTGACGGACGGCAAGAAATCGACGGTCGCCGCGGTCGGAAACCTGAACCCCAAGGAATACGCCGACATGCGGGCGACCCCGGCCCGGCTTGCCGCGACCGCGGCGGCGTCGGGCGGCGGCACACATTGGCTCCGGGACGGCGCGCCCGGTATCCGCAGGGTCCGGCCGGAACGCACGATGTCGGGCTCGGGCTGGATGGGCGTCGTCGCAAACCACGATTTCCGCGTCACCAGCGTGCGCGAGACGCCGCTCCTGCCGGCGCTCGCCGTCCTCCTCCTCGGACTCGGGACGCTGATCTGGGCTTGGCGCCGCGAAGGAAGCTGACCGCTGCCCCGGCGGCCGGATGGCCATCGCTATTCTCTTTTTCCCGGTTCCGGTGATAAACTGCGGCAAAATCGCGCCCCCAAGGCGCCGCGTCACCAGATGAGGGAGTCGAGACCATGGACGGCAACGTCACGAAAACATCCGCACTCAAGCTGAATTTCCTGTCGCACGGCACGCTCGAAGCGAAGAATCTCGAGAACACGCGCAAGTTCTACGAGGAGTTCCTCGGCCTCGACGTGGTCCGCACCAGCCCGATTTCGATCCTGATCCGCCTCGGCGGCGACAACACGATCGCCGTCGTCGAGCAGAAGAACAAGAAGGACGTCATGTCCGTGCTCAACCACAACGGCCTCGACGTCGAGACCCAGGAAGAGGTCGATACCGCCTACGAGACCTGCATCGCGCAGGCCGAGCAGTGGGGCATGCACAAGATCACGAAGCCGGTGCTCCAGCACGGCACCTACAGCTTCTACATCTGGGACCTTGACGACAACTGCTGGGAAATCCTGACGAACCCGAAGGGCGGCTACGCCTGGCTGTTCGAGCAGGGCGACCAGCAGGGCAAGGGCCATCTCGACAAGAAGTTCGCCCGCCCCGGCGCAAAGGCCTGAAGCAAGGGGGCGTCGCGCCCCCGTTCCAGATTTTCGAAGATTTCATCGAGCCCCGGCATGGATCGTGCCGGGGCTCGGTCTTTCTGCCGAAGCGGAAACCGCGCTCAGCCCGCCGGCGGCGGCGAGACCGGCAGCAGGATCACCGCCCGCGTCCCCATACGTTCCCGGCTCCAGATCCGGAACGTGCCGCCGTGCAGTTCGGCGAGCGACTTGGTGAGCGGCAGTCCGAGCCCGGTGCCCTCGTGCCTCCGCTCCATCGGCACGTCGACCTGGACGAAGGGCTCGAGGACGCGCGGCAGATCGTCTTCGGAGATCCCGATGCCGGTGTCCGTGACGGAAAGTTCGATCATGTCGCCGTCACGGCGTGCCGCCGAAATGCGGATCCGCGCACCCTCCGGCGAGAACTTGATCGCGTTGGACAGCAGGTTCATCAGCATCTGCTTCACCATCCGCGGGTCCGCGCGCATGATCGGCAGGTTCGAGCCGATCCGTGTCTCGATCCCGACATTGGCGTCGCGTGCGAGCTTCGCGATGAAGCGCACGCAGGTCTGGATCACGTCCTCGACATTCACGTCCGCAGCCTGGACGGCGAGCTTGCCCGCCTCGACCTTCGAGAGGTCGAGAATGTCGTTGATCACGTGCAACAGGTGCATGCCGCTTTCGTGAATGTCGCGTGCGTATTCGGAATAGTTCTGCGAGCCGAGCGGGCCGAACATCTCGTTCTGCATGATCTCGGAGAAGCCGATGATCGCATTCAGCGGCGTACGGAGCTCATGGCTCATGTTCGCGAGGAATTCGCTCTTCGAGCGGTTGGCGACCTCCGCTGCCTCCATCGCGCGCACGAGTTCCTCGCGCGATTTCCGCTGCTCCGTGATATCGCGAACGATGACGAGCGCGGCGCGCTGACCCTGCCATGTCAGCGGCGTGATCGACGTGTTCGCCCAGAACTCGGACCCGTCGAGACGGCGCCGGCGTTGGTCCATCCGGAGCGTGTCGATCCCCTCGACCACGACGCGGCGCATGTTCTCCTCGGCGACGTTGCGGTAGTCGGGGTGGATCAGGTCAAAGATGGAGCGGCCGACGAGGTCCGCCTCCTCGCGGGCCCGGAAGGCGCTGACGGCGGCGGCGTTGGCGTAGACCACGACGCAATCGACATGGACGTAGATCGCATCCGGCGTGAGCGCGAGCAGCTTGCGGTAGCGGTCCTCGCTCTCGCGCAGCGCGGTCTCCGTCCGCAGGCGGTCGGTGATGTCGCGCTTGATCGCGATGAAATTCTTGATCGCTCCGTGCTCGTCGAAGACCGGAGAGATCGTCGCCTCCTGCTGGAACGTCGTGCCGTCCTTGCGGCGGGCGGGAACCAGACCCTTCCAAGAGTGCCCCGAAAACACGGTGTCGTGGATATCTTCATAGATATCGCCGCCGATCCGCTCGGGATCGAGCACGTCGGCCGGAGGGCGGCCCACCACCTCCTCGGGTGCGAACCCGGTCATCCGTTCGAAGGCCGGGTTGACGTAGAGGATCGAGCAGTCTGCGCCGCAGACCTCGACAGAGTCGCCGGCCTGCTCGAGAACCGTCGAGATGATCGCCTGCTGGCGCTCCGCCTCGACGCGTTCCTCGATGTCGCGGATCACGACGAGATAGGCGTCCTGGTTCTGCCACCGGATCTGGGTGATCGCGGTCTCGCAATTGCGGACGGTCCCGTCTAGCCGGACATAGCGCGTCTCCAGCATTGCCGGGGGCGTCCCGTCGCCGATCCGGTTGCTCTGGCTCAGGATCTTGAGCCGCTCGTCCGGATGGGCGAAGTCGAGGATGTCGCGCCCCACGAGATCGGCGGACGTGGCCGCCGCCATCATCGTCGCCGCCGTCTCGTTCGCGAACACGATCTGGCCTTCGATGTGGACGAAGATGGCGTCGGGCGAAAGCTGCACGAGGCGCCTGTAGCGCTCCTCGCTCTGACGCAGCTCGTCGGCCCGACGCTTGCGGTTGGTGATGTCGGTGTAGATGCCGACCGTGTAACCCTCGTGCGTCCGCCGCTCGGTGACCAGCAGCCAGCGGCCGACCGCGGTCATCATCTCGTACGAGCCGCTCGCCTCGCGATGGTGGCGCAGGCGGTCCTTCCGCCATTCGGAGACTTCGACGGGGGTCAGGCGGTGGCTGAGATTCCGCCCCGTATGATCGATCATGCGCTCGAAGCTCGTACCTTCGCGGATGATCTCGGCACGCTGCGGATGCCCTTCGAGGAACCGGTCGTTCCAAAGAACGAGTCGGTCCTCAGCGTCCCAGAGGACGAACCCGTCGGACAGACTCTCGATCGCTTCCTTGAGCCAGCGGTAGCTCTGCGCCGCGCGTTCCTCGGCGAGCTTGCGTGCCGTGACGTCGACGAAAAGCCCGTCCCAGACGATGGCGCCGTCTTCACGCTTCCTCGGCCGGGCGAGGCTGCGCACCCAGACGACCTGGCCGTCCGGCTTTACGTTGCGTACCTCGATGTCGAACGGCTGGAGCGACCGCGCCGATTCCTGGAGCGCCCGCGCGAACCGCTCGCGCTCGTCTGGATGAATGGCGTTGACCAGAACCGAGCCATGACGCTTCACCGTCTCGGCGTCGATGCCATGCGTCTCGATCACGCCGCGGCTGATATATGGAAAGCTTATCGTCCCGTCCGGATACATCACGCGCTGATAGACGGCTCCGGGCAGGTTCGAGGCGATCGACAGGTAGCGCTGCTCGGTTTCGCGGAGCACGTGTTCGGTGCGCTTGCGTTCGGTCAGGTCGCGGATCACCGTGAGGATCGCCGGCTTCCCGTTCCACTGGATGAAGGTGTGCCGGACTTCGACATAGATCACCTGCCCGTCGAGGCGGATGCGCCGCTGCTCTACCGGCGGCGGCGTGACGCGGTCGCGCATCACGCGTTCGAGGAGCTTCAGCGCTTCGGAGCGATCCTCGGGCGGAATGAAGTCCGCCGAATTCCGGCCGATCAGGTCGGTATGGCTCTTGCCGCCGTAAATGTCGATCAGGGCCGGGTTGACGTAGGCGAACTTGCCGCCGCTATGGATCACCACGCCGTCGGGCAGGGTTTCGAGGAGGCGGCGATGGCGGTCCTGGGTTTCGCTGATGTCGGCTTCGCGCCGCCGCTGCTCGGTGATGTCGGTATAGAGGCCGATGACGCCGCCGGCCGCGGTGCGCCGCTTGCTGTGGCGGATCACCCGGCCGTCCGGATAGTGGATCTCATGGACGGCGGGCACGTTGTTGTGGCGCGCCAGCGCCTCGCCCATGAAGGTGTCCCGGTCGACCGCCGCGCTATCCCAGATCTTCCGCCGGAAGGATTCGTGGACGAGATCTTCGTAGCGCATGCCGACGCGGATGAAATCCTTCAGCCGCGGCCAAATCTTGTTCCGGTAGTTGTCGTTGAACAGGACGAGCCGCCCGTCTGCGTCATAGAGCGCGAATCCGTCCGGGAGCGCCTCGATCGCCTCCATCAGCGAGTCGTGCGGATCGCGCGCGTCGGGAGACAGCCGTTGCGGAGCGGCCTCCTCCGCAGCGACCGCAGTGAAGACACAGAGGAGCCCGTCGCCCGAGAGGCGCGGAACGCGACGTGCGACGACGTCGACCGGAAAGCCGGACCCGTCGTAATGGCGGCACCGAAGACGGGTTTCGAGGGTGCCCGCACCACCGGAAAGCAGGCGCGACGCGACGCGGCGCCACTCGCCGCAATCCTCGGCATCGACAAAATCGAGAAAGTCGCGGCCGATCAGCGCGCGTTCGCCGGTCGCCCCGAAAAGGGCGGCCATGGCGGCATTGACGGAGAGAAAGCCTGCGCCTGCATCTAGAAGCGCCATGGGGGCGGGCGAGATGGACAGAAGGTCCCTGTAGCGATCGTCAGATGCCACGGGAGAGGACGACCGTCCCACTTCCAGCCTGTCGGTCGAAACCGCCACGCAAACCTTCCTGGCCACCGTGCGGGCACACGGTCGGCCTGTTCATCGCCTCGAAAGGCACCCCCAAACCGCCAGAAGTCGCCGTTTCCTACACGGGCGGCAACAACCAACCCAACGACTCAACACCTGCAAATGTTAAAATGCAATTATTTTTGGGTAAGTTCCTGGGCCAGAATGCGCAATTCGTTTCTTTGAATTTTCATACCGTTAGGACTTATTACCGATGGAAATTCTTCTATTGCGTGTATCGAAAACGGTACCTTGAACGTCGCGAGAGCGCTCCTGCAGGCCGCCAATACTTCGCCTGTATCGACCGTCCGCCCGGGAGCGGCCGTTACGAACGCGACCGGCCTCTGGCGCCCGTCCACGTCGATGCCCACGACCTGGCAGCCGGCGACGCCGTCCAGTCCGGCGATGAAGGCGGAGATCTCCTCCGGATTGACGAGATAGCCGCCGAGACGCAGCACGTCGCCCATCCGTGCATGGAAGGTGAAGCCCCCGTCGCCGTCGAGATGGCCGAGGTCGCCGGTCCGCACATAGCCCTCGGCGTCGATCGTCCGCCGGGTCGCCTCGGCGTCTCCGTGATAGTGGGCGAACCGCGCTGCGCCGCGGACCTCGATTTCGCCGGGTTCGCCGGCCCCGCAGAGGGCGCCCGTCTCGGGGTGTCTCACGCGGACTTCCGCCGCGGCGCCGACCGGCCGCCCGCCACCCGCGAAGCGGCGTTCCGGCGGGTCTTCGAGCGCCCGGCGCGCGAAAAGCGCCTGGACCTCGCTCATCCCGTAGAGGCCGACCACGGGGACACCGTATTGGGCGGCAATTTCGGCGAGCGCATCGGGCCCGCGGTTGAACGAGGCCGCGCCGACAAGCCGGAGCGAGCCGAGAGCGCCCTGTTCCGCAGCATCGACGATGGCCTGTAGCATGTCGTCGGTAGCGTTGAAATGCGTGACGCGATGGCGGGCTATGAGGGAGGCCGCCTCTGCGCCATCGAACGAAGGCTGGACCACGCTCGGCCGCCCCGCCGCGAGCGCACCCGCCGCCTGACAGAAACCGAACACGCCGCAATAGGGTAACGCCTGCAGGAGGACGGTATCGGTCTCCTCGTAGCCGAATCCTCGGGCGACATCGGCGGCATGCGCAAGGATCGTCCGCTGGGGATGGACGACGTATTTGGGAGCCGCGGTCGTGCCCGACGTGGTGAAGAGGACGAGCGGATCGTCGGGGCCGCCGGTTGTCGCGAACGTCCCGCCCCCCGACCGCATCAGTTCGCCGATCTCGGCGTCCGCAGCGGGGCTTCTCCCGCCCGCGATGCGGATCGGCGGCGAACACCCCGCGATCGCGACCGCTTCGTCGATCAGCGCGGAGAAGTCGATCGAACGGAACCGCGGATCGAACACGACGGCACGCGGCCCCGTGCGGCGAAGGATCGCGGCGACCTCGGCCGCACGGAAGCGGGTGTTCACGGCAAAAACCGACGCGCCGAGAAGGCCGCAGGCGAGCATCGTCTCGAGCCAGGCCGGTGCGTTCGCCATCCAGAGCAGCACAATATCGCCGCGCCTGATGCCGAGGCGGGAGAGACCGCCGGCAAGTGCGGCGGACCTTTCCGCAAGGTCGGGAAACGAAACCGGCTCCCCCGCCCGGATCAGCGCAGGCGGCAGGTTCGCGCGCTTCGCGAAAGCGTCGACAAGGCCCGAAACGCGATCGGGAAAGGCGCGGGAGTTCAAGCGGTCAGTGCGCCCGGCGCCGGCGCGCGGCGACGAACAGGGGCAGTGCACCGAGAAGGAACCAGGCGCCGACGGGCTCGTCGATCACATCGATCTGGCGGTTGAGTTGGGAGGGCGTTGCCCGCATCGTTACGACGAGGTCGTTGAAGTCCATGTCGGACCAGCCGGTCCGCGTGAGGTCTTCGAACGCGAGCGCGAACAGCCCGCCGGTCTCGAACGACAGGAACTGGTCGAAGCCGCCCGGATTGGCGGCAGAGACCGAGAACAGCGGGTCGGGGCGCAGTCCGCCGAAGAAATCCGACGGATTGTTCAGAACGGCGGCGAGCGTATCGTCGGGGATGAGGAATAGCCCGAGGTTCGTGCCCGCAGCCACATTGAAGGACGCCGTCGCATCGAGAGCGAGGCCGCGGTTGTCGAACACCAGCGTCGCCGCATGCAGCGCCTGCATCGCCCACGTCGCGCGCTCGAACGTGGGGTTCGCCGTCACCGCCGTGCGGTCGAAGAAGCCGAAAGAGAACTGGTAGCCGCCGAGATCCTGGACGAAGGAGAAATCGAGACGCGTCGTCGTTCCGGCCGTGCCGGGAACGATATAGGTCTCGCCGAACGCCGGCGTCGGCGTGGTGCCGAAACCGAGCGATGTGAGCGTGCCGGTCAGCGACGGAAAGGCCGCCGGCGTGTAGGTGATCGTGTCGGCGCGCGCAGATGCGAGGGCACACGTCAGCGTCGCCGCCGCTGCGCCCAGTCGCGCAATCGCCCGAATCGAGCGTCGCATAATGTCCCCCTCACCGGCGCCCACACGGCACCGCGCGATGGCCCAATATGGACCGGGCGGTCCGCGACTTCAAGTTTTCGCGAAATATTGGTTAAAGAGGTGCGAAAAAAACGGCGGGATATGCCGTCTTTACTGAAGCCCCAGACCCGAGCAGATCGAAAGGACGAAAGACTGGACAAGGTATACGTCCTTCACCGCCGGCACCGCGACCGCGCCGATAAGGAGAAGGACTCCGACAAGAATATATTCGGGCTTGACCACGTTCCCTCGCTCCGATGGACGTCTTCAAACATAATACCCGACGCGGCCCGGTTCAAACGGCTTCGCAACCGTCGAGCCCTGCCGCCAGCGCGTTCCGGCACCCTTGGCCATGCAATACGCGCATGAGCCCGTGTTCCTACGCCGAGGCAATAAAACTTGATTTTTTCAATGGCTTAAGATACTGTCCAATCAGTATGTAATTTCCCGCCAGGCTAAAGCAAGGTTTGTGGATGGACGCTCAAACGACCAGCCAAACCGACGGCATCGAACGCGCTCGGCCGCAAACCAAGCGCGAACAGCGTGCCGCGAGCATCGAAGCGCTTCTGGCACGGGCGCTGACGCTTTTCATCACCCAAGGCTATCATGCGACGACCGTCGAGGAGATCGCGCAGTCCGCAGGGCTGACGAAAGGCGCCGTCTATTTCTACTTCAAGAGCAAGGCCAACGTCCTGATGGCGCTCCTCGACCGCACGGAGGAGCTGACCATCGCGCCGACGATCGCGGCGATGGACGCTGCGGGAACGGCCCCTCTCGACCGTCTCAACGCTTTCATCCGCACCCAGTCTGTGATCGGCGCGGAAAAGACGGAGTACATGCTGCTCGCCATCCTGATGAGCGCCGAGTTCAACGGCTCGGGCGACGAGATCGAGGAGCGGCTGAACGGCCTGATGGCGCGGATGGAAGATGCCCTCCGCGACACGGTGAACGCGGGCCAGAAGGGCGGCATCTTCCGCACGGGAATCGGCGCCAACGAGCTCGCCAGCGTGATCATGGCAACGAACAAGGGCTGCTACGTGGAATGGTACATGCGGGGAGCAGACCTGAAAGGTCAGGACTTCGCCCGGGCGTTCCGCGATTTCGTACTCGACGGGGTCGCGGTCCGCTAGATCGGTGGCCCCGCGCGCCCTATTCTTCAACAATCGCACCGGCTGGCGGTGCGCAAACGTAAAACGCAAACCGGAGGTAAGGAACACATGGCGACGGTGGTGAAAGACAAGCAGGAGGATCCGCGCGAGCGGGCCCTGCAGGAGCGCGTTGCCGCGGGCTACAAGCTCGAGGACGTCGAGGAGATGACCCCGCGCTACAAGGACGTTCTGGTCAACACGGTTCACATCGCCGCCGACCTCGAGGTCGTGACGCTGCCGACCTACTCGCCGGCGATCAAGACCTCGCCGACGCTCGAGGACAAGATCGC
>JAYOEF010000126.1:0-11097 GCA_038106605.1 Alphaproteobacteria bacterium
GGATACCATGCCGCTTTCGATGTACGACGTCGCCGTTCCGCTGTTCGTCCAGACGCTGACGGGAGTGTCGGGCGTGCTCGACAAGGCCGAGGCGCACTACAAGGCGACCGGGGGCGATTTTTCGACGCTGATCGGCGCGCGCTTCGCGCCCGACATGTTCACCTTCGCCGAGCAGATCCAGCGCGCCTGCCATCATGCGACGCTCGCCGTCTCGCGCTTCGCCGGGCTCGAACAGCCGGACTTCTCGAAGCCGGCCGACAGCCTCGCCGGGTTCCGCAAGCAGATCGCCACCGCGCTCGACTTCATCAGGAGCGCCAAGCCCGCGCAGTTCGAAGGCAGCGAGGATCGCCGCGCCGAGTTCCAGGTGCGCGTCGGGCCGGTCGCCTTCAAGGGCAGCGACATGCTGATCCGCTTCTCGATCCCGCAGGTGATGTTCCACGCGACGACGGCCTACGACCTCATCCGCAATGCGGGCGTCGAGATCGGCAAGCAGGACTTCCTCGCCGACGCCTTCACCTACCGGCTCGCCTGAGCAAACGCCTTCAGACGACGCCGTCCTTCTCCAGGGCGGCTATCTCGGCGGCGCTGTAGCCGTAACGTTCGAGGACGTCCCGCGTATCGGCGCCATACTCGGGTGCAGCGCTCGCGCTTGCCGCATCGAAACGGTTCGGCGTGCGTGTGAGGTGGAGCGGCTGCGCCACGACCTCGATCCGGCCGGCGACCGGGCCTTCGACAGGCGCGGCGATCTTCATGTGCTGCACCTGCGGGTCGGCGAACGTCTCGTCGAGCGTGTAGATCGGCCCGCAGGGGATGCGCGCGTCGTTGAGAAGCGCGATCCAGTGCGCGCTCGTCTCCTGCACCGTGCGCGCCTCGATTTCCGCGACGAGGGCAGGGCGGTTCCTGTAGCGCGCCTCGAACGTCGCGAAGCGCTCGTCGGACGGCAGGTGATCGAGGCCCGCGGTCTTGCAGAAGCGCTCCCACATCTCCGGCATCGGCGCGATGTTGATGTAGCTGTCGCTGGTGCGGAACGCGCCCATCGGTGCGATGGACGGATGGTGGTTTCCGGCCTGCGGCGGCACTTCGTGGCTCACCGTCCAGCGCGCCGCCTGGAAGTCGAGAAGGAAGATCATCGCTTCGAGAAGCGAGGTCTGAACCCATTGGCCCTCGCCCGACCGCTCGCGCTCGTAGAGCGCCAGCATGATGCCGTTGGCACACAAAAGACCCGCGGTCATGTCGCTGATCGCGGCGCCGGAGCGCATCGGCCCGGTACCGGGCTCGCCCGTCACCATCATGTGGCCGCCCATGCCCTGCGCGATCTGGTCGAGGCAGGGCCGGTCGGCGATTGGCCCGTCCTGGCCGAAGCCCGAGATGCTGCCGTAGACGATTTTCGGGTTGATCGCACGCAGGGTCTCGTAATCGACGCCAAGCTTGAACTTGACGCTCGGGCGCATGTTCTCGACGACGACGTCGGCCTCCTTGACCATACGATAGAAGACCTTCTTGCCTTCCGCCGACTTGAGGTCGAGCGTCATCGAGCGCTTGTTGCGGTGCAGGTTCTGGAAATCCGGGCCGTGGCGCTGGCCGAGGTCAGCGCTCGCCGCCGCGCCGGGCTCCTCGATCTTGACGACGTTCGCGCCCCAGTCGGCGAGCTGGCGGACCGCCGTCGGGCCGGAACGGGCGCGCGTCAGGTCGAGCACCATGATGTGGGAGAGAATCTGGCTGCCATTCGAATCGGCCATGTCTGTTTTCCGCGTTGCCTGTGGACGCAAATGCTATAGCTCGGGTTTCTAGGTTCAACCGTCCTGCCGGGCAATACGAAAGGTCGCGTCCGCAACCGTACGGGCGCAAACGGGGTATGCGGGATTGACCGATACGCGTGGGGAATTTCCATGGCGGGTGCAGGCGCCCGTCTACGCGACGGCGTTCTTCACCGGCAATGTCTTTCCGATGATGCACGTGCTGATGCCGCTGTGGGCGCTTGAGCTGACGTCGTCGCCGCTGCTGATCGGCCTGATCATTTCGAGCCGCCAGCTTCTCCCAATCACAATGTCGATCCACGGCGGCGCGCTGCTCGACCGTTTCGGTCCGCGCCAGGTGATCATGGTGCTCGGCGTTTCGGGAGCGCTCGCGACCGGGCTCTTTCCGGTGCTGCCGTTCATCTGGGCGGTGATCGCGCTGCAGATCGTCACGGGCTTCGCCGAGACGACGAACTGGATCGGCGTGCAGAGCGCGGTCGGCACGATCCTGAAAGGCAGGCCGGTCTACGCCGGACGGATGACGGCGTCCGCCCGCCTCGGCGGCTTCATCGGGCCGCTCATAGCCGGCATGGCCTGGGAGGCGCTCGGCCCCTACGGCGGCTTCCTCTTCCTCGCCGCATGGCTTTCCTGCGGGAGCATCGCGGCAACCTTCCTGCCGCGGCACGGGACCGATGCGGAACCGGCAGCCGCTGAGAAAGCCGAGACGGCGCCGAAGAAGAAAGCCGATCTGATGCCGCGGCTCTCGGACTACCGCGACACCATCCGGCTGCTCGGCCTGTCGGCGATCGCGCTGGTGATCACCGCGACCTTCATGCGCCAGACCGGCTCCGGCATCCAGGCGTCGTTTTACGGCGTCTGGCTCAAGCAGGAACTCGGCCTCACGGGCAGCACAATCGGCCTGCTGATCGGCCTCAGCAACAGCGTGTCCGCGCTCGCCGCCCTTTCCATCGGCCCGCTCGTCCGGCGCTTCACCGACTACTGGCTGCTTCTTTTCGTCGTCGCGCTGTCGATCGTCGGAATCACGGTCACGCCGATGCTGGACACGGTGACGCTCCTTGCGATCGCCATCTGCATCCGCGGGGCCGGGCAGGGGCTCAATCTGCCGCTGATGATGTCGATCGCGTCCCGCGCCGTCGCGCCGACCCTGCAGGGCCGGGTCGCCGCGCTCCGCATCACGTTCAACCGCCTCGGCAATGCGCTGTTCCCGCTCGCGATGGGCGGGCTCGCGGAAGTCGTGGGGCTGGAGAACGCCTTCTACGTGGTCGGTGGAGCCGGACTGCTGCTGATTGGTGCTCTATCGGTCTGGGTCGCGCGGTCGAAGGAGCAGTTCAGGAGCGAGTGAGAGCGCTTCGGTGGCGGGTCAAGCGGCCGCGGCGCGGCGGGCGCCCACGGCGTACCAGATCGTGACACCCGCCGCGACGACGAGGAGCGGCGCGGCGGCGATGTTGACCCAGGTCCAGCCGAAGAAGTGGATGAACGCGCCCGAGGACAGCGAGCCGATGGCGACCACCGTGTAGATGATCTGGTTCACCATGCCCTGGGTCTTCTCGCGCTCCGCCGGGACGTAGGCGTTCGTCGTCAGCTTGGTCGCAGCCGTGAAGGTGAAGTTCCAGCCGACGCCGAGTAGCAGCATCGCGAGCCAGAAGTCGAATACCTCTATGCCCGACAGGGCGACCGCGATGCAGGCACCTTCCAGGATCAGGCCGAGGAGCAGAATCCGGATTTCGCCGAACTTCATCATCAGCCATCCGGTCACGAACCCTGGCGCGAACATGCCGACGATGTGCCATGCAATGACGTCGTAGGCGTCGGCGCGTGCATAGCCGCACTGGAAGACCATGGCGATGGGGGTCGCGGTCATGAGGAAGTTCATGACCGCCTGGGCGATGGTGGCGGACAGCGCCGAGGATATGAACACGGGCTGGCGCATGATCTCGCCGAGCGGGCGCTGCGGGCCGCTCAGGTCCTTGTGCGAAAGCGGCGGGACGTCGAGGAAGACGAGAGAGAGCGCCGAAATCGCCGCGGTTCCGATCACGAAGACGTAGACGCCGAGGAACAGGATTCCGAACAGGCTCTCGCCCACGTTCGCGAGCTTGGGGCCGATGAAGCCGGCGACCACGCCGCCCGCGAGGACGAGAGAGATCGCCTTGCTCTTGAAATGGTCGGGCGCGGCGTCCGCGACGGCGAAACGGTAGAGCTGCGCGAAGGAGGCGAAGATGCCGAACAGCAGGCCGCCGGCGGCGAGGAGCCAGAAGCTCTGGACGACGACCGCCGCGGAGCAGGCGATGCCCGAGAGCGTCGCGACGGCGGTGCCGAGCAGGAAACCCGTCCGGCGACCGGTCTTGCGGGTCAGCATCGAGACGAAATAAGCCGAAAGCGCGGTCCCGATCACGACGAGCGCGGTCGGCAGCGTGGCGAGCGCCTTGTGCGGCGCGATGGGATAGGCGACGAGCGGCGCGGTCGCGATCAGGAGCGACCGTCCGGTCCCGAACGCGGCCTGGCAGAGCCAGAGGACGAATACGTTGCGATAGTCGCGGTTCATTTCACTTCGCGATCTGCGCGGTGCCTACCCGGCTCCGGCACTGAAAAACAAGGCCCCGGCCGCAGGAATGCGGCCGGGGTCAAGGCTACCATGGAACCGGTTCGCCGGCGGCGAAACAGTCCCGCCGAAATTGCAGGCGCCTATTTGCCGAAGATGATGTTCCGCGCCTTGAGGACGGTCGCTTCCGGGATATCCATCGAGTCCGCGACGATCTTCTGGAGCTCCTCGCCCGTCGCGCCGTGGATGCGGAGCTTGCGCTTCTCGGCATCGGCCTTGAGCGCCGGATCCTCGAGCATCTTGGCGAAGGCGGTCCTCAGGAACGCGACCCGGTCGGCCGGGACGCCGGGCGGGACCGTCAGGCCGCGGCCGAGCGGGCTCATCGTCGCCATGAAGTTGACGATTCTCTTGTCCTCGCCGGTCACGAGATCGTTGAGGAGGGGCACGTTCGGCAGGTCTACTTCCTTCTTCGTGCCGATCTGGAGCACCGGGGTCGCGAAACCGCTCTTGAACCAGGCCTCGTGCGCCGACTTCCAGGACAGCCAGGTGAGGGCGACGCCCTGGACCTCGCTCTGCTCCATGGCGAGCTGGGCCTTGCGCGATCCCTTGTAGCCGCTGACGATCTTGAATTTCGCGTCGTAGACGCCGTTCGCCAGCATCGGCATGAGGAAGGTCTGCGACCCCTTGCCGGTCGAGCCCATGATGATTTCCTTGGACTTGAGATCCTCGGGTTTGGTGATACCGGCATCGGCCCGGAGCACCATCACGGAGTTGCTCTGCTCGGCGGTCCCAAGCCAGGTGAAATCCACCGACTTGTACTTGACGGCGTTGGGCTCCAGCAGCTCGGAGATGACGATGGTGTCGGGCGGCATGAACAGCGTCAGCCCGTCCTTGCTGGCGATGTTGTAGGCGAAGTTGCTTGCCTTGATACCGCCGGCGCCCGGCATCGACTGGGTGATGATGGTCTCGGCACCGATCTGCTTGGCGAGATACTCGGCGATGAGCTGCGAATATTTTCCGTAAGTGCCGCCGACGCCAAATCCGTAGATGATCTTGACGGTCTTGTCCTTGAAGAACTCGGCGGGCGTTTCCGCATTGGCGACCGCGGGGGTAAATGCCAGCAGCGATGCCGCCAGCGCAAATGTCCCGATTACCGACTTTTTCATGTTTCCTCCTTCGTTCCCAGGTGAGCCTGTATTCATTTTCGTTATGGCCGCATCGATCAAAACATGGATGGGGACAAACCACAATTGTTCGATCCGCACCCGTATAGTGGCGGAAGCCCGCGGCGCGATATGCAGCGACAATGCGTCATTGTTAGATCCATGACCGGTATGCCTTTATTGCCGCAAATCGACAGTCCGGCCGGTCGCGGCACGGAAAGCAGGGGAAAGGGATGACCCGGACATTCGACACGCCGGTTCTGATCGTGGGGGCCGGGCCGGTGGGGCTTGCGCTTGCGGGCGATCTCGGCTGGCGCGGGCGTGCCTGCACGGTGATCGAGCAGTCCGACGGCTCGATCTTCCAGCCGCGCCAGGACCTCGTCGGCATCCGCACCATGGAGTTCTGCCGCCGCTGGGGCATCGTCGCGGACGTGGAAGCGACGCCCTACGACCGCGACTATCCGCAGGACAATGTGTACATCGCCGGGAGCCTGGCGAACGGCTGGGAGATCGGCAGGTACGAGACGCCGTCGATGAACGCCTCGCGGCCGCCGCCCGAGAGCCCGCAGAAGCGCGAGCGTTGCCCGCAGAACATGTTCGATCCGGTCCTCCGCAGGTTTGCGCAGTCGTTCGGGACCGTCGATCTCCGCTACCGCCACCGTCTCGCGTCGTGGGAGCCGATCGAGGGCGGGGTCGTTACCGAGATCGAACGGCTCGACCGCGGAGACACGATCCGGATCGCGGCGGAATACCTGATTGCCTGCGACGGGGCGAACAGCGGTATCCGGCGGACCGCCGGGATCACGATGAGCGGCAATCCCGCCCTGACGCATACGACCAACATCATCTTCCGCTGTGCCGGCTTCGAGGCGCTCCACGACAAGCGGCCGGGCTACCGCTTCATCTTCGTCGGCCCGGAGGGGACGTGGGCGACGATCGTCGCCATCAACGGGCGCGACGAGTGGCGCATGTCGGTCATCCGCGCGGGCGACGGGCGCACGGCGCTCGGTGAGGCCGAGGTGCGCGCCGCCATCCGCCGCGCCGTCGGCGTCGATTTCGGATACGAGATCGTCTCCGTGATGCCGTGGACGCGGCGCGAGCTTGTGGCCGACGAATTCGCCAGCGGAAACGTCCTCCTCGCGGGCGATTCCGCGCATGCGATGTCGCCCACGGGCGGTTTCGGCATGAACACGGGCGTCGGCGACGCGGTCGACCTGTCGTGGAAGTTGACCGCCGCCCAGCAGGGCTGGGGCGGCGCCGTGCTGATCGACAGCTACACGGCCGAGCGGCGGCCTGTCGCGCTCCGCAACGTGACCGAGGCGAGCGGCAATCTCGGCCGGATGCTGTCGCCTCCGGCGCACCCGGACCTCCTCGATCCGACGCCCGCCGCCGCCGCGCTCCGGGAAAAGGTCGGC
Organism: Alphaproteobacteria bacterium; assembly: GCA_038106605.1. Classification (GTDB taxonomy): domain Bacteria; phylum Pseudomonadota; class Alphaproteobacteria; order MPNO01; family UBA830; genus JAYOEF01. The sequence goes on from JAYOEF010000126.1 coordinate 6,875, forward strand.
CGCGATCTGGGCCAAGAGATGCAGCGCGAGTGGCGGACGCTCGGAATCCATCTCGGCTATTTCTATGAGGACTCGCCGATCTGTATGGCGGACGGCACACCGCCCCCGAGCCTCGATCCCTCGGTCTATGTGCAGACCACGCGGCCCTGGTCGCGGGCGCCTCACGTTTGGCGCGCCGACGGCACCTCAACCCTCGATCTTTTCGGCCGGGGTTTCGTGCTGCTCCGGCTCGGCGCGAACGCACCCGATACAAGTGCGCTGGAGGCGGCCGCCGCACGGGCCGGGCTTCCGCTTGCGGTCGAGAGCATCGGCGAGCCCGAGATCGTCCGCGCCTACGAGCGCGCGCTCGTCCTTGTCCGGCCCGACGGGCATGTCGCGTGGCGCGGCGATGCGGCCCCCGCCGATCCGAAATCCGTGATCGACCGCGTGCGCGGCGCCGCATGAGCGCCTAAACTGCGGCAAAACCGATAGGAGAGGGCGATGGTCGCGCTATCGAAGCTCGCGGACACCGAGACGCTCGAAAGCCTCTACGAGGCGCTCGCGCCGCTCAGCATCAATTGCGGCTGGGCGAAGCCGGTGCCGTCGCTGTGGGCGTCGCCCCGCAAGAACTTCGTTCCCTTCAAGTGGTCGTGGAAGGAGGGCCGCGCGGCGCTCGATGCGGCGGGACGGCTGGTCGATACCGAGTTCGCCGAGCGCCGCAACCTGATCCTGTTCAACCCGGTCGAGGGCAACACCTACGCGACCGTGCGCACCATGATCGCCGCCTACCAGGCGATCCTGCCGGGCGAGAAGGCGCGGTCCCACCGCCACACCCCGAACGCGCTCCGCTTCGTCCTCGAGGGCGAAAGCGCCTATACCATCGTCGACGGCGAACGCCTCGAAATGAAGCCCAATGACGTACTGCTCACGCCCAACTGGAGCTGGCACGGCCATGGCAGCGAGGCCGACGGCATGTGTTACTGGATGGACTGCCTCGATGCGCCGCTCGTCCATCTGCTGGAGCCGATGTTCTACGAACACCACCCGCAGGGCTACGAGCTGGTCCGCTCCACGCCCCGCACGTCGCCCTTCATCTTCCGCTGGGAGGACGTGCAGGCCGATCTCGACCGGGCGAAGCCCGATCCCGAGGGGCGCTACGGGACGCGCGTGGCGCTCGGCGATCCCGCGATGGCGGCGATCGGCCTCTACATGATGCGGCTCGGCTCGGGCGAGGCGACCCGTCCCCTGAGAACGACGGCGAACCACATCTTCTGCGCCGCCGAGGGCATGGGCGAGACCACCATCGACGGCGAGACCTTTTCGTGGACGCGCGGCGACATGATCGCGGTGCCGGCGTGGCGGCCGGTATCGCACCGGGCGTCCGGCGACGCGACGCTGTTCGTGATGACGGACGAGCCGCTGATGCGTTCGCTCGGCTGGCTCCGGACCGAGGACGTCTGATCCTCTCGCCGACCGGGCGGCGATCAGTCCCAGTAGCCGAAACCCATCGCGTTGCCGGTGCCGGCTTCCGAGCGGTAGCAGGGGACGTAGTCGACGAGGGTGAAGCGCTTGCCCGCCTGCGTCATCGCCGCCGACACGGGAATCCAGTTTTTGATCTCGGACGTACCGGACTGGTAGAGGTCGTCCGGGATCGAGACCAGCGTCTCGCGGTCGTTGTCGCGCAGCGCCTTCAGCACCTTGCGGTCGAGGTCCTCGTCGATCACGAAATGGCTGAGCCCGCCGGAGGCGAAGACGGCGACGCGGAGCGACGAGTCCCAGCTCGCGATGGCGCGCCCGAGCGCCGCGCCGAAATCGTAGCAGCGCGCGGCCGACGGCTGGTTCGGCGGATAGAACGTGTTGAGGATGACGGGCACGCTCGGCGCCGGCCTGTCCTTCATGATCTGGCGGTAGATGAAGCCGTAGGCGTGGGGGATGCCGTTGACGTATCCGGACCCCGCCGGCAGGACGGAGGAAGCGGCGATGTCGAATTCCTCGTCGATCAGGCTCTCGATGATGTGGCGGCCAAGCTCGGGGCAGCCCGGATAGACCGCATCCTCGGGCGGGGCGTGCCCGCGCTCCGAGATCGCGATGCCGGGCGGCAGGTTCGCTACCTGCTCCGGCGTGCGCGGGCGGTTCTCGATGGTCGCACCCCAGAAGACGCAGAACGCCGGGAAATTGTCTTCGGTGAACAATTCGCGCTGGTCGTTGCCGACGATGACGGTCACGTCGGGCGCGACCTCGGCGTACTTGGCGGCAAGGGCGTCGATGGCGTCCGCGCAGGCCTGCGCGCGGGTCTTCCACATGTCGGGGGTGATCTGGGCGCCAAGGCCTTCCGTCCGGCGCATCGTGACGAGCTCGTCGAAACCGTAGGTGCCGCCCCGGAAGGGGTGGCCCTTCGCCTGCCGGTCCGCGGCGACGCGCTGGTTCCACTGCTCCCACGGCGTCGACAGCATCGGGCCGTGCGACGTCGCCATTCCCAGAACGATTTCCGCCATTTTGCGCTCCTGCGGTGATACGGGTTCGACCCGGTTCGATCGCGCCCGGAGGATCGGCGATATCGCGGAACTTCGCAACGATCTCGATGCCGGGCGGCGGCCCATGCAGCTCAGTCCGTTGCGCATGCACGGACGCAATGACAAAGCGTGTTCCGGCCGCCGCGCTTCCACGTTAGGGTGCAGCCCCTTTTCCGGGGACGCCGCGCAGGATTTCCGTGAACGACGGGAAGGATGCCTGTAGCGTGGCGGCCCCGCGGCACCTGCCCGCACCGTCCGAGGTCTTTTTCGATGCCTGCGCACTCCTAGGCCGCATCCGACATGTTTGCGCCTCTCACCGAAGCCTGGCTCCGACTGCCGCCGAACCTCCGGGGAATCCTGTGGGTGCTTATCGGCACGCTGTCGTTCGCCGCGAACGACCTGCTGGTGAAGACCCTCGGCAAGACGATGTCGCCGTTCCAGCTCGCGTTCTTTCGCTACTCGCTCGGCTTCGTGATCATGCTGCCGGTCTTCTATCGGATGGGGCTTTCGGAACTGCGGACGTCGCGTCCCGGGATCCACATCGTCCGTCTCCTGATTGCCTGCACGGCGCAGGTCGGCGTCTACACCGCCGTGGTCTATCTTCCACTCGCCGATGCAACCGCGCTCGCCTTCTCGCGCATCCTGTTCACCACCGTCGTCGCCGTGATCGTGCTGCGCGAGGTCGTGAGCGGCAGCCGCTGGTCGGCGACCGTGGCGGGCTTCGTCGGCGTCGTGGTGATGGTCCGGCCCGGCGGCCACATCGACCCCGTGGTCTTCGTCGCCATCGGTGCGGCCTGCACCTTCGCGGTGGCCAATATCATGATCCGCATGATGTCGACGACCGAGTCCCCCAACCGCATCCTGTTCTATTACCAGGCTGGCGGGATCCTCGTGTTCGTCGGGCCCGCGATCTGGTTCTGGCAGACGCCCGCCAGCCTGATGGCATGGCTGATGTGCGCGGGAATCGGCCTGCTCACGGCCTTCGGCATGATCGGGTTCATACGCGGCTTCGCCGTCGGCGAGGCGAGCGTGATCGGGCCCACCGAATATGTCCGCCTGATTTTCGCCGCCGCCTTCGGCTTTTTCCTGTTCGGCGAGGTTCCGGACGTCTGGACGATCGTTGGCGCTCTGATCATCGTCGGCAGCACCTGCTTTATCGCCCAGGGCGAAGCTCGTAAGAAGGGACGCGGCGGCCCGGCATCCGGCTAGGCGGGGCGTCCGTTTACGCGGAGACCGGGGTGTCCGCGAAACGCCGGTTCAGGAAATCGATGCTGCGGGAGAAGGCGAGGTCCGCGGCGGCGGGGTTGTGGTGGGCCTGTTCGGGGTTGATGAATGCGTGCTCGCCGCCCAGGTAGACGTGGGACTCGGCTTCTGGAAAGCGGCTCCTGATTTCCGTCACCTTCTCGATGGGGACGACGACATCGCGATCGCCGTAGTGGAACTGGACGGGGCAGCGTGGCGTCCGGTCCATCAGCTCGTAGACGTCGCTGCCGTAGAAGATGACGGCAGCGTCGAACGCTGTCGCGCTCGCCGAAACCCAGGCCCAGGAGCCGCCGGTGCAGAAACCCGAGATGGCGACTTGCGCCGCCGAGGAGCGGAGGCTGTCGCGGCACGCTTCGACGTCGAGGAGGACGGTCGTTTCCTTCAGGTGTTCCCGGTATCGCCGCGCCGCGATCAGACCTTCGCCGACATAGGGGAAGACGCGGTTGCGTTCCGTCCGGTCGTAGAGGG
>JAYOEF010000127.1:0-11068 GCA_038106605.1 Alphaproteobacteria bacterium
TCATCCGCCCATGTTACGCGCGCCGGCGGGGGCTAACGCAAACGTTATTGGCCTCGGGCGGTTCCGACACCTATCTCAGTCGGAGAACAGATGGAGGCCCCGATGTCCCATTCAATGCTGACGACATTCAGGCGCTGCGTCGCCCTTGCAGCCGTCGTGACGGGACTGCTTGCCGCGGGACCGGCCGCGGCGGGCTCGGTCTGGTACGAGGGCGGGCTGTTCGGCGGCGCCGCGGTCAAGGGCTACGACGTCGTCGCCTACTTCACCGACGGCAAGCCCGTCGAGGGCAAGTCCGAGTTCTCCTACGAATGGGGCGGCACCAAGTGGCAGTTCGCCAGTGCCGCCCACCGCGATGCCTTCAAGGCGATGCCCGGGAAATACGCCCCGCAATACGGGGGATTCTGCGCCTGGGCCGTCTCGCAGGGCTATACGGCCAAGATCGATCCCGACGCGTGGAAGATCGTCGAGGGCAAGCTGTACCTCAACTACTCGAAAGGCGTTCAGCAGCAGTGGCAGCAGGACGTGCCGGGCAATATCGCCAAAGGCGACCAGAACTGGCCGGGGATCAAGAAGGACCTCGCGGCCAAGTAGTTTGAGCAGGACCCATCCGATGGGCTAATTTCGGGCCATGTTCACACGCGCCATACCCTCCACGGGGGAGGAAATCCCCGTCGTCGGCCTCGGCACCTGGAAGGGCTTCGATATCGGCAAGGGCGAGGCCGAGCGGGCGCCGCGCCGCGCCGTGCTGGAGGCGCTGCTCGACGGCGGCGGCAAGGTCGTCGATTCCTCGCCGATGTACGGCCGCGCCGAGGGCGTGGCGGGCGATCTGCTCGCAGACATGGGCCGCCGCGACGACGCCTTCATCGCGACCAAGGTCTGGACCCGCGGCCGCGCCGCCGGCATCGCGGAAATGGAGGATTCCTTCCGCCTGCTGCGCACCGAGACGGTCGACCTGATGCAGGTCCACAATCTCGTCGACTGGCGGACGCAGCTCGAGACCATGCGCGCCTGGAAGGCCGAAGGACGGATCCGCTATCTCGGCTACACCCACTACCGGCCGCACGCGTTCGGCGATTTGATGGACGCGGTGCGCGCGGAAAAGGTCGATTTCCTGCAGTTCTGCTATTCGATCGACGAGCCCGACGCCGAGGACGAAATCTTCCCGTTCTGCCTGGACAACGGCATCGCGACGCTGATCAACGTGCCGTTCGGCGGCGGCGGCCTGCTGTCGCGCCTCCGGGGCAAGCCGCTGCCGTCCCTTGCGGCGGACCTCGGCTGCACGAGCTGGGCGCAATACTGCCTGAAATACGTGATTTCGCACCCGGCGGTGACCTGCGCGATCCCCGGCACCGCCAATCCCGACCACATGGCCGACCTGCTGGCCGCCGCCGACGGCCCGATGCCGGATGAGACAATCCGCCGCGAGATGCGGGCCGGCTTCTAAGGGTCCTGCCCTTTACCTGCCGTTCCAAATCGGCGATCTTTCAAGCTTGAAATAACAACAGTTTGAGCGGAGGCAGGGACATGTCGGACACCGTCAAATATCTTCTCGACGAGAAGGATATCCCCACCCACTGGTACAACATCATGGCCGACCTGCCGGAGCCCATGGCGCCTCCGCTGCACCCCGGCACCGGCCAGCCGATCGGCCCCGAAGACCTCGCGCCGCTGTTCCCGATGGAGCTGATCAAGCAGGAGGTGTCGGCCGAGCGCGAGATCGAGATTCCCGACGAAGTGCGCGACATCTTCCGGCAGTGGCGCCCGACGCCGCTGTTCCGCGCCCGTCGCCTCGAGAAGGAACTCGATACCCCGGCGAAGATTTACTACAAGTACGAGGGCGTCAGCCCGGCGGGCAGCCACAAGCCCAATACGGCGATCGCGCAGGCCTACTACAACAAGGCGGAAGGCATCACCAAGCTCGCGACCGAGACCGGCGCGGGCCAGTGGGGCTCGTCCCTCGCCTTCGCGGGCGCGCTGTTCGGCCTCCAGGTCGACGTCTACATGGTTAAGGTTTCGTTCCAGCAGAAACCGTACCGCAAGGCGCTGATGGAGTCCTACGGCGCGCGCTGCGTCGCGAGCCCGTCGGACGAGACCAATGCCGGGCGCGCGATCCTCGCCGAGCATCCGGATTCGACCGGCAGCCTCGGCATCGCCATTTCCGAAGCTGTCGAGATCGCCGCCACGCGCGACGACACCAAATACGCGCTGGGCAGCGTGCTCAACCATGTGCTGATGCATCAGACCATCGTCGGCCAGGAAGCGATGAAGCAGCTTGAGATAGCGGGCGACTATCCGGACGTCGTCGTCGGCTGCACCGGCGGCGGGTCGAACTTCGGCGGCATCGCCTTCCCGTTCCTCGGCGAAAAGCTGCGCGGCGGCAAGGACATCGATATCGTCGCCGTCGAACCTGCAGCCTGCCCGTCGCTGACGCGCGGCAAGTTCGCCTACGACTTCGGCGATACAGGCCACCTGACGCCGCTCGTCAAGATGCACACGCTGGGCTCGACCTTCATTCCGCCGGGCTTCCACGCGGGCGGGCTGCGCTATCACGGCATGGCGCCGCAGGTGAGCCACGTGCAGGATCTCGGCCTTATTCATTCCAAAGCCTATCGCCAGTCTGAATGCTTCGCGGCTGGCGTCCAGTTCGCCCGGACCGAAGGTATCCTGCCTGCGCCGGAAGCGAACCACGCCGTCAAGGGCGCCATCGACGAGGCACTGCGCTGCAAGGAAGAAGGCAAGTCGCAGACGATCCTGTTCAACCTGTGCGGCCACGGCCATTTCGACATGCAGGCCTACATGGACTACTTCTCCGGCAACCTGCAGGACCTCGACTACGACGAGGGCGAGCTGGCTATGGCGCTGGCGGGCCTGCCGTCTGTCGCCGCCGAGTAGGTCTCGACGGACAAAAGACCGCCATGGGCGTTGCGCATCTGAAGGACCTAGCGGCGATCGTCGACGATCTCGACGAGATGGGCCGCCTCGCACGGGTGAAGTCCGAGGTCGATCTCGTACACGAACTCGCGGGCATCTCGAAGGAATTCGAGCGCAGCCCGCGGGCGCTGCTGTTCGAGAACGTGAAGGGCTTTCGGACGCCGGTTCTCACCGGCCTCTACTGGTCGCGCGAGCTGCTGGGCGCCCTGATGCGCACGCCGGAGGCGGAGCTACCGGGTCTCGTCTCGAAACACATCAAGAAATGGCAGGTGAACCCCGTCCACCCGGTCGTCCTCGACGACGGGCCGGTACGCGAGGTGACGGAGAACGACGTCGATCTCTCCCTCATGCCGATCCCGGTGCACGCGACCAAGGACGGCGGGCCCTATTTCGACGCAGCGATGGTGATCGCCAAGGATCCGGAAACGGGCGTGCGCAACGCGTCCATCCAGCGGTTTCAGGTGATCGACAAGGACACGCTGGCGGTAAACATCGATTCCGGCCGCCACCTCGAGATTTATCTCGAAAAGGCAAAGAAGCAGGGCAAGCCGCTGTCCTTCACCCTCAATGTCGGCATCGGGCCGGGCTTTCACTTCGCATCGTCGGCGCCCGCCGAAGCCGCGCCGCCGGACACGGACGAACTCGGCATCGCGAGCGAGTTCCATGGCGAGGCGGTCGAACTGGTCGCCTCCGACCTATCGGACTCGGAGATGGTGGCGCACGCGATGTACGCCCTCGAATGCGAGCTCAGCCACAACGAAGACCATCTGGAAGGCCCGTTCGCGGAGGTTACCGGCTGCTACGCCACGTTTGCGCCGCGCGGCAAGGTCAAGGTGAAGCGCATCCACCGCCGCCAGAACCCGATCATGCACACCATCCTGCCGGGCACCGAGGTGCACAATTCGGTCGGCCTGCTCGGCGAGGCCAACGTGCTCAACCTTCTGCAGCTCCAGGTCCCGGGCGTAAAGGACGTCTTCTTCACCCATGGCGGCTGCGGCTTCTACGGCGCGGTCGTGCAGATGAAGCAGGTGCGCGCTGGTTGGGCGAAGCAGGCCATCATGGCGACCTTCGCCGCCTTCCCGCCCCTTAAGACCGTCACGATCGTCGATGACGACGTGAACATATACGACCCGACCGACGTCGAATGGGCGATGACCACGCGGCTAGACCCCGAGAGGGGCATCATGGTGATCCGCGACGTGTTCGGCCACGGGCTCAACCCCAGCTTCCCGAACTATTTTGGCAGCAAGGTCGGCTACGACGCGACCCAGCCATTCCCGCATCGCCCCGAATTCGAGCGCGCCTCGATGAAGAAGATGTCCCTCGACGGGCTGCAGATCGCGACGCCGGACATCACGGGGGCGAAAAAGCCGACCGCCAGGCCGAAAGCCCGGCGACCCAGGAAGTAATCAGGCCGGCCCGGCGACCGACAGGCGGCCGACCACCCCGTGCTTTTCGATCAATGAGGCGACGAGGCCGTTCGCCTTCGATTCCTCGACGAAATCGCTGAGGAATTTTGCCGCCGCGGCGCTGCTCTTCTTGCAGCCCACCGCCTGCTGGACGGCGGTGAACTTGCCGTCGAGGATCTTCGCGCCGGGAATGTCGGGCAGCGCGTCGTTCATGGCCGGCCGGAGCCCCGCCAGCGCATCGAGCTTTTCGTCGACGAACAGCGCCTGCGCGCCGGGCAGGCCCTTCGCGCGGACCAGTTCGGCGTGCTGCAACGTGCGCGAGAGGTAGAGGTCGTAGGCGCTGCGGCCGGAGACCGCGATGCGCACTCCCGGCTTGTCCACGTCGTCGATGGAATTGAACGCCGAGCCGTCCCACACCATGTAGGTCGCCTCGATCTCCACATAGGCGGCAGTGAACTCGATCTTCTCGGCGCGCGACGGCTCGGCGCCGATCAGCCCGATGTCCCAGACGCCGTCGTCGACCGTGTCCGCCACCTCGCCCGGCGTCGGGAACTGCACGTAGGAGACGGGCACGCCGAGGCGGTCCGCGATGGCGCGCGCGAAATCGGGTCCGACCCCGCCGGGATCGCCGTTCTCGGGCCGCTCGGTCACCAGAAGGACGTTCGCCATATTGATGCCGGCGCGCAACGTTCCGGTGGGCGCGAGTTGGGCCAGGATCTCGTCGGTCATCGGTCTGTCTCCCCTCTCAATGCTATTCGGTTTTCGCCTTTTCGATCGCCTGCCAGATAGCGTGCGGCGTCGCGGGCATGGGCAGGTCCGTGACGCCGACCGGCGCCAGCGCGTCCAGGAGCGCGTTCATCGTCGCCGGCAGCGCGCCGACCGTCCCCGCCTCGCCCGCGCCCTTGACGCCGAGCGGGTTGCGGGCGGTCGGCACGGGATTGCTGACGATGGCGATATCGGAGAAATCGTCGGCCCGCGGCATGCAATAGTCCATGAACGAGGCGCTCAGCAGCTGGCCGTTGTCCGGATCGTAGGCGACCTGCTCCATCAGCACCTGGCCGACGCCCTGCGCGACGCCGCCGTGGATCTGGCCCTTCACGATGGTCGGGTTCACGACGACGCCGACGTCGTCGACTACCCAGTAACCCACGATATGCGTCTCGCCGGTTTCGGGGTCGATCTCGACCTCGCAGACGTGGCTGCCGTTGGGATAGGTGTCGTCCTCGGGCGCGAAGGTCGCGGATTCGAACAGGCCGGGCTCCGATCCGGGCGGCAGGCGCGCCGGCAGGAACGACGCCTTCGCGACGTCGGTGAGCGTTACCGTCCGGTCGGTGCCGGCGACGGTGAAAATGCCGCGCTCGAACTCCATGTCCTCGACGCTCGCCTCGAGCATGTGGGCGGCGATCGGCTTCGCGCGCTCGATCACCTTGTCGGCGGCGCGGTAGAGCGCGGATCCGCCGATCACGGTCGAGCGCGAGCCCATCGTGCCGATGCCGAAGGCGACGCGGTCGGTATCGCCGTCGATGACGCGCATGCGTTCGGAATCGAGACCGAGCCGCTCGCCGACGATCTGCTTGTAGACCGTCTCGTGGCCCTGCCCCTGGCTCTTGGTGCCCATCAGGATCGTCGCGGTGCCGTCCGTCGTGAAGCGGATCTCGGCGAAGTCGGGCGACGGCGACGCGGAGCGCTCGATCGGATTCGCGGTGCCGATGCCGCGCAGCTTGCCGCGCTTGGCAGCCTCTTCGCGCCTCGCCTCGAAACCGGCGTAATCCGCCATTTTCAGCGCTTCTTCCTGGTTCGCCGCGAACTCACCGCAGTCGTAGCAGAGGCCCAGCGGGGTCCGGATGGGCATCTTTTCGGGAGGGATGAAGTTCCTCGCGCGCAACTCCGTCCGGTCGATGCCGAGCTCGCGCGCCGCCGCATCGAACATGCGTTCGATGACGTAGGTCGCCTCCGGCCGGCCGGCGCCGCGATAGGGCGCGGTCGGGTTGGTGTTCGAATGCACGGTCCGCACTTCGGCGTGGGCCGCCGGGATGTCGTAGACGCCGACCAGCGTGCCGACGTTGGTGTAGGCGGCGAGCAGGTTGCGGATCGCCGACAGGTACGCGCCGATATTGGCGAGCGTGCGCACGCGAAGCCCCAGCACCTTGCCGTTCGCGTCGAAGGCGAGCTCGGCCTCGGTGACGTTGTCGCGGCCGTGCTCGTCGGCCATGACCGCCTCGGTGCGTTCGCAGGTCCATTTCACCGGCCGGCCGAGCTTGCGCGCCGCCCACAGCGTGAGCCGGTGCTCGGGATACTGCCAGCCCTTGGTGCCGAAGCCCCCGCCGACGTCGCGCGCGACGACCCGGACGCTCTGTTCGGGAACCTGGAAGATCTTTTCGGCGAGAAGCTGGCGCACGCGGTGCGGATACTGGACGTCGGCGTAGAGCGTGAACCGGTCCTCGCGCTCGTCGTATTCGCCGACGGCGCTCCGGGCTTCCATGTATTGCGCGAAAACACGCGAGATGACGAAATGGCGTTTCACGACGTGCGCCGCATTGGCAAAGGCCGCGTCGGTCGCCGCCGCGTCGCCCGCCTGATAGAGCGCGGAGACGTTGTCCGGGGCATCGTCCCAGATCACCGGCGCATCGGGCTCGACCGTGCGCGCGGTATCCGTCACCGAGGGCAGCGGTTCGTAATCGACCATCAGCGCTTCCGCCGCGTCGCGCGCCGCATCCAGCGTCTCAGCAACGACCAGCGCCACCGGGTCGCCGACATAGCGCACGCGCCCGAGCGCCAGCGGCGGCTGCGGGCGGTAGGCCATCGGCGCACCGTCGGGCCGGGTCCATTTCACCGGCATGCCGGGCACGCCGAGATTGTCGGCCGCCACGTCCTCGCCGGTATAGACCGCGAGCACGCCGGGCAGGGACCTAGCGGCTTCCGTATCGATGGCGCGGATCTCCGCATGCGCGTGGGGCGACCGCACCATCAGCGCGTAGGATTGCCGCGGCAGACTGACGTCGCCCGCATACATCCCCCGGCCGCGAAGCAGGCGCGGGTCTTCCTCGCGCACGACGGCCTGGCCGATTCCGAACTGTCCCATGGAGCTAAACCGCCGGTGTTACCCCCGGCGTTCCTCCAGCACCTGCAGCACCGCGTTCACGATGCCGACATACCCGGTGCAGCGGCAGAGATTGCCGGCGAGCTCCAGACGCACCCGCGCCTCGTCGGCGTCGGGGAGGCGCGTGACGATGTCGCGCGCCGCCACCAGCATGCCGGGCGTGCAGTAGCCGCACTGGAGCGCATGGTTCTCGTGGAACGCCTTGCGCAGCTGCGTCATCGGCTCGTCTTCGTCGAAGCCCTCGATGGTGGTGATCTCGGTTCCGTCGGCGACCACCGCGAAGGTGATGCAGGAGCGCACGGGCTCGCCGTTCATCAGAACCGTGCAGGCGCCGCAGACGCCGTGCTCGCAGCCGAGATGCGTGCCGGTCAGCCGCCGGTGGTCGCGGACGAAGTCGGCCAGCGACAGGCGCGGCTCGACGTTCCCGGTAACGGTCTCGCCGTTGATGGTGACGGTAATCTCGCTCATGCGAAGGCCCTCCCGACGGCCCGGCTGAGCGCCACGGCGTGTATCTGAAGTTCGTAATCGTCGAAGCCCGGATCGTGCCCGGAAATCATGTCGCGCGCCTCGGCGATGGAAAGCTCCGTCGAGCCGCCGGCGAGCTTCTGCTCGATCGCGTCGACGCGGAACGGCGCCGAGCCCGTCGCGCCGCAGACGGCGCGCGGCGCATCGCCCATCACGACCGCGCCGATGGCGTCGGCGAACTCGCCGGGCTTGCGGTTGACCTTGTAGTAGCCCCACTTCGCACCGTCGGCGAGCTGCGGCAGCTCGACCGCGACGAGGATCTCGTCGTAGCCGAGACCGGTCGCGAAGGGGCCGATCTGGAACCCGTCGAACGGCATCTTGCGTTCGCCGTCCTGGCCCGCGATCACCACCTCGCCGCCGAGCGCGAGCAGCGCCGACGGCCAGTCGGCGGCGGGATCGGCATGGGCAAGCGAGCCGCCGATCGTGCCGCGGTTGCGGACCGAGCGATACGAAATGCCGGTGGCGACGAACTTCATGTAGGCGCCGGTCTCGCCCGGCACCCCGCCGTCCTCGATCCGCGCGTGGGTGACGCGCGCGCCGATGCGGAGCGTCGCGCCGGCGGCGTCGATCCCGTCGAGCCCGGCGACCTTGCTGAGATCGATGAGCCGGTCGGGCTGCGCGAGCCGCAAATTCATCATCGGCCCCAGAGACTGGCCGCCGCCGAGCACGCGGAACTCCCCGTCCGCATTGCCCAGCGTCGCCAGCGCGTCGCCGAGCGTTCCTGCCCGGTCGTAGTCGAATTTCGCGGATTTCATGCCGCTTCTCCCTTTGCCGCCGCGATCGCCGCGCGCACCCGGCGCGGCGTGAACGGCGTTTCGGATACTTCCGCGCCGATGGATTTCAGCGCGTCGTTGATGGCGTTGCCGATGGCGGCGGGCGTCGGAATGGTGCCGCCCTCGCCCATGCCCTTGATGCCGTACTCGGTGAAAGGCGACGGCGATTCGATGTGATCTATCCGGTAGTGTGGCGCGTTGGTCGCGCCCGGCATCGTGTAGTCGGCGAAGGTCGAGTTGAGGGGATTGCCAGCGGCATCGTAGCCGCTCTCCTCCAGCAGCGCCGTCCCGATTCCCTGGGTCGCGCCGCCGAAGGTCTGCCCCTCGACGATCATCGGATTCACCATCGTGCCGCAATCCTCGACGATGACGTAGTCGAGCACCTCGACCTTGCCCGTGTCGGCGTCGACGGCGACCGTACAGGCGTGCGTCGCGTAGGTGAAGGCGCCCGAGTCGGGTTCGGGCCGGTAGCCCATCGTGACCTCGACGCCGCCCTGGTCGACGTCCTCGGGCAGTTCGTCGGGGTTGAGGTACCATACGCGTCCGATTTCGGCGAAGGAGACCTCGCCTTTGCCGCTGACGACCCTGCCGCCGCGGACGCTGACCTCAGCGCGATCGCACTGCAGCAGGTGCGCGCCGATGATCTCCATGCGCTCGGCCAGCACCTTGCAGGCGCGCGACGTCGCGCCACCCGCCATCACCATCGATCGCGACGCGTAGGTGCCGGTCGAATAGGGTGTCAGGCCGGTATCGCCGTGCGTGACCGTGACATTGTCCGGATCGATGCCAAGCACCTCGTGCGCGACCTGCGCCATCGAGGTTTCCATGCCCTGGCCGTGGCTCTGCACGCCGATGCGAAGCTCCAGCCCGCCGTCGGGCGTAAGCCGCACCGTCGCCTGCTCGTAGCCCGGCACCATGGCGACGCCCCAGCTCGAGAACACCGACGTGCCGTGCGCCGTCTGTTCGACGTAGGAGCCCATGCCGACGCCGAGCAGCCTGCCGTCCTCCATCTGCGCGGCCTGGCGCGCGCGCAATTCGTCGAGCCCGATCATGTCGACGGCCATCTGCACGCTCTTCGCGTAGTTGCCGCTGTCGAAATGCTTCTTGGCGATCGACATGAACGGCATCTCGGATTCTTCGACCATGTTCCGGGCGCGGATCACGTGAGACTCGACGCCGACCTCGCGGGCGAGCGCGTCGATCGTCATCTCCATCGCATAGCACACGCCGGGCCGCGCGACGCCGCGATAGGGCAGCAGCGGCGGCTTGTTGGTCGACACCGTGCGCGTGCGGCAGCGATAGACGTCGAGCTTGTAGGGTCCCGGCAGGTTGCCATGCGCCATCGCGCCTTCGAGCCCGTTCGTGAACGGATAGGCGGAATAGGCCCCGGCATCGACGGTGACGTCGCAGTCGAGGCCTAGAATGTCGCCCTCGGGCGTCGCATGTAGGGTGACGTGATAGTGATGCTCGCGACAGTTGGCGCCGGAGACGAGATGCTCGCGCCGGTCCTCGATCCAGCGTACCGGCGCGCGGAGATGCCGCGCGAGCCAGGCCGCGCATAGCTCCTCCGGCTGGAGCACTACCTTGTAGCCGAAACCGCCGCCGACGTCGGGCGCGATCACGCGGACCTGGCGCTGTTCGAGCCCGAGGAACTGGGCGAGGCCGGTGCGGATCAGGTGCGGGACCTGCGTCGAGGTCCGCATCATGAGCTGGTCGACGCGGTCGTCCCATTCGACGAAGACCGCCTTGCCCTCCATAGGGTTCATGGCCTGGCGGGCCATCCGGTATTCGCGCTTCACAACGACGGTCGCGCGGTCGGCGATCTTGGAGAAATCGTCTTCGGTAAAGGTCTCGAGGACGATATTGTCGTCCCAGCCGTCATGGATGACCGGCGCATCCGGCTCGCGCGCCGCCAGCATGTCGACGACCGGCAACAGCTCCTCGTAGTCGACCGCGACCGCTTGTGCGATGTCCTCGGCTTCCGCTCGGGTCGCCGCGACGCAGACGGCCACCGGCTCGCCGACGAACCGGACCTTGCCGTCGGCGAGCGCCGGGTAGTCCGCGCCCTTGTAACCCGGCAGCTTGGACGGCGCGCGCATCGGCAGCATGCCGGGCATGTCCGCGACGGTGAAGACGGACTTCTCGAAACCCGCGGGCTTCGTCACCGATTTGATCAGCGCGTGAGCAACGGGGCTGCGCACGAAGGCCAGCTCGACCTGTCCGGGGCGCTTGATGTCGCCGGTGAAGTTGCCACGGCCTGCGAGGTGCCGGGAATCCTCCTTGCGGAGGACGCGGGCGCCGATGCCGCGCCCGTCCGTCGTGCCGCCGTC
>JAYOEF010000128.1:0-11054 GCA_038106605.1 Alphaproteobacteria bacterium
TATTTGTGTCGCGAGTCGTCCGGTGCTATGGCATTAACCCGATGGAACTTCACGACTCCTTACGGGGACGGTTCAATTCTATGCGTCGACTGCTCGCCGCCGCGATACTGGCGACTGGCATTTCCGGCTTCCTTCCTGCCCACGCGCAGGAGACCGGGTCCGTGCCCGATACGGGTGCGCGCGACGCGGAGTTCGCGGAATGGCTCAAGGATGTCCGCACCGAGGCGCTCGGACGCGGGATCCGCCCCGATATCGTCGAAGAGGCGTTCCGCGACGTCCGTCTCAATCCCAGGCTGATCAAGCGTGACCGGAACCAGTCGGAGTTCCGGCTGACGCTCGACCGTTACCGCGGCTCGGTGGTCACGCAGGCCAACGTCGCGGCCGGCAAACGCAAGGCCGCGGAACACAAGGCCCTGCTCGACGCCGTTTCCGAGAAATACAAGGTTCAACCGCGCTTCATCCTCGCCATCTGGGGGATCGAGACGCGGTACGGTGCGGTAAAGGCCGACGTGCCGCTGATCCAGTCGCTCTCGACGCTCGCGTTCGACCGGCGGCGCTCGAAGTTCTTCCGCGCCCAGCTTTTCTCGGCGCTCGAGATAGCCAACAAGGGCTACATGGATGTCGGCGGGCTCTTCGGTTCGTGGGCGGGCGCGATGGGCCAGCCCCAGTTCATGCCGTCGAGCTATCTCGCCTACGCCGCCGACTTCGATGGCGACGGGCGGCGAGACATCTGGAACAACGTCGGCGACGTTTTCGCCTCGATCGCCAACTATCTGGCGAGCCACGGCTGGAACGAGAACCTGACGTGGGGCCGGTCGGTCCAGGTGCCGGATGCGCTCTGGAGCACGCTCGGCGGGCCGGAACGCGGTGCCGCGCGCGGCTGCCGGGCGAAGACCCATCCCGAGAAGACGCTGGCCGAATGGCAGTCTCTCGGCGTTCGGCGCTCGGACGGGCGCGATCTGCCCGCCCGTGATCTCATCGCCGCACTCGTCCGGCCCGACGGAGACGAGGGCGAAGCCTACCTCGTTTACCGGAACTATGCGGCGATCATGGCCTATAACTGCGCCCACCTCTATGCCGTGACCGTCGGCACGCTCGCCGACAGGATCGCGGAACAGTAGGGAGAGCCTTGCCCCGATGAAACGGTCCAGATTGATGGCTGCCGCCATCCTCCCGCTCGCGCTCGGCGCCTGCAGCGAGACCAAGTTCCTGATCGAGGGAGCGAAGGAAATCTCCGGCGCGACCGATCCGGCCGCGAAGTCCGTCGGCCAGTACAAGATCGGGAATCCCTACCAGATCGCCGGCAGCTGGTACTATCCGGCCGAGGATTTCGGATATGCCGAGACCGGCATCGCCTCGTGGTACGGGCCCCAGTTCCACGCGAAGACGACGGCGAACGGCGAGACCTTCGACATGAACACGCTGACCGCCGCCCACCGGACGCTGCCGATGCCGAGCGTTGTCCGCGTCACCAACCTCGAGAACGGCCGGGCGCTGATGCTGCGCGTGAACGACCGCGGCCCCTTCGCGCGCGGGCGCATCATCGACGTCTCTCGGCGCGCGGCGCAGCTTCTCGGCTTCCAGCGCTCGGGCACCGCGCGCGTGCGCGTCGAGATCGTCCCCGACGAGAGCCGCCGTTTGAAGACCCTCGCGATGCAGGGCGCGCCGCTCCGCGATCAGAAGCTCGCCGGAATGGGAGAACCGGAAGGAAAGCCGGGCGTGCAGACCGCATCTCTCGAACCGCTGCCGGCGGCGGCGCCGACCAAACCGGTCGAGATCCAGCCGCTTCCGCCCGCGCAGGCGGCCGTGCAGCCTCCCGCCGCGACGCCCGCCGCGCTGCCGGAAAAGGTCGAGACCAGTCTCCCCGCGGCATCGACGCGGCTCTACGTGCAGGCCGGCGCCTTCCTCGACTTCGCCAACGCCAACAAGGTGCGCTCGGCGCTTTCCCGGCACGGCGCGGCGCGGGTAAGCGAAACGCAGGTCGGAACGCAAAAATTCTACCGCGTGCGCGTCGGTCCGCTCGGCACCGTGAAGCGCGCCGACACGGTGCTCGACCGGGTGATCGCCTCCGGATATCCGCAGGCCCATATCGTTGTAGATTGAAACGCGCGGCGGGAACGCCTCCGAATTGCCATTCTTCGCATCGAGAATGACCGCGCGGAACCGGAAACGGACTGGAGAGACCATGAAGCGACTAGCGAACGGCATCGCGATCCTTGCCGCCACGTGCCTCCTCGCCGGCGGAACCTACGCCGCTGCGGAGGAGATCGAGACGGTCGCGAAGCAGGCCTACATCATCGACCTGACGACGCATACGGTTCTGCTCGAGAAGAGCGCGGACGAGCGGATGCCCCCCGCATCCATGAGCAAGCTGATGACGGTCTACCTCCTGTTCGAGCGCCTGAAGAAGGGCGCGCTCAAGATGGAGGATACGTTCGCTGTCAGCGAAAACGCCTGGCGCAAGGGCGGATCGAAGATGTTCGTCAAGATCGGCGACCGGATTTCGATCCACGATCTCCTGCGCGGGATCATCGTCCAGTCGGGCAACGACGCCTGCATCGTCGTGGCCGAAGGCATCGCCGGCACCGAGGACGCGTTCGCGGACCAGATGACCAGGCGCGGGAAGGAACTCGGGTTGACGAACAGCACGTTCCGCAACTCGACCGGTTGGCCGGATCCCGATCACCGTATGACCGCCCATGACCTCGCGATCCTGTCGCAGCGCCTGATCGAGGATTTCCCCGAGTACTATCCGATCTTCAAGGAAATCGACTTCACCTACAACGGCATCAAGCAAGGGAACCGCAACCCGCTGCTCTACCAGAACCTCGGCGCCGACGGGCTCAAGACCGGCCACACCGAGAACGCGGGCTACGGGCTCACCGCGTCCGCCGTGCGCGACGGACGCCGCATCGTCATGGTGCTGAACGGCATGACGAGCATGAAGGAACGCTCGCAGGAATCGGCACGCCTGATCGACTGGGCGTTCCGCACGTTCGACGCCTACACCTTCTTCAAGAAGGGCGAGGAGATCACCAAGGCGGACGTCTGGCTCGGCGTCGAGAAGGAAGTTCCGCTGCTGATCCCGCAGGAGCTCCGCCTCACGCTGTCGCGCGCCGCGCGCGCGGGCTTCGCCGCCAAGGTGAAGATGAAGAACCCGGTCGCGGCGCCCATCGCCAAGGGCGCGCAGCTCGGCACCCTCATCGTTACGGCGCCCGGCTTCAAGACCATGGAGATTCCGCTGATCGCCGGCGCCGACGCGCACCAGCTCGGCTTCATGGGACGGATCGGTGCGGCCATCAACCACGTC
Source organism: Alphaproteobacteria bacterium (assembly GCA_038106605.1). Lineage (GTDB taxonomy): Bacteria > Pseudomonadota > Alphaproteobacteria > MPNO01 > UBA830 > JAYOEF01. Next base: position 3,311 of record JAYOEF010000128.1, read on the forward strand.
ATCTGGGGCTCGTCCTGACGGCGTGGGGGCCGCAGGCATGACGGCCGGACGGTTCATCACCCTCGAAGGCGGGGAGGGGGCGGGCAAGTCGACCCAGCTCCGGCGGCTGTCGGCGGCGCTGTCCGAGGCCGGTCTGGAGGTCGTGACGACGCGCGAACCGGGCGGCTCACCGTCCGCCGAGAAGATCCGCGGCCTGCTGCTCGATCCCGCCGCGCACTGGGAGCCCGCCGCCGAGGCACTTCTCCATTTCGCCGCCCGTTCGGATCACTACACCACCGTCATCGCGCCGGCGCTTCGGCGCGGCGCATGGGTGGTCTGCGACCGTTTCGCGGATTCGACGCGCGCCTACCAGGGATACGGGCTCGGCCTCGATGCAGAGGTGATCGAGACGCTCTACGAGATCGCCCTCGGCGATTTCGCCCCCGATCTCACGCTCGTGCTCGACCTTCCTGTAAAGACGGGGATGGAGCGGATCCGGCAGCGCGAGGGCATGGCCGACCGTTACGAACGCATGGACCGCGGCTTCCACGAGCGGCTGCGCGAGGGCTTTCTCGACATCGCCCGGAAAAATCCGGGGCGCTGCGCCGTGATAGATGCGGACGCCGACCCCGATACGGTATTCTCCCGAATCATGGATTGCGTGGGCGAACGTCTCGGGATCGCGGCGGGTGCGGCATGACGGAGATTCCGCTGCCGCGCCAGAACCCGTTCCTCCTCGGCCACGAGCGGGCCGAAGCGCGCCTGCTCGAAGCCTGGAAGTCGGGACGACTGCCGCACGCGTGGCTGATCAACGGGCCCAGGGGGATCGGCAAGGCGACGCTCGCCTACCGCTTCGCGCGTTTCCTGCTGGTCCACGGCAATCCCGCGGACGCCGCCGTCGACGAGGGCCCCTCGATGTTCGGCGATGCGCTGCCGCCCGCGCTCCCGGAAACGCTCGAAGTGCCGGCGGATCATCCGATCGCCCGGCGGATTTCGGCCGGCGCGCATCCGGATCTGCATGCGATCGAACGCGGACCGGTCCCCGAGGACCGCAACAAGGACCCCGACAAGCGACGCATCCAGACCGTCATCCCGGTCGACGCGGTGCGTGCCGCCGGGCAGGGGATGGCGCTGACCGCGGGCGATGGCGGCTGGCGCGTCGTCGTCGTCGACGGCGCGGAGGAAATGAATGTCAACGCCGCGAACGCGCTCCTCAAGCTCCTCGAGGAGCCGCCGCCGCGTGCCGTCCTCCTGCTCGTGTCGCATGCGCCGGGACGGCTGCTTCCGACCATCCGGTCGCGCTGCTGCCAGCTTCGGATGGCGCCTCTGGCCGCCACCACGGTGATCGAGCTTCTCGGGCGCTACCGGCCGGACCTCGGCGCGGCGGAGCGGGTGGCGCTCGCCGCCATCGCCGACGGCAGCGTCGGCCGCGCACTGGCGCTTGCAGATGGAGACGGGCTCTCGATCAAGCGCGACCTGGTGGGACTTCTCTCGGACCTGCCGAACCTCGACATGGCCGCTGCGCACCGGTTCGCCGACCGGCTCGCCCGGCGCGAGGCGGACGCAGCCTGGCGCACCGCCGTCGATCTCACGTCCCGCTGCCTCGCCGACATGGTGGCGGCCGGGGCCCGCGGCGAAAGCCCGGAATCCCGCGGATATTCACCCGAAGAGGCCGCCTGCCTCGACCGTCTCCGCGGGCTTGCCAGCCTTGATCGCTGGGTCGAGGTATGGGAGAAGACGTCGCGCCTATTCGCCCAGGCCGACGGCGCCAATCTCGACCGCAAGCAGGTGATGCTGAGCGCCCTCGGCAGCATGGAAAGCGCCGCCCGGTCGGGTGTATAACCGCCGCCACGGCGCGAAAACGCGCTCCAAGTTCTCGGGAAAAGCCGTATGACCGGTCAGAAGACCTATTACCTGACGACGCCGATATACTATGTCAACGATGCGCCCCATATCGGCCACGCCTACACGACGCTCGCCTGCGACGTGCTGGCCCGGTTCAAGCGCCTCGACGGCTACGACGTCTTCTTCCTGACCGGCACCGACGAGCACGGCCAGAAGGTCGAGAAGTCCGCAGCCGCGGCCGGGATCGACCCGCAGAGCTTCACCGACCGCGTGTCGCAGAATTTCCGCGAGCTCGCGTCGTTCATGAACTACAGCAACGACGATTTCATCCGGACCACCGAGGAGCGCCACACCAGGGCGAGCCAGGCGATCTGGACCGCGCTCCGCGAGAACGGCCACATCTATCGCGGCAGCTACAACGGCTGGTACGCGGTGCGCGACGAGGCATTCTACGCCGAGAGCGAGCTGACCAAGACCGCTGAAGGCAAGATGATCGCGCCCTCCGGCGCCGAATGCGAATGGGTGGAGGAGCCGAGCTACTTCTTCGACCTGTCGAAGTGGGAGGACCGGCTCCTCAAGTTCTACGACGACAACCCCGATTTCATCGCGCCGGTCTCGCGCCGCAACGAGGTGATCAGCTTCGTGAAGGGCGGGCTCCAGGACCTGTCGATCTCGCGCACCAGCTTCAAGTGGGGCGTCGAGGTGCCGGGCGACGAGGCGCACATCATGTACGTCTGGCTCGACGCGCTGACCAACTACATCACGGCCGTCGATTATCCTGACACGGCATCGGCCAAGTACTCGACCTGGTGGCCGGCCGACCTCCACATGGTGGGCAAGGACATCCTGCGTTTCCACGCGGTCTACTGGCCGGCCTTCCTGATGGGCGCCGGGCTTGAGCCGCCGAAGCGCGTCTTCGCCCACGGCTGGTGGACCAACGAGGGCCAGAAGATCTCGAAGTCGCTCGGCAACGTCATCGAGCCGCGGGAGATCGTGAACACCTACGGTCTCGACCAGGTGCGCTATTTCCTGCTGCGCGAGGTGCCGTTCGGCAACGACGGCGACTTCTCGCACCGGTCGATGGTCAACCGCATCAACGGCGAGCTCGCCAACGACCTCGGCAATCTCGCCCAGCGCGCGCTGTCGATGATCGGCCGCTATTGCGACGGCACGCTGCCCGCACCGGGCGCCTTCGCCGAAGCCGACAAGGCACTCGTCGGCCAGGCCGAAGGCGTTCTCGCGACCTTCCGCGAAAAGATAGACGCCCAGTCCTTCCACGAGGCGATCGAGGCGATCTGGGTCGTGGTGCGCGCCGCGAACGGCTATGTCGACCAGCAGGCGCCCTGGGCGCTGCACAAGACCGACCAGGCGAGGCGCGACACGGTGCTCTACGTCCTCGCCGAGACGATCCGCCATCTCGGGCTCTACATCCAGCCGTTCATGCCGGATTCCGCGGCGCGGATGCTGGACCAGCTCGCCATCGCCCCGGAGGCGCGCAACTTCACGCACGTCGGTTCCGGACATGCGCTGAAACCCGGGACGGCGCTGCCGAAGCCGGAGCCGGTGTTCCCCCGCTTCGTCGAAGACAAGGCGGCGGAGTAGGGCAGGCGATGACGGCGGAAGGGCGGCGCGGTTGAGCGGCTCCTCGGGCGATCCCACACGGGGCTTCGCCTCCTTCCGGTCGCGCGACTTCTTCCTGCTGCTCTGCGGCAAGACCATCGGCTGGATCGCGCTCTACATGACCGTGTTCGCGATCCAGTTCCAGGTCTACGACCAGACGGGTGACGTCGAGAATCTGGCCTATATCGGCCTAGCGAGCTTCATGCCGGCGTTCGGCTTCGCGCTGTTCACCGGATATGTGGCCGACCGCTTCGACCGGCGGCTCGTGGTCGCGGTCTGCTATGTGATCGTCCTTATCTCGACAGCGCTGTTCCTCTGGTACACGCTCTCGGGAATTTCGGTGGTCTGGCCGGTCTTCCTGATCCTGCTGTTCGAAGGGACGGGAAGGGCCTTTCACCAGCCCGCGATCACGTCGCTCATCCCGAACCTGGTACCGGCCGAGACGTTCCCCAATGCGGTCGCCTGGCATTCGACGATCAGCAAGGTGACGCAGGTGACGGGCCCGGCGCTCGGCGGCATCCTCTACCACTATTCGGGCCCGGCGTTCGTCTACGCGCTCGGCTGCGGCATGCTGGTCGTCGCAACCGTGCTCACCGCCATGATCCGCACACGGACCGGGCGCGGCAGCCGCCAGCCGACGACGCTGACCGCGCTGCTCGCGGGCATCCGCTACGTCTACGCCAAGAAGGTGATCTTCGGCGCGATCACGCTGGATCTGTTCGTCGTCCTGCTCGGCGGCGTGACGGCGCTGTTCCCGGTGTTCGCGAAGGACATCCTCAACGTCGGCGCCGACGGCGCAGGCTTCCTCCGGAGCGGCATGGCGGCGGGCGCGCTCGTCAGCGGCCTGCTGCTCACCCAGATCAACATCAACCGCAATGTCGGGCGGACGATGTTCCTGACCGTCGTGGTCTTCGGGCTCGCGACCGTCGTGTTCGGCCTGTCGCAGAACTACTGGCTTTCCCTCGGCGCGATGGCGGTCCTCGGGGCCTTCGACATGGTCAGCGTCAACATCCGGGTCACGCTGCTGCAGATCGCGACGCCCGACGAGATGCGGGGCAGGGTGAGCGCGGTCAGCGCCGTCTTCACCGGTGCGTCGAACGAGATCGGCGAGTTCCGCGCGGGCATGATGGCCGCGGCCATCGGCGCGGTCCCGGCGGTGCTCGTGGGCGGCATCGGCTCGCTCGTCGTCGCCGCCGTGTGCTGGAAGGCGTTTCCCGAGCTCGCGCGGGTCAAACGCTTCGACGAGCTGCGCTGAGCATGGCCAAAGCGCATGAAAAATCGCGGCGGATGTGGTACACAATGCCGAATTCCATCGCGATATCAGGATATTAACGGTGCTCGTCGACAGCCACTGCCATCTCGATTTCGACGTGTTCGACGACGATCGCGAAGCGGCCATCGCGCGCGCGCGCAACGCCGGCGTCGGCACGATGGTGACGATCTGCACCCGGGTGACCAGGTTCGACCGGATCCGCGCCATCGCGGAGTCCCATCCGGACATCTGGTGCACCGTCGGCATCCACCCGCACCAGGCCGAGGAAGAGCCGCGGGTCAGCGTCGAGACGCTTCTGGACCGTGCGGCGCATCCCAAGGTCGTCGGTATCGGCGAGACCGGGCTCGACTACTATTACGACAACAGCCCGCGCGAATTGCAGGCCGAGAGCTTCCGCACCCACATCGCGGCGGCGCGCGAATCCGGGCTGCCGCTGATAGTCCACACGCGCGACGCCGACGAGGACATGGCCGACATCCTGGAGGACGAGGCCGGGAAGGGCGCCTATCCCGGGGTTCTCCATTGCTTCTCGTCCGGCCGGAAATTGGCCGAACGGGCGCTCGCGCTCGGCTTCTACGTCTCGCTGTCGGGCATCCTGACGTTCCGCAACGCCGAGGACCTCCGAGCCATCGCCGCCGACCTGCCGCTCGACCGCATCCTGGTCGAGACGGATTCGCCGTTCCTCGCACCGATTCCGAACCGCGGCAAGCGCAACGAGCCCGCGTTCGTGGTCCACACAGCAACCGTCCTCGCCCAGATTCTCAAGACGGATTTCGAAGAAATTTCAAAGCGATCGACGGAAAACTTCTTCCGCCTGTTCAGCAAGGCCGAGGCGCCGCAAGCGGCATGAAGATCACCGTCCTCGGCTGCGGTCCGTCCCAGGGCGTGCCGGTGATCGGCGGGCGCTGGGGCAAGTGCGATCCGGCGAACCCGAAGAACCGCCGCACGCGGCCGTCGGTCCTCGTCGAAAGCGACGGCGTCAACATCCTCGTCGATACGTCGCCGGACCTTCGCACCCAACTTATAGATAATGAAATCAACAGGATAGATGCCGTCCTGTTTACCCATCTGCACTACGATCACGTCGCAGGCATCGGCGAACTGCGCACGCTGAGCTATCTCGCGGGTCACCGGATCGATACCTACGGCACACCCGGCGTGATCAACGGGCTCGTGGAGCGCAACGCCTATCTGTTCCACGAAGAAGCATCCGACGACACGAACCTCTATGCGCCGGTGGCGACGACCAACAATTTCGAATACGGCGTGCCGCTCGACGTACGCGGGGTTGAAGTCCTGCCGTTCCGGCAGGACCACGGAATCTGCGAGACGGCAGGGTTCAGGATCGGTGCGTTCGGGTACACGACCGACGCGGTGCTGCTGGACGACGCAGCGTTCGATGCGCTGGACGGCATCGAGGTCTGGGTCGTCGACTGCCTGCGCGAGACGCCGCATCCGACGCACGCGCATTTCGAACGCACGCTCGAATGGATCGAACGCGTCGGACCGAAGCGGGCGATCTTCACGCACATGAACTTCGAAACCGACTACGAGAAGACGCTGGCGCGGTGTCCGCCGGGCGTGGAACCGGGATACGACGGGCTGACCGTCGAGATCGGCTGAAATCCGCGCCCCTTTTGGGCGTCCATTTTAAATCCATAATATACATTATGCGACATTCGGATGTCTGGTTCAGCCTACATGCAGCCGGTTCCCGAATTCGCGGACGGCACGCCCACCCCTCGCATCCGAAGTGTTAGGATGCGGATATCAATCCTTCCAGAAACGTGAGCTGGCGCATTGAAACCTGCAATCGACGACCTCATCGCCGTCATGGCGAAGCTCCGCGATCCCGACGGCGGCTGTCCGTGGGACATCGAACAGACGTTCGAGACCATCGCCCCCTACACCATCGAGGAAGCCTACGAGGTCGCGGACGCCATCTTCCACGGCGACATGGACCACCTCGAGGACGAGCTCGGCGACCTGCTGTTCCAGGTCGTGTTCTACGCGCAGATGTCTGACGAACAAGGCGGTTTCCGCTTCGACGACGTCGCGCGACGCATCGCGACCAAGATGCGCGAACGCCATCCCCACGTCTTCGGCGAGGCCGAGGAGCGCACGTCGGCGGGCCAGACGGTCGCCTGGGAAACGCGAAAGGCCGAGGAGCGCGAGGCCCGTGCCGCGAAGACCGGGCGCCGGCCGAGCGTGTTGGACGGGGTGGCGCTCGCCCTGCCCGCGCTGATGCGCGCCCAGAAGCTCCAGAAGCGCGCCGCACGGGAAGGCTTCGACTGGCCCGACCTGGATCCGGTGGTCGCGAAGATCCGCGAAGAGCTCGGCGAACTCGAAGCGGAGATCGCGATAGGCGCTCCGGTAGACCGGCTCCGCGACGAGGCGGGCGACCTCATCTTCGCCTGCGTCAACCTCGCCCGCCATCTCGGCGTCGATGCCGAGGTCGCGCTCCGGGGCACCAATGAGAAATTCGTGCGCCGCTTCCGCGCGGTCGAGGACAGGCTCGCCGAAAGGGGAAAGACGCCCGCCGACAGCGACCTCGACGAGATGGACGCGCTCTGGAACGAGGCGAAACGGAACGAGGCGAAGGCCGCGGAATAGCGGCCCTTCCCCGGCACGGCGCCCGGGTTTCCGTTATTTCTTCTTCTTTTTCGCGGATTTCTTCGGCTTGGCTTCGTCCATGAGGTTGAGCATCAGGCTCGACGTGTCGAGCCGGTTGCCGCCCCGCGCCTGCACCGCGGAATAGAACTGGTCGACCAACGCGGTCACCGGCAGGCGCGCGCCGTTGCGGTTGGCCTCCTGCAGGCAGATGCCGAGATCCTTCCGCATCCAGTCGACGGCGAAGCCGAAATCGAACTTGCCGTCGATCATGGTGGTGCCGCGGTTCTGCATCTGCCACGACTGCGCCGCGCCGCCCGAGATCACCTCGACCGCGCGCTTGGCGTCGATCCCGGCCTCCTTCGCGAAGTTGAGCCCTTCCGCCAGCGCCTGCACGAGGCCGGCGATGCAGATCTG
>JAYOEF010000129.1:0-10987 GCA_038106605.1 Alphaproteobacteria bacterium
ACGCATATCCCACCAGCTCGTCGCCCAGTGTTTCATTGTGGATCTCCGCGCAGGTGCATTTTACGGCGAGGGCGCGCGAGGCGAGGAGATGGTCGAGCATCAGCCGCCGTCCGCCGTGACGGACGGTGAAGCGCGCGTCGCCCGGAATGCGCTCTTCGAGGGCGACCAGGCTGCGTGCGGCGAGGCGCCCGTTACCCGTTTCCTCCGGATCGGCGAGGAGGATGCGAAGCGGCATCTCGCGGGCCTCCGCGTTCATGTCGCCGACCACCGCTATCTCGGCGTCCGGATCGGCGTCGAAAATACCGTCGATCAGGAGGCGCGCTTCGAGCGCCTGCCCGCTGCGCTTGATCGCCGACAGGTGATAACCCTCGGCCCAGCCGGTTACGGTCTTCCACACGAAGGGCGCTTCCTTCTGTCCGGGGATCGCCGCGGCGAGCGGCGCGCGGAGGTGGAGGTCGATCACGTGAAGCGGCGGCGCCGCAGGGCGCTCGATCCGGGCATAGAGGAGGGGGCGGTCCCAGCGGATCTCGCGCGGCGCTCCGTCGGGCGGGGCGGCGGTGACCAGCGTCGCCTGGGGCGGCGGCACGAGATCGTTCCAGTACTGCCGGTGATCTGCGATCGGCCAGCGGCTCAGGACGACGAGGTTGTGGACGTCGAGCGGCGTGTGGCGGGTCCGGGTCTCGGTCGACACACGATGAAAGGTCTCGTAGCCGGTGCCGTCGAGGAGCGCGTCGAGCGCATCGAGGGTGCGCGGGCCGTGTGGCCTGTTGGTCGCCGCCTGGGCGTTCACTTCCTGCAGGCAGAGGATGTCGGCGTCGAGCCGTTCGAGCTGCGGCCGCAGCACGGGAATCCGTTCGGCGAGCGGCGGGTCGGCGCGGTCGGACAGGTCGAGGTTTTCGAGATTGAAGGTCGCAATTCGCATCGACTTATCGCACCACGCGCTGGCAGGATGGGGCCTTGATCCGCATCAAACGCAAAGGGGAAGTCTGGTGTCAGCGGCCGTTTACCGCAACTTCGATTCCGAGGCGCTTTACGCGCAGTACAACAACCGCGCGATGCTGCCGGCCGAGGAGCTGGCGGCGATCAAGGCCGATCAGGAGAAGCGCTCCGCCGACTACCGCGCCTCCGCGCCGCGCAAGCATCGCGACCTGCAGTACGGCCCGCACGCGCGCGAGCGCGTCGACATTTATCTTCCCCCGTCCGACGGCGCGCCGCTCTTCGCCTTCATCCACGGCGGTTACTGGCAGTGGAACGACAAGGAAGGGACCGACTTCCTCGGCAAGGAGCTGGTCGCGGCGGGCGCGGCCTTCGCCAACATCGAATACGCGCTGTGCCCGGCGGTGACGCTTCCCGAGCTCACGAACCAGATCCGGCGCGCGTTGGCGTTCCTGTGGAAGGAAGCGCCGAAATACGGCTACGACCGGGCGCGCATCGTCGTGTCGGGACACTCGGCGGGCGGCCACCTGACGGGGATGACGATGGTCACCGACTGGCCCGCGTTCGAGAAGGGCCTTCCGGTCGATCTCGTCTCTGCCGGCCTGCCCATCAGCGGCGTCTACGACGTCGAGCCGATCCGCCTCACGCCGCTCAACGACGCGGTGCAGATGAAGGAGGGCGACGTCGCCGACCTCAGCCCGATGTTCATGGAGCCCGCGACGCTGGCGCCGGCGATCGTCGCCTTCGGCGGGGCCGAGTCCGCCGAATTCCATCGCCACGCCAACGATCTCGCCAGTGCCTGGAGCGCGCACGGCGTGCCGACCGAGGTGCTGGAGATTCCGGGCCGCAACCACTTCACCGCGCTCAGTGCGCTTGCCGAGACCGACGAGCCGCTGTTCCAGGCGGCGCTGAAGCTCCTCAAGCTGAAGGGCTGAGCGTCCGGGGCCGAAAGCAAAAGGGGCGGACCGAGGTCCGCCCCTTCGCATTCTCGGGAGGCTGTGCCGTCACTTGATCCCGGCGGCCTCGCGGAAGCGCTGAACCACCGCGGGCGACGTCGCCATGATCTTCTGCACGACGGGCTCGAGCTCCTCGCCCGGCGAGGGGTCGATCTCGATGTTCTTCTTCTTCGCGGACTCGAGGAAGGTCTTGTCCTTCATCGTCGCCTGGAAGGACGTCCGCAGCGCCGCGAGATACGGCTCCGGGTATCCCGGAGGAACGACGATCGAGCGGCCGAACGGCGCGGAGCCTGCGCCGAGGTCAAGCAGCTGACGATCCTCGTCGGTCTTCGCGAAGTCGCGGATCAGCGGCAACTTGGGCAGGTCCCAGGTCTTCTTGAAGCCGATCTGGAACATCGGGATGAACTCGCCGCTCGCCATCTGGGACTGCGCGCGGGTCTTCCAGCTGATCCAGGACGACAGGCTGGCGTCGACCTCGCCCTTTTCCATGGCGAGAGCGATCTTGGCGGTCGCGTTGTAGCCGGCGACGCCCTTCATCTTGGTGCCGAGCACGCTGTTGATCAGGCGGGTGTTGATGCCGTCCTGGGCGAGGGCGCCGACGAGGCCGACGATCATCTCCTTCTGGAAGATGTCGTGGAAGGTCTTCGCCTGCGCGCCCTTGCGGACCATCATCACCGGGTTCGCCGGAACCATCACGCCGACCCACTTGAACTGGCGGATGTCGTACTTGACCTTTTCCGGCTCCAGGAGCTGGGCGAGGGCGGCGTAGTCGGAGATCATGCCGAGCACGCTGCCGTCGCGCGGCGCGACGTTTTGCAGGTAGTTCGCCGCCTTCACGCCGCCGCCGCCCGGCATGTACTGGCAGATGAAGTTCGGCTTGCCGGGCGTGTGCTCGCCCAGATACTGGGTCACCTGGCGGCAGTAGTTGGCGTAGCCGCCGCCGGCGCCGAAGCCGACGATGACGGTGATCGTCTTTCCCTTGAAGTAGTCTTCCGCCTGGTCGGCCGCAGCGGGGCCGGAGAGCGCGGTTGCGGCCGCGACCAGCGCCGCCGAAGCAAGCGCCGTCCGGGCCGCGGCGTACGCGGTCCTCGTGTTCATTTGGGTTCCCTTCCTATCGCTGACGTTTTTCGTCTATGCAGGCGGATCGTATGACGATCCCCGGGACCGGCCAAGGCGGGAAACCGGTGTATTAACGAAAAAGGGCGGGTACAGGACCCGCCCTTTCGCGCATTCGTGGCCGAAGCCGGAAGATCAGGCCTCGTTCTTGATCGGGTTGCGCAGCACGCCGATCTTGTCGAGCTCGACCTCGATCGTGTCGCCTTCCTTCATGAAGACCTGCGGCTTGCGGTAGAAGCCGACGCCGCCGGTGGTGCCGGAGACGATCACGTCGCCGGGCACGAGCTCGGTCACGTCGGTCAGGTAGGCGATCAGCTGCGGGATGCTGAACAGCAGGTCGTCGGTCGTCGCGCGCTGCATCTCCTCGCCGTTGAGGCGGGTGATCAGCGTGAGCGTCGCCGGGTCGGTGATCTCGTCCGACGTCACCATCCACGGGCCGAACGCGCCGGAGTGGTAGAACGTCTTGCCCGGGACGAACTGGCTGGTGTGGCGCTGGTAGTCGCGGATCGAGCCGTCGTTGTAGCAGGCGTAGCCGGCGACGACCGAGAGCGCGTCGGCCTCGGGGACGTGGCGGCACTTCTTGCCGATGATGACGGCCATCTCGCCTTCGAAGTCGAACTTGTCGGAGACCTTCGGCTTGATCATCGGCTGGCCGTGGCCGACCTGCGAGTTGGAGAAGCGGGCGAAGATCATCGGCCACTCGGGAATGTCGCGGCCGCCCTCGAGGACATGGCTGCGGTAGTTCAGGCCGACGGCGATGATCTTGTCCGGGTCCGGGATGACCGGCAGGAACTCGACCTGGTCGAGGCTGTAATCGGGTTTCTTGCCTTTGACGGCGTCGGCGATGACGCCGAGGGCGCCGGCGGCGATGGCTCCGCGGAGCGTCTGCGGGCCGCCCGCGAGCGGCTTCGCATCGATGATGCCGCCGTCGACGACGACGCCGTAGGACACCTTTCCGTTGACCGAGAAAGTCGTAATCTTCATCCCATCCTCCTGGTTCGGGTGGCGCATGAATAGCGCCATTGCGGCGCGAAGCAAACCCGGAACGTTGCCGCCTGTGGCGGCCCCGTCCTATGATCCGATAAAGGGCCTTCGAGCGCCCGCGAGGAGGAAATTATGGCAAGACTACCCGAGCTGCAGCTCGCCCATGTCGGCATCTGGGTCGAGGATTTCGAGCGCATGCGGGACTTCTACGTCCGCCTGTTCGGTTTCGCGATCGCCGACGAGGGGCTGCTCCACGGCGCGCGCTATGCCTTCATGAGCCGGAGCGCGAAGGACCATCACCAGGTCGTCGTCGCGGAAGGAAGGAAGCCGGAAACGCAGCAGACGACGATCAACCAGATCTCGTTCCGCTGCGGCACGCTCGCCCAGCTCAAGCAGGTCTACGGCGTCGTCACCACCGACCCCGACGTCCAGAAGGTCATGGTCACCGATCACGGCAACGCATGGTCGGTCTATTTCTACGATCCCGAGGGCAACCGGCTGGAGGCGTTCATGGACACGCCGTGGTACGTCGACCAGCCACACCGGCACGAGCTCGATCTCACGCTGCCGGACGAGGAAATCTACGCCCGCGCCGAGGCGCACGCGAAATCCGATCCCACCTTCCAGCCGATCGAGGACTGGCGCGCGTCGATGCAGAAGAAGATCGAAGCCGTTCCCGCCGGCTGACGGTCCTCAGTGGCCGCCGGTCGCGGCGGCCGTCTCGGCGGCAGGCGCCGTCTTCGTCCCGGCGATCCGCCGCAGCAGCAGGTAGCCGCAGATGCCCGACACCGTCGAGCCGCACAGCACGCCGAGCCGGACCGCGGCGGCATGCGTCGCGTCGTCGAAGGCGAGACCGCCGATGAACAGACTCATCGTGAAGCCGATGCCGCAGAGCAGTGCGATGCCGTAGAGCGTGCCCCAGGTTCCGCCTTCCGGCATGCGCGCGAGCCCGCTCTTGATCAGCAGCCAGGACGCGCCGAACACGCCGACCTGCTTGCCGACGAAGAGGCCGAGCGCGATGCCGAGCGGCAGCGGCTCGAGAAGGGAGTCGAAGGTCATCCCGGCGAAGCTGACGCCGGCGTTCGCGAAGGCGAAGACCGGCAGGACCATGAACGCGACCCACGGGTGGAGCGTGTGTTCGAGGTGGCGGAGCGGCGAATGGCCCTCCACGTCCTTCGCGCGGAGCGGGATGGTCAGCGCCAGCAGCACGCCCGCGAGCGTCGCGTGCACGCCGGACTTCAGCACCGCAACCCAGACGACGATCCCGACGAGCACGTAGGGCGCGCGCGAGGTGACGCCCCGCAGGTTGAAGACGACGCACACCGCGAGACCGGCGAGCCCTACGGCGAGGGCGAGCAGCGAAAGGTTGTCGGTGTAGAAGAGCGCGATGATCACGATCGCGCCGAGATCGTCGATGATCGCGACCGCGGTCAGGAAGACCTTGAGCGCGAGCGGCACGCGGCTGCCGAGCAGCATCAGGATGCCGAGCGCGAAGGCGATGTCGGTGGCGGCGGGGATCGCCCAGCCGGCGATCTCGGGCGTGTTCCAGTTGAAGAAGGCGTAGATCGCCGCGGGAACGGCCATTCCGCCGAGTGCGGCAACGCCCGGAAGCATGATCTGGGAGCGCGACGACAGCTCGCCTTCGAGCGCCTCGCGCTTGATCTCGAGCCCGACGAGGAAGAAGAACACCGCCATCAGCCCGTCGTTGATCCAGAGCAGCAGCGGCTTCGCGATGGCGAAGCTGCCGAGGCTGATTGCGAACGGCGTGGTGAGGAGGGCGTCGTATAGCGACGAGAGGGGAGAATTGTCGAGGGCGATCGCGATTACCGCGGCCACGAACAGGCACATGCCTCCCGCGGATTCGAGCCTGAAAAATTCGCGTATCGCCGTAAGCGGCATGCCGTTTTCTCCCCAGAATGGACGGACGTATCCCACAGGCCTGCGGACAGGCCAGCCCCTTTCGGAGATAGGCTCCATGTGAAGTGTAACAACCCTTTGCCAACATTAAATATTTTTAATGTTCGGCCGCATCGGCGCGGAATTCCGCACGTTCGGCCGATTGACCGGCCGCCGGGGCGCACCTACTTTCGCGCGGAATTTCCCGGAGGGCGCGCCGTGGTGCAGAATTCCTATCCGACACTCGATTTCGACCTTGGCGAGACCGCCGAGATGCTGCGCGAGTCCGTCCACGCCTTCGCGGCCGAACGCATTGCCCCGATCGCCGCGGAGATCGACCGCGACGACGCGTTCCCGATGGAGCTGTGGCGGGAGATGGGAGCGCTCGGGCTTCTCGGGATCACGGTCGAGGAGGAGTTCGGCGGCGCCGGAATGGGCTATCTCGAGCATGTCGTCGCCATGGAGGAGATCAGCCGCGCCTCGGCCTCGGTCGGTCTTTCCTACGGCGCGCACTCGAACCTCTGCGTCAACCAGATTCGCCGGAACGGCACCGACGAGCAGAAGAAGAAATACCTGCCGAAGCTGATCTCCGGCGAGCACGTGGGCGCGCTCGCCATGTCGGAGCCGGGGGCGGGGTCGGACGTCGTCTCGATGACGCTGAAGGCGGACCGGGTGGACGGCGGCTTCGCGCTGAACGGCACCAAGCTCTGGATCACCAACGGGCCCGATGCCGACGTGATCGTCGTCTACGCGAAGACGACGCCGTCCGCCGGTTCGCGCGGCATCTCGGCCTTCATCGTCGAGACGTCCTCGCCGGGGTTCAAGGTCGCGCAGAAGCTCGACAAGCTCGGCATGCGCGGCTCCAGCACGGGCGAACTGGTCTTCGAGGACTGCTTCGTTCCCGAAGAGAACGTCGTCGCGCGGCTCAATGCGGGCGTCGAGGTGCTGATGAGCGGTCTCGACTACGAGCGCGCCGTGCTGTCGGGAGGGCCGCTCGGCATCATGCAGGCGTGCATGGACGCCGTGCTTCCATACGTCCACGAGCGTGTGCAGTTCGGCCAGCCGATCGGCGAGTTCCAGCTCATCCAGGGCAAGCTCGCCGACATGTACACGAAGATGAACGCGTCGCGCGCTTACGTGTACGCCGTCGCCAAGGCGTGCGACCGGGACCGGACGACGCGCAAGGATTCCGCGGGCGCAATCCTATATTCGGCGGAACGCGCCACCGAGATGGCGCTCGACGCGGTCCAGATCCTCGGCGGCAACGGCTACACCAACGACTATCCCGTGGGGCGCCTGTTGCGCGACGCGAAGCTCTACGAGATCGGCGCCGGAACCTCGGAAATCCGCCGCATGCTCATCGGCCGCGAACTGTTCGCCGAGACTGCTCCCTGACCGAAAAAGCGGGTTGCCCCGCCGGCAATTCGGTGGGAAACAGGGACGTCAGTTCAAAATTGCCGTTCAAAACAGCGTAGTCGCCATGTCCCGTATGTCCCGTCTCAAGTTCTTCGCAGCGCTTTCCGCACTCCTAGTGCTTGCCGCCGCGCCCGCGGCGCGAGCCGGGATTCTCGTGGAATGGACGGGAACCGTCAGCGTCTTCAATTTCGGGCCCTATGCGGGCGGCGAGACGGTGTCGTCGTCCTTCATCCTCGACGACAGCGTCGTGCCGACCGTCTCCGGCGTCAACACCAACACCTATGCGCTGGCCGCGGACTCGATGACGATGACGATCGGCGGCGACAGTTACTCCGGTGAAGACGGCCGGCTGCAGCAGTTTTCGAGCGCCGCTACCGATTTCTTCCTCGTGAACTACATCACCGGTGTTCTCGCAGGCAGCGGTCCGGGCGGTTACGTGCTGACCGATTACGTCTTCGAGATTCGCGGCGCGCTGGGCGACCTGTTCGCGGACCCGGGCTCGATCGCGAACGGCATCACCGAGGCGGACGTGTCCTTCAACAACATCTCGCTGCGCTGGGACGATCCGCTGACGCCGGCGGACGAGAACTCGTTCGCGCGCGTCTTCCTCTCGACGCTGACGATATCCGAGGCCGGCACGCCGGTGCCGGAGCCCGCGACGCTTGCGCTGATCGGCACCGGGCTCGCCGCGATCGGGGCAGGGCTCCGCCGACGCCGGTCCCGCGCTTAAGCCGGTCTTCGATTTTCAGGGAAAAGAGGGCGGGACGGGACGCGCCAAGCGCATCCCGTCTCTTCGCCGTTGCTACTGCAGTTCCGCAGCGCTTCCGTTCAGGTGTCCGTTGCCGTTCACGCCGATATGCGCCGCCGGCGGCGTGGCGACGAGAACCTCGGCGGCCTGCGCCGTCGTGCGATGGCGCGGCGGCTGGAACTCCACCGGGCCGATCGTGAAGCAGGCGTAGTCGCAGGTCAGCTCCTCGTTCGCGCCGATGTCGCGCGTCGCGCGGCCGACGGCGTCGTCGGTGAAGTCGACGTTCGGATCGCTGGCGTGGTTCATGAACCGGCCCTCGTCCGCGTCGAGGATCACCTTGTCGGTCTCGAACGGGTTGACGTAGGTGTAGCGATCCATGAATTCCCGGATGTGCTCCGGCATCTTCGCGATCTGATCCATGGAATAGGAGACGTCGAACTCCGGCACGTACCGCCAGACTTCCTCGCCTTTCTTGATCGGTTGTTTCGTGAAGACGCCAAACCCCTCGATCGCCGACGGGGCTAGGTAACAACGGACAGTCATCATTCGTGATGGTCCCGATGAGGCGCCGGGCCGCTCTCCGGACGTTAAACCAGTATGGGACTCGCGGTCCCAGCGCTGAGCGGCATGCGCAAGTTCGCCATTTTGCTCTTTTTGGGAAAATTGCAAGCGGCAAATGAAGAATCGCACAAAATATTTGTGGGCGAAGTATTCGGCCGGCCGCAATTCGGGCCGCAATTATGGAACGATTCATATCTCGCGATGTAGGATTGGAACCCCTTTCGGACCGTTCCGGCGGTCCGGGCTTCCGGCCGGCGGGGACCGGCCGTGCGAGGAAAGGCTGACGAGATGTGCCGCTGGATGGCCTATTCGGGGCCGCCGATCTTTCTCGACGAGATCCTGTTCAAGGCCGACAACTCGCTCGTCCGCCAGAGCCTGAACGCCCGCTGGTCGCACGTCGTGACCAACGGCGACGGGTTCGGCATCGGCTGGTACGGAACCCGCGGCCAGCCCGGCCTCTACCGCGACATCCTGCCGGCGTGGAACGACGACAATCTCCGCGAGATGTCGGAGCAGATTTCGTCGGGCCTGTTCTTCGCCCATGTCCGCGCGGCGACCGGCGGCAGCGCCACGGCGCGGTCGAACTGCCATCCCTTCCGCTACGGCAACTGGCTGTTCATGCATAACGGCGCGATCGGCGACTTCGCCTCGCTCCGGCGCGAGCTCGACCTCGGCATCCCGGACCGGCTCTACCGCCACAAGGCGGGCACGACCGACAGCGAAACGATCTTCTATCTCCTCCTCGCCAACGGGCTCGAGGACGACGCCGAGACGGCATTCGCGATCACGGTCGAGATGGTCCATGCGGCGATGGACGCCCGGGGGATTTCCGCGCCGTTCCGCTTCTCCGCCGTCGCAACGGACGGTGCGCGGGTCTACGCCATCCGCTACTCGTCCGACCGCCAGTCGCCCAGCATGTTCTACGGGCTCGGCGCGGCCGGAAATGCCGGCTCGGTGACGATCCTGTCGGAGCCCGCCGACCAGGACAGCGGGCACTGGACGGAAGTCCCCGAGGCGAGCCTTGTCTTCGCGGGAGACGGCGCGCTCTGCGTAAAGCCGTTCGAGCGGGCGCTGCCGCAGCGCCCCGAGGCCGTCGCACGCACGGCCTAGGCGCATCGTGCCCTAAGGGCTGACGAGATTCGGGCCCGCGGCACCGCGCGCGCCTATAATCCGTTCCCGGTTGAGGCACCCCACCGGAGAGCGCCATGCCCCGCCTGACCTCCGCGATCGATCCCGCGACGCCCGAGTTCCGCGCCAACGAGGCGGCGATGCGCGCTGCGATTTCCGAGCTGCGCGCCGTTACCGCGAAGATCCGGGAAGGCGGCGGCACGGCGGCGCGCGAGCGCCACGTCGCCCGTGGAAAGCTGCCGGTGCGCGAGCGCATCGATACGCTGCTCGATCCGGGCTCGCCCTTCCTCGAACTCTCGCCGCTCGCCGCCTTCCGCGTCTATGGGGACGACGTGCCGGCGGCGGGGATCGTAACGGGCATCGGCCGCGTCTCGGGGCGCGAATGCATGATCGTCGCCAACGACGCGACGGTGAAGGGCGGCACCTATTATCCGATCACCGTGAAGAAGCACCTGCGCGCGCAGGAGATCGCGCGCGCCAACCGGCTGCCCTGCATCTACCTCGTCGACTCGGGCGGTGCCAACCTGCCGAACCAGGACGAGGTGTTCCCCGACCGCGACCATTTCGGGCGCATCTTCTTCAACCAGGCGACCATGTCCTCGGAGGGCATTCCGCAGATCGCCGCGGTGATGGGCTCGTGCACCGCGGGCGGCGCCTACGTGCCCGCCATGTCGGACGAGAGCGTGATCGTGAAGGGGCAGGGGACGATCTTCCTCGGCGGGCCGCCGCTCGTGAAGGCGGCGACCGGCGAGATCGTGACCGCGGAGGAACTCGGCGGCGCGGACGTGCACACACGGACCTCGGGCGTCGCCGACCATCTCGCCGCCAACGACGGAGAAGCGCTCGCCATCGTCCGGCGCGCCGTCGCCAATCTCGGGCGGAGCCACGTGCCGCCCGCGTTCCCCACGGGCGCCGAGCCCGCGCACGACCCGGCGGAGCTCGACGGCATTATCCCGCCCGACCTCCGGACGCCGTTCGAGGCGCGGGAGGTCATCGCGCGCATCGTCGATAATTCCGAATTCGACGAGTTCAAGGCGCTCTACGGCACAACGCTGGTCTGCGGCTTCGCGCATATCCACGGCATGCCGGTCGGCATCCTCGCGAACAACGGCATCCTCTTTTCCGAGTCCGCGCTCAAGGGCGCGCATTTCATCGAGCTGTGCTGCCAGCGCAGGATCCCGCTGGTGTTCCTGCAGAACATCACGGGCTTCATGGTCGGGCGCGCCTACGAGGCGGGCGGCATCGC
>JAYOEF010000130.1:0-10947 GCA_038106605.1 Alphaproteobacteria bacterium
CGTCGCCGCGTATCGCGATGACATGCATGATCGGGAAGATGCCGGTGTCCTTGTAGTACTGCTCCTCGATCTCCTGGTAGTTCGGATAGAGGTGGACGATCGGCGTGTCCTCGCCGCGCTCGAAGGGGCCCGGCGGGTGCGCCGCCATCACGCAGTCGATCTCACCCGACAGCAGCATGCCGGTGAGCGACTTCGTCGGCTCCGAGCGGTAGCGCACGCCCTCGGGCAGCTTGAGCTTCACCTTCTCCTGGCGGCCGGGATCGTTGACGCCCGCCTGGATCCACTCGATGTCCTGCAGCGGCACGCCGATGTCGTGCTGCAGCCAGCCGCGAGTGTAGATCGATGCCGTCTGCGCCCATTCGGGGATGCCGATGCGCTTGCCGCGGAGATCGGCCGCCGTCTTGATGCCGCTGTCCTCGAGCACGAACAGCGAGGACTGGCGGAAGACGCGCGACGGGAACACCGGGATCGCGGTCACGCTGTCGTCGTCCTGCGACTTGAGCGCGATGTACTTGCCGAACGACATCTCCGAGACGTCCCACTCCCGGAACTTGATGAATCGGAAGAACGTCTCCTCGATCTGCAGGTTGAGATAGCGGAGATCGATGCCCTCGGCGTCGATGTCGCCGCGGGTCAGATCGCGCGTGTGCTCGTAGTCGCTCGCGGCGTAGGTCAGCGTGAGTTTCGACATTCCCGTCCCTTTTCCTTTTCTTCGCTATCGGATCAGGCGCGGCCGGCCTTGCGGTCGAGCTCGTCGCCCCAGTCGGCGATGCCGTTGAGATAGTGATCCCAGACCATCAGGTTCGTGCCGCAGGCCTCGATGGCCTCGTCCTCCATGTGGAGGTCGACGGCGTACTTCGCGACGTTCTTCCAGCCGTGGTCGGAGTGCTTCACGTCGGCCTCGCCGTGATAGCCGAAGAAGACGAGGTCCTCGTCCGACATGCCGAACAGCTTCTTCCACTTCGCGTGCTCGCTGCCGAACCAGCCGCGCTTCTTCACGAGACCCTTGCCGTAGCCCGGCAGGTTGGCGCGCTCGGCACAGGTGTTGGCGACGAGGCCGAGGAGCCAGTGCGTGTTGCTCATCAGCGCTTCCCAGGCGAGCCACGCCATATGGGTCGACGGCAGCAGCGGCGCGCTCCGGATCTTGGCGCGGGTGAGCCCGGCCTTGATGCCGAGGTCTTCGAGCACCTTCCAGTGCGGCTCGCCCTTGTAGTACTCGTCGTCGGCGATCAGCTCCTCGGTGCAGGCCTCGAGGATGCCGACCTTCACGTCCCACACCGGGCAGTTCGTGGCGACACGGAGCTTGAGCACCGAATTACGCTGGCGCGTGTTCTGCCGGTGCTGCATCACGAAGGCATGCGCCCGGCCGATGGTCAGCGGCTCGTTGATCAGGCGGTTGTTCTTCGAGAAATTGTCGACGGCCTTGTCGAGGCCGGCGATCACGGTTTTGGCGCTCATCGGACGTTTCCCTGTTCGTGGTCCAGTACGGTGCGGTTCTGCCGGCTTTGTAGTCCCGCGGCGGCCGCGGGTTCAAAAACCGGTTTTCGATAGCTGCGAAAGCCCTTCGGTATGACGGATGCCCGCGCCATACCGATCATGGCTTCCTGAAACGGCCGCCGCTCGACGCGATGCAGTCGGCGATGACGCTGTCGATCACGCCGCGCACCGCCCGCGACGCGTTGCTGTCGGCATGCGCCGACGCGTAACCGACATGCATGGTGCGAGACAGACGGGGCCTGGAGATGCGCGCGGCCGAGAGCCTGCCGCCCGCGACCGAGTGCTCGACCGCCCCGTAGGGCAGGATCGCCCAGCCGAGGCCGGCCTCGACGAGCTCGCGTACCGTCGCCACGGAATCGATCTCGAAGGCGACGTCCGGCACGAGCCCCTTCTCCGCCGCGGCCTCCTCCACCCAGTCGCGCAGCCCGAAACCCCGGCTCGGCAGGATCAGCTTGCGCCGGCACACGTCGGCGAACGGCACCGGGGCATCCGAGAGCTTCGCCGAGGCGGGCGCGATCACGTAGAGGTCCTCGACCAGCAGCGGCTCGGTCGCGATGCCGCCCACGGCGCCGGGATTGTAGGTGAAACCCATGTCGAGACTGTTGTCGTCGAGCCGGCGCATGATCTGCTCGCTCAGCCCCTCGACGACGTTGAGCGAGATGTCGGGATAGAGATCGCAGCAGGTGCGAAGAAGCGGCGCGGCGAGAAGCGCGCTCGCGGTCGGCGTGATGCCGAGGACGATCGTCCCGCGCGGCGGACCCGAGAGGTCCGTCACCTCCTGACGCGCCTGCTCGATCTGCTTGAGGATGGCGTTCGCGTGCTTGAGGAGAACCGATCCCGCCTCCGTCGCCTCGACGCCGCGCGAGTGGCGGCGCAGCAGCGGCACGCCGAGTTCCTCCTCGAGCTTGCGGATCTGCAGGCCGAGCGCCGGCTGGGCGACGCGCACGCGCTCCGCCGCCTTCGTGAAGCTTTTCGCCTCGACGATCTCGGCGAAATAGCGAAGCTGCCTGACGTCCATGTCCCGTGGCTCTCCCTATACCGTTTCCGTATACATCCGGCGCACGCCATACCGCAACGCGATTTGCCGTGTCCGCCCCGAGGACGCAAAGTCCCCGCCAAGGAAACACCGATAACGGGAGGAAACGATGCCGCGCATCCGCTACATCGAGGACCACGAGCAGACCGACGAAACGAGGCGCATGATCGCGTCCGCCGAGATGACCGGGGCGCCCGACCCGCGCGTCGTCAGCATCATGACCCGCCACCCGACCGCCGGAATCGGCTGGGTGCGTTACTGGAACTCTCTCCTTTACGAAGGCCTCCTTCCTCACACGCTGAAGGAGCTGTGCCGCATCTTCATCTCGATGGAGCACGAATGCGGCTATTGCTCGACGGTGCGCTCGAACGTCGCCCGCGAGCAGGGCCTGACCGAGGAGAAGGTGATGGCGCTCGCATCTTTCGAAACCTCGCCGCTGTTCGACGACCGCGAGCGCGCGGCGCTCCGCTACGCCCGCCTCTTCAAGCAGGGCGAGCACGCGATCGACAGCGACGACGTGTACGACGCGCTGAAGAAGAGCTTCAGCGAGGAGGAGATCATAGAGCTCGGCCAGATGTGCGCCCAGACCGACGGCGTCGGCAAGCTGGTGAAGTCGCTCAACGTGATGAGCTGGGGCGAGGCCTGCGAACTGAACCCCGACCTCGCGCGCACCAAGAACGCGATCGCCGCCGAATAGACGCCCCGCTCAGAGGACCGGTTCGCCCTTGATCGTGATCCGGCGCATCATGCGCCGGTGCGCGGGGTCGAACCAGGTCCGGGCGTGGGTCGAACAGCAGTTGTCCCACATCAGAAGGTCGCCGACCCGCCATTCGTGTTCGTAAACGAAGCGGCGGTCCTCGCCCTGCCGGAACAGGATCTCGA
The DNA here is from genome assembly GCA_038106605.1 of Alphaproteobacteria bacterium. GTDB lineage: Bacteria > Pseudomonadota > Alphaproteobacteria > MPNO01 > UBA830 > JAYOEF01. The sequence goes on from JAYOEF010000130.1 coordinate 3,416, forward strand.
GCGTCTCGGCGCTCTCCTCGGGCGAAAGCCCCTCGATCCAGTCGGTCATCAGACGATTGACGTAGAGCGCCTTGCGGCCGGTTTCGGGATGGGTCCGCGCCACAGGATGCAGGAACTGCGGCGCATTGGGATCGATGTTGGCGCCTCGGGCCACCGGATTGCCCGCATAGTCGTAGATATGATGCGCGCGCCTGCCGTCGAGCTTCGCGCGGAGGTTCGCCGGCAGCGTCTCCCAAGCCGTATAGCCGTTCGCGAACAGCGTATTGCCGCCGGCAGGCGGCACCTCAATCGCATACAGCATCGAGGCCCGTGCGGGGATCTCGTAGTAGCACTGGTCGTGATGGAACCACATCTCGCCGTCTTCGAGCGCCGTGCGGAAGCCGGTGTCGCGGACGTTCGTGATCATCATCGTGTGCTTCATCTGCTCGGTCGCGTATTCGCCGGTCCGCACGTTCTCGAGCTCGCCGAAATACCGGCAGAAGCGTATCTGGTCGTCGTTCGAGATATCCTGGTCGCGGAACAGCAGAAGGACATGGTCGAGCCACGCCTGCCGGATCGCCCGCACGGTCGCGTCATCGAGCGGCCTGGAAAGATCGACGCCGCGAATCTCCGCACCCAGCGCATCGGAGAGAGGAACCACCGTGAGTTCCGATACTGCCGTCGCCATTCGTGCCGTTCCCCCTTCTTAATCTGTTCGCAACCAAACTATATTCTCGGGTGAAGGCGGGCGCAATTTTCGCCCGGCAAGGGGGAGACAGGCAGTGAATGCATACGAAGACCTCGCGATCGAAAGGCTGTTCCGTCTCGACGGAGACGTCGCGTTCGTTACGGGCGCAGGCAGCGGGTTCGGGCGCATCGCGGCGCTCGCCCTCGCCCGCGCCGGTGCTTCGGTCGCGGCGACCGACAAGGATCTTGCCGCCGTCGAGGCGGTGGTCCGCGAGATCTCGGACGGCGGCGGCCGCGCCATCGCCATGGAGCTCGACGTCTCGAAGCGGGCCGACATCAAGACCGCGATCGACGAGGCGGCGGCCGCGTTCGGCGGGCTGCACATTCTCATCAACAATGCCGGCATCACGCGGCGCGGGCCGACCGAGGACGCCACCGACGAGGACTGGGACGCGGTCGTCGAGGTCAACATGACGGCCGCCTTCGCCGGAGCCCGGGCCGCGGCGCCCCACATGTTCGCGCACGGCAACGGCCGCATCGTCAACATCTCCTCGATCGTCGGGCTTGTGGGCAACCGCCTGTTCCCCCACCTCTCCTACCAGACGACGAAGGGCGCGCTGGTGAACATGACGCGCGGCCTCGCGGTCGAATGGGCGTCGCGGGGCATCAGGGTCAATGCCATCGCGCCGACCTTCTTCCGCACCAATTTCGGCGCGGCCTAAATGCAGTCGAACCCGGAGCTGTTCGCCCGCATCGAGGAACAGACGCCGATGGGCCGGCTGGGAGAGCCGTGGGAGCTCGCGGGCGGGCTCCTTTATCTGTCGAGCCGCGCGTCGTCGATGGTCACAGGGGTCACGCTGCCGATCGACGGCGGCTGGACGGCGGTCTAGGCGGCGATCCAGAGGGCCCGAATCTGCGACCGAATGCCCGGAAGCAGGGACTCGCGCGCCCCCGGTATCTGTGAGACACTTCGAGGAACTGAATAAACACAACAACGAACAATAAACGTATGATGATCGTGCGTAGGTAGCAGTCGAGACGCAAGAAACGCGGCGAGGAAAAAGCGATGATCGACACTGAACGGTTTCGGAAGATTCTCGAGGAGCGCCTCGCGGTTCTCGCGTCGAAGCTCAGCGAGATCGACGAAGACCTGAAGGAGCATGGCACCGAGGCGGACTTCGAGGAGCGCGCGACCGAAATCGCCGGCGACGAAGTGCTTGAAGGTCTCGGCGTCCAGGGCGTCAAGGAAGCGCAGCAGATCAAGGCCGCGCTCAAGCGCATCGAGGACGGGAGCTACGGCGTCTGCGTCCAGTGCGGCGACGACATCCCGCCGAAGCGGCTCGAACTCCTGCCCCATACGCCGCTCTGCACGACCTGCATGTCCGGAGCGAAGTGACCGGGACGAAGGACAGCACCCACCGGCGCAACGGAGACAAACACCGGCCGCGGCGCCGGAGACGACTGACCGGACGTTCCGCGCCCGGTTCGGCTCCCGGTATTCTGCGCATTCATCCCGGCGCGTCCGCGACCCATATGGAGATCGCGGGATACGGTCCGGACAACGTCGAGCTGCTGGAGCGCGCGACCTTCGCCGACCTGGAGCGGCTCAAGGCCGCCTACCCCTTCATCTGGGTCAATGTCGAGGGGCTTGCCGACATCGAGCTGATCCGCGCCCTGGGCCAGCGATTCGCGCTGCACGACCTCGCCCTCGAAGACGTGCTCAACACCCACCAGCGGCCGAAATCCGAGGAGTACGAGCCCCATCATTTCCTCGTCGCGCGCATGCCGAGCATCGGCGACTTCCCGCACACCGAACAGATCGCGCTGTTCATCGGCACCGACTTCGTCATCTGCTTCCAGGAGAAGCCGGGCGACTGCTTCGATCCCGTGCGCTCGCGGCTGCGCGACCCGAAGAGCCGGCTGCGCGCCTCGGGTTCCGATTATCTCGCCTATGCGCTTGTCGACGCGGTGATCGATTCCTACTTCCCCGTGCTCGAACGTCTCGGCGACGAGCTCGAAACGCTGGAGGAGGACACGCTCGCCGACAGCTGTCCCGGCGTGATGGACCGCATCCACAGCGCCAAGCGCGACGTCATCGAACTGCGCCGCGCGATCTGGCCGCACCGCGAGATGGTCAACACGCTGCTGCGCGACGAGTCGCGCTACTTCGGCGACAAGACACGGATCTTCTTCCGCGACTGCTACGACCACGTCGCCCAGCTGATGGACGTGGTCGAGATCGACCGCGAATTCGTCTCGGACCTGTATGAGGTCCACCTGTCGCGCGTGAACCTGCGCATGAACGAGATCATGAAGCTGCTCACGATCATCGCGACGATCTTCATTCCGCTCGGATTCATCGCCAGCCTTTATGGAATGAACTTCGATCCCAATATCTCTCCGTGGAACATGCCGGAGCTTAAATGGATCTACGGATATCCATTCGCGCTCGGGCTGATGGCCGCCGTCGGCGGCGGCCTCGTCTATTACATGATGCGCCTCGGCTGGCTCCGACCGCAGGACGACGACAAGCGGGACCCTGACCGCCGTAAAGGCTGACGCTCCCGACGGAAGGAGATCATGGACCTGGCACTTTCCGATCCGCAGATGTGGGCGAGCCTGCTCACGCTCGTCCTGCTCGAGATCGTCCTCGGCATCGACAACGTCATCTTCATCTCGATCGCCGCCGACAACCTGCCGCCGCACCGGCGGCCCGTCGCGCGGCAGGTCGGCCTCGGCCTCGCGCTCGTCATCCGCCTCGGGCTGCTGGCGACGGCAAGCTGGATCGTCGGCCTTACCGCCCCGGTGCTCGCCGCGTTCGGCCACGACATATCCTGGCGCGACATCCTGCTGATCTCGGGCGGCCTGTTCCTCCTCTACAAGGGAACGACCGAGATCCATTCGACTGTCGAGGGCGACGGGGGCCACGGGGCGAAAGGCGGCGTTTCCGGCGGCCTCGCCATGGTGATCGTGCAGATCGGCATTCTCGACATGGTGTTCTCGTTCGATTCGGTGATCACGGCGCTCGGCATGACGCAGAATTTCCCGGTCATGGCGATCGCCATCGTCATCTCGATCGGCGTGATGCTGTTCGCGAGCGGGCCGATCGGCGAGTTCGTCGCGCGACACCGGTCGGTGAAGATGCTGGCCCTCAGTTTCCTGATCCTGATCGGGATGACGCTCGTCGCCGACGGGCTCGGCGTGCACGTGCCGAAGGGCTACATCTACTTCGCCGTCGCCTTCTCGCTGCTGGTCGAGGCCCTCAATCTCCTCGCGGCGCGGCGGTCGGCACCCAAGCTGGCCGATGCCCGCGACCGTCAGTCGGACGGGTAAACGCCCTTGATGCGGCACTTTCCGGTCGTATAGGCCGTCACGAAGCCGCACTCCTCCGACACCCGGATCGCAAGGCTGCCGTCGCAGGATTTGAGATCGACCCAGACCGTCCAGCCGAGATAGACATCGCCGAATTCCGCCGCGGAGAAATGGCGCTCGGCGAGCATCTCGCGAACGTCCTCGCGCGCGACGCCGAAATCCGAGAGCTTTTTCGCCACCGTCGGCATGCAGACGATATGCGCGTCGAAATTGGGATAGGTCGCGGGATCGGCGATCGGCGCCCGCCCCTGCCCCCGTTCCTGCCCCTGCGCCGACGCCGCCGCCATCAAGGCCGCGGCCAGAACGAGGCCGAACTTCAGATATGCCATGGCTTCTCTCCTTCGTCCGGCGCGGGCGGCGGGACGGGAACGGACGAACCCGGACAGGATGACGCTACCAACGGGAGCGGCGTCCGGAGTCCGTCGCCGCCATCTCAGCCCTTCGACGCCATCACCAGCGCAAGCAGGTTCGACGCGTAGTCCGACGCCTGCGGCGTCTCCATCAGCCGCGCGTTCGCGATGTAGGACTTGCAGGTCTGGAGAGAGACGCGGTTGCGGCTCGCGAGCGTCGCGAGCACGGCGTCCGTCGCGGCGTCAAGATCCTTCTCCGGCACCACGTGGCTGACGAAACCCGCCGCCCGCGCGGTCTCGGCGTCGACCTCGTCGGTCGAATAGACCATCCAGGCGACCGATTTCGGCATCGACCGGTCGATATGGGCGGAAATGGCGGCCGTCGGCGGCAGGTTGTGCTTCATCTCGGGGAGCGAAAAGCGGGCGTTGTCGGCGACGATGGTGACGTCGCACACGGCGGAGGCCGCGCAGCCGAAGCCGGCCGCCCGGCCCTGGACGGTCGCCACGACCGGCACCTCGGCGCCGCGCACCGCGTCGTAGAAGCCGAGGATCGGCAGCGTCAGCGAGGAGCGCATCTCGACGGCGTTCCTGGGCGTGTTCTCGGGCGCGCTCTGCGGGTCGCGGCCGAGGCAGAAATCCGGTCCCGCGGTGCGGATCGCGATCGCCTTCACGCCGGAATCCTTCCCCGCCTCGCGGATCAGCGCCGACAGCTCGTCGAGCATCGCGAGCGTCAGCATGTTTCCGCGATCCGCGCGGTCGATGAAGATCCGGGCGATCTCGCCGTCCTTCTTGCAGGTCATGACCTCGGCCATTTCGGCTCCCTTTCCTTTTCTAGTTTTGCGATTTTCTGGGCTTGTGTTCCCGGACGGCGCCGGTCTCGATCAGTTTTGCGACCTCGGCGTCGTCCGCGCCGAGCACGTCCTTCAGGATCGCCGCGGTCTCGGCCCCGAGACGCGGGGGGAAGGCATGATCGGCCTTCGCCGTGCGCGACATCTTCACCGGGTTGCCCGCGACGCGCACCGTGTTGCCGTCCGCATCCTCAAGGCTGAGGACCATGTCGCGCCCGACGATCTGCGGGTTCGACAGCGCCTTTTCGAGCGAATTGATCTCGCCCACCGGAATGCCCGCCGCGAGAAGCTTCGGCACCCAGTGACCCGCCTCGTAGCGCATGAACGCGCCTTCGAGGATCGGCCACAGCTCGTGCCGGTTGGCGTAGCGGTGTTCGTTGAGGGTGAAGCGCTTGTCGTCCTTCATCTCCGGCATGCCGAGCACGTCGCACAGGCCCTGCCACATGCGCTCGGTGTTGGCGGTGATGACGAGCGAGGTGCCGTTCGCGCAGTTGAAGCCGCGGTAGGTCGGGATGGAGTCGTGGCCCCAGCCCTGGCGCCCCGGGTTCTTCCCCGAATGCAGGTAGTAGGCGGCCTGGTAGCACAGCATCGAGACCTGGCAGTCGAGCATCGAGACGTCGATGTACTGTCCCCTGCCCGACCGCTTGCGCTCGTCGAGCGCGGCGAGCGCGCCGATCACCGCGTACATGCCGGCGCTGAGGTCGCCCAAGGGGATACCGGAGCGCACCGGCGACCGGCCGGGCTCCCCCGTCATGCCCATGCCGCCCGAGATCGCCTGGACGATCATGTCGTAGGCCGGACGGTCCCGGTCGCCGCCCGTCTGGCCGAAGCCCGAGATCGAGGCCCAGATCAGGCCGGGATTGCGCGCCGAGAGATCGGCATAGGTGAGGCCCAGACGGTCGAGCACGCCGGGGCGGAAGTTCTCGAGCAGGATGTCGCTCCGGTCGGCGAGGCGCTTCACGGTCTCCAGACCGTCGGCCTGCTTCATGTCGACGACGATGCTCTTCTTGTTGCGGTTGATCGACAGGTAGTAGCAGCTGTCCTCGCCCACGAAATTGGGCGGCAGGACGCGCGACCAGTCGCCGTCGGGCGCTTCGAGCTTGATCACCTCGGCGCCGAGATCTGCGAGGATCATGGTCGCATAGGGACCGGCAAGGAACTGCGTGAGATCGAGTACGCGCAGGCCGCTCAGCGCGCCGCCGCCTCCCTTGTCGCTTTGGCTCATCGGCTTCTTCTTTCAGGCGATATCGTGGGCGCAAGAAGTAGCAGTTTCGCGCACGCCGGGAAACTGCACGCGCGGGGTCGCGTCATGCGGTGCAGGCCGTCTCTAATGCGGGATCAGAGGATGAAGCTGACCGCGCCGAGCGCGCCGAGTTCCTGGGAATCGAGGATCGCCCGGCGTTCCTCGATAAGGAAGCCTTCGCGGGCGAGCCGCAAACGGTAGACGTAGCGGCCCACGTATTCGCCGCCCTTGCCGCCGCGCCGGAAGCGGTGGACCGAGAAGTTCGCGGTCACCGTCACCGTGTCGCCGCCGCGGTCCAGGATGCGCACGTTGGTGATCAGCCTGCGGGTCCGCGATGGCGGGAATTCGGCATGCGCATCGGGGCTCTTGAGCCGCTTCACCCGGCTCCGGATGCGGTTGATGTCGTCGGCGATGATGAAGAGCGTGTTGTGGGGCTCGCTGTCCGGCGTGTCGTTCGGCGGGATCAGGTAGCGGGCGTCCTCGGTGAGAAGCCCGAGCCACTCGTCGAGCTTCCAGTCGTCGAGAAGCGCCGCCTCGGCATAGAGGAAGTCCTCGACCTGCTCGCGGGTGATCGCGGACGCGGATACCGTTGCGGTTGCCATCACTCCGCCGCCTCGGCCGACAGCGCTTCGCGCATCGGTTTCTCGCCCGTCATCAGGTGGTTCCAGCGCCGCCAGAAGGTGCGGAGGTGGAGTTCGTCCGAATTGAGCTGCTCGCCCTCCTTCGCCAGACCGCGGGTCATCACCGACCACGGCACTTCCTTCACCGTGGAGGTGAGGCCTTCCTGCACCTGGCGCAGCGCTTCGACGTCGTCCGGCGTCGCGAAGCCGCCCGGCCCGTAGAAGGTGAGGAACGCATCGAGGCGGACCTTCCGCATCTCCGCGCTCTCCTCGGCCGGGCCGACCGCCCAGGCCGTGACCTCCATCCGGTCGACCGCGGCCGGCCAGAAGGTGCGGATCGTGACCGACGAGCCGTCGTTGATCATCAGGTTCGGGAACACGAACAGGTTGCGGTTGGTGTTGGCGACACGCTCGGCACGCTCGGGCCCGAGCC
>JAYOEF010000131.1:0-10874 GCA_038106605.1 Alphaproteobacteria bacterium
CCAGCGCGCCATGCCGGCGGCGTGTCGGCGCGCGCCGGCATGATCGGCGGGCGCTGGGGCGCGCGCGCCGCACAACGGGCAGGCGGCGCGTCATGGACACTGTTCCGCAAGGCGAAACTGCCGTCGTTCCGCGGCCGCCGCGAACCCTGGCTCGGCGACGAGCCGCCTGCCGACACGGACGTGGAAGACGCGTCCCCGTTCGCGGACGATGGACGGCGCGAACCGACGCTCGGACGCCGCGAGACGCCGAAGCGCGAGCCGCGCTTCGGACGCAGCCGCAAGGAAGAAGCCCCGGAGCCCGACGAAGACGACGACGGGGACGACCGACCGGCCGCGAAGAAGATCGTCGCCGCCCGGCGCAAGAAGCCGGCCTCCGGCAAGCGCGCCGCCGAGGCCGACCAGCAGAGCTTCGACCTCGGCACCGGCGAATATTCGCTGCCGCCTTTGGATGCATTGGACGAGCCGCCCGAGGACCGCGGCGCGGACAAGCTCGACGAGGAGGCGCTCGCCGAGAACGCGCGGCTCCTCGAATCCGTGCTCGAGGATTTCGGCGTCCGCGGCCGCATCGTCAAGGTGCGCCCCGGCCCCGTCGTCACGCTCTACGAGCTCGAACCCGCGCCCGGCACCAAGTCGTCGCGCGTGATCAGCCTCGCCGACGACATCGCGCGCTCGATGAGCGCGGTCTCGGTGCGCGTCGCGGTCGTGCCCGGCAAGAACGTCATCGGCATCGAGCTTCCGAACGCGCGCCGCGAGCTCGTCGCGCTGCGCGAGCTCGTCGAGGCCAAGGACTACGAGAAGCACCCGGGCGCGCTCACCCTCGTGCTCGGCAAGGACATCGGCGGCGCGCCGACCCTCGTGGACCTCGCGCGCATGCCGCACCTCCTGATCGCGGGCACCACGGGCTCGGGCAAGTCGGTCGCGGTCAACACGATGATCCTGTCGCTGCTCTACCGGCTGTCGCCCGACCAGTGCAAGTTCATCATGATCGACCCGAAGATGCTGGAGCTGTCGGTCTACGACGACATCCCACACCTGCTGTCGCCGGTCGTCACCGATCCGGCGAAGGCGGTCGTGGCGCTGCGCTGGGCGGTGCGCGAGATGGAGAACCGCTACCGCGCGATGTCGAATCTCGGCGTGCGCAACATCCAGGGCTACAACCAGCGCATCGTCGACGCGGCGAAGAAGGGCGAGATCCTGACGCGCACGGTGCAGACCGGCTTCGACGCCGAGACCGGCGAGCCGATCTACGAAGACCAGCAGTACGACATGAACCCGCTGCCCTACATCGTCGTCATCGTCGACGAGATGGCCGACCTGATGCTGGTCGCGGGCAAGGAGGTCGAGGGCGCGGTGCAGCGCCTCGCCCAGATGGCGCGCGCCGCGGGCATCCACCTGATCATGGCGACGCAGCGACCGTCGGTCGACGTCATCACCGGCACGATCAAGGCGAACTTCCCGACCCGCATCTCGTTCCAGGTCACGTCCAAGATCGACAGCCGCACGATCCTCGGCGAGGGCGGCGCGGAGCAGCTGCTCGGCCAGGGCGACATGCTGTACATGGCGGGCGGCGGGCGCATCAGCCGCGTGCACGGGCCGTTCGTCTCCGACGAAGCCGTGGAGCGCGTGGTGCGTTTTCTGCGCGGCCAGGCGGCGCCGTCCTACATCGACGAGGTCACCGAGGGCGAGCAAGAATCGCCTTTCATCCCGTCGGGCGAGGGCGGCGGATCGGACGGCGGCGGCAGCGGCGAGGACGCGCTCTACGATCAGGCGGTCGCGATCGTCTGCCGCGAGCGCAAGGCGTCGACGAGCTTCGTCCAGCGCCACCTGCAGATCGGCTACAACCGCGCTGCCCGCATCATCGAGCGCATGGAGGTCGAGGGCGTGATCTCGAAGCCGAACCACGCCGGAAAGCGCGAGGTCTTCGCCCGCGACATCGACAGCCGCGAGAACTAGTTCAGGGGAACCGGGCTCAGGCGGGCTGGAACAGCTCGACGAGATTGCCGGCGGGATCGCGCAGCAGGACCTGCGCCCCGCCGGGACCCTTGAGCACGTCGTTCACGAAGGCCACGCCTTCGGCCCGCAGACGCGCGACCTCGGCATCGATGTCGGACACGATCAGATGGATGCGGTTCCAGCCGCCGGGGGCGGGCTGGGCACCGCCAGCCATCGGCCGCCCGGCCGAGCTCTTGGGGCCGCTCAGCAGCAGCCGGAGCGCACCGCGCGCGACGTCGGCGAAGGCGGGCGGATAGCTCGACAGCACCGCGAAACCGAGATGCTTCGTGTACCAGGCGACGCACGGGGCGCAAAAGCGGATTCGCGGGCCGGAGCGCGGCGGGCGCCTTACATTCGCCGCAAAGCCGTCCTATATATCGGGCATGTCGAAGCGTCGCAGAATTCCCCTGTTCGCCGCGGTCGCGGCCGCCGCCCTCGTCTTCACGGCGCCCGTCCTGCCATCCGCCCCGGCCGAGGCGGCTTACCGGATCACGGCCCAGGACAAGGCCGACATCGCCCGCATCGAGGCCTACCTCAACAAGATCGAGACGGTGAAGAGCGACTTCGTCCAGCTCGCCTCGGGCGGACGCTTCGCCCAGGGCGTGATCTACATCGAACGGCCCAACCGGCTCCGCATCGATTACCGCAACCCGGCGACGATGCAGATCTACGCCAACGGCACCTGGCTGATCCACGTCGACACCGAGCTCGAAGCCGTGACCCACGTGCCGATCAGCTCGACGCCCGCGGGCTTCCTCGTCAGCGAGAAGATCAGGCTCTCGGGCGACGTCACGGTCGACCGCGTCGGGCGCGGCGAGAAGACGATTTCCATCGAGCTCGTCCAGACATCGGATCCCGAGGCCGGTCGCTTCGTGCTGACCTTCGCCGACAAACCGCTCCAGCTCCGCCAGTGGACGGTGATCGACGCCCAGGGCGTTCAGACCAACGTCCAGCTCGTCTCGCCCGCGTTCAACGGGCCGGTGCCGCGCGACGTCTTCGTGTTCGACGATACGCCCTACCAGAAAGAAATCCTGCAATGACTGCAGGGGTCCTGCGCGGCGCGCCCGGTTGCCGAAGCCTTGGCGAAATGATAGCCATCTGACATGACTGACCGCTCCCCGCCGAAGCCGCTCGTCGGCATTCCCGCGAGCATCATCTACCTCCCCCATCACTCGCTCGCGCAGCACGGAACGGGCGAGCGCTACATCCGCGCCGTGACCCACGGCGCCGGCGCCGTGCCGATGGTCGTCCCCGCCCTCGCAGACGAATACGACTACGCCGACCTCGTCTCCCGTCTCGACGGGCTGATGCTCACCGGCGGGCGCGCCAATGTCGAGCCGCACCATTACGGCGGCCCTCCCTTTCCCGCCGACGAGATACGCGATCCGCCGCGCGACAACACGGTGCTGCCGCTGATCCGCGAGTGCGTGCGCCAGGGCGTGCCGGTGTTCGGCTCGTGCCGCGGCGTGCAGGAGATCAACGTCGCCATGGGCGGTACGCTCCACTATCGCGTGCACGTGCTGCCGGGAAAGATGGACCACCGCATGCCGCGCGAGGGCGACATGGAGCACCGCTTCAGCCTGCGGCATCCCGTCGTCATGGCGAAGGACGGCCTGTTCGCCGACATCGCCGGCACGCGCGAGATGCGCGTCAACTCGCTCCACGGCCAGGCGTGCGACGTCGTCGCGCCGGGCTTCGAGGTCGAGGCGGTCTCGCCCGACGGGGTGATCGAGGGCATCCGCTACACCGCGTCGGACACGTTCTGCGTCGGCGTGCAGTGGCACGCCGAATGGCGCTTCGAGGACCACCCCCTGTCGGCCGGTCTGCTTCAGGAATTCGGGAACGCCGCGCGCCGCCGGGCCGAGGGGCGCGCCGGCCGCCCGCTCGCCGCCGAATAGCCGCGCGATGCGCATCGTCACCTGGAACATCAACTCGGTCCGCCTGCGCATCGACCTCGTGCGCCGCGTCGCCGACGCGCTCGAGCCCGACATGCTCTGCCTGCAGGAGATCAAGAGCCAGAACGAGACTTTCCCGGCGAAGGACTTCGAGGCGATGGGGTTTCCGCACCAGCTGGTGCGCGGCATGAAGTCCTACAACGGCGTCGCCATCCTGTCGCGCGCGCCGCTCGAAGGCGGCGACAGCCGCGACTGGTGCGGGCGCGTCGACAGCCGCCATGTCGCGGGCCTCGTCACGGGCACGGGCGGTACAACCGAGGTTCACAATTTCTACGTGCCCGCGGGCGGCGACGAGCCCGACCCCACGATCAACGAGAAGTTCGCGCACAAGCTCGACTTCCTGAAGGAGGCCGAGACGTGGTCGAAGGGCCTCGCCGCGGACCGCCGCTGCATCCTCGTCGGCGATCTCAACATCGCGCCGCTCGAGACCGACGTGTGGTCGCACACCCAGCTTCTCAACGTCGTCAGCCACACGCCAGTCGAGGTCGACGGGCTGAACCGCTGGATGGCGGCGCACGGATGGGTCGACGCGGTGCGCCGCATCGTGCCCGAGAGCGAGAGCCTCTATTCGTGGTGGAGCTACCGCAACAAGGAATGGCCGGGCTCCGACCGCGGCCGCCGGCTCGACCACATCTGGGTGAGCCCGGCGCTTGCGGGCGCGGTGAAGGATGCGGGGGTCTATCGCGATGCGCGCGGCTGGGAGAAGCCGTCCGACCACGCGCCGGTATGGGCCGACATCGATCTCTGAGAAGCGTCGCGCGCCCGCATAACCCGCGGCCTAGCTCCGGAACAGCACCTCGGGCAGCCAGAGCGCGAGCTCCGGGAACACCAGCAGCAGGAAGATGAGGACCGCGTCGGCCGCAAGGAACGGCACGATGCCGCGGAACACGGTGCCGAGCTCGATATCCGGCAGCTGCGCGCGGATGACGAAGATGTTGAGCCCGACGGGCGGCGTGATCAGCCCGACCTCGACGACCACCACCATCAGGACGCCGTACCAGACAGGATCGTAGCCGAGCGCGACCACGAGCGGCAGGAAGACCGGAACGGTGACGAGGATGATCGCGACCGATTCGAGGACGCAGCCGAGGATGATGTAGAAGACGAGGATCAGCAGGATCACCCCGGTCGGCGGAAGGTCGAGATAGCGCACCACGTCGACGAGGCCGACCGGCAGGCGCGTCTGCACCACGAAATAGGCGAACACCCAGGCGCCGACGATGATGAACATCAGCATCGCCGTGGTCCTGAGCGTCTCGCCGAGGCAGGCGAAGAAGTCGTTCAGCGAGAACTTCCCCGATGCGAAGGCGATGATGATCGCCGCGAACGATGCGACGCCCGCCGCCTCCGTCGGGCTGAACCAGCCGGTATAGATGCCGCCGACCGCGAGCCCGAACAGGAGGGCGAGCTTCCACATCGCCGTCGCCGCGCGGATGCGCTCGTTCCACGGCATCTTCTCGCTTGGCGGCGCCCATTCGGGGCGCAGCTTGACCACGACCCAGATGGTGACGACGAAGAGCGAGGCTAGCAGGAGCCCCGGAATCATGCCCGCGGCAAACAGCTCGGGCACCGATTCCTCGGCGGCGAGCGCGTAGATCACCATGATGACCGACGGCGGGATCAGGATGCCGAGCGTGCCGCCGGCGGCGACCGAGCCGGTCGCAAGCCGCTCGTCGTAGCCGTAGCGCCGCATTTCCGGCACAGCGATCTGGGTGAAGGTGGCGGCGGTCGCGAGCGACGATCCGCTGATCGCGCCGAAGCCCGCGCAGGCGCCGATGGTCGCCATCGGCAGCGCGCCGCGGCGGCCGGCAAACAGGGCGTTGGCGGCGACGAAGAGCTCCTGCGACATGCCGGACCGGCTCGCCACCGCGCCCATCAGGATGAACAGCGGCAGCACCGAGAACGAATAGGCGGTGAGCGAATAGGGCGTGGTGCCGAAGACGATGAAGGCCTTGTCCCAGCCGTCGATCAGGGCGTAGCCGACGAGGCCGACGAGACCCATCGCCGCGCCGAGCGGCACGCGGAGGAACGTCAGCAGGATCAGAGCGACCATGCCGTAGGCGCCGATGAGCTGTGGAGTCACGGCCGGGGTCCGCCTTTCAGGAGGGTAGAGACGTCGCGGGCGAGGATGACGCAGACCGCGAGGCAGGAGACGGCGACGCCGGCGAGGATGAGGCCCGCCTTCCAGATCAGCGGGATACTGAGGTCCATCGTGACCTCGCTGAATTCGATGTAGTCGAGCGCGGGCTGAACCATGTGCCAGGTGAGGAGGCCGAGGAACGCGAGGACGCAGAGCGTGCCGAACACGCGGAGCATGTCGACGACCCACGGCGGCACCACCTGGTCGATCAGTTCGATCGCGATGTGCTTGTCATGCAGGAACGCCTCCGGGATGGCGAGGAACGCCACCGCCGCGAGGAACAGCTCGATGATCTCGTAGGTTCCGAAGATGGGCGCATTGAATCCCGACCGTAGCGCGACGTCGGCGACGTTGAGAGCGACCATTCCGAGAAGGAAGACCGCGGCGATGCGCGAGAGTGCGCGCGCCGCCGCGGAAATCACGAATGTCATGGCGGGATCGGCCGGTCTTTACTTGGAGTACTTGGCCGACAGTTCCTTGAGCTTGGCGTAGACGGCCTTCGCCGGCAGGCCCTTCTTCTCGAGCTCCGCCACGCGTTCGCCCATCACCGCCTCGGCGCGGGCACGCATCGCCTTCTCGGCTTCGGGTGCCATCTGCACGTTCTCGAGCTTCGCCTCCTTCATGTATTCGAGGAAGCGCGGGAAGTCTTCGCCCCAGCTCCACGTGCCCATCTGGATCGAGCTCTCGCGCGAGCCGAGATCGTCGACGATCTTCTTCAGGTCGGCAGGCAGGCCGTCGTAGGTCTTGGGGTTCATGACGAGACCGAAGCTGATCGAAGAGACGAACATCGGCGTGTAGTACTTGACCATGCCGCCGAGCTTGAACGCGAGGACGCCCATCGGGTCGGTAACCACGCCGTCGATCGTGCCCTTCTGCAGGTTCTCCGCCATGTCGGTCGGCGGCATGCCGATCGGCAGCGCACCGAGCGCCTTCATCACGGCAACATCGGTCGGCGTCGGCGCGCGGTAGCGGCGGCCCTTGAGGTCCTCGAGCGAGCGGATCGGCATCTTCGCATCGTAGACGCCCGACGCACGGTTGTAGGCGATCCAGATCAGCTTGGTGCCTTTGTGCTGCTCGGCGAAGTAGGGCTCCTTCATGTCGTAGGCGACGTTGGCCGCAACGACGGCGCCCTTCGCGCCCTCGGGGAACAGGTAGGGCGCATGCGTCAGCTCGATCAGCGGAAAGCGGTCGCGGGTCGCGCCGTGCTGGAAGAAGGCGAGGTCGGCGACGCCGGTGCGCGCGAGATCGTAATGGCGCGGCATCGGTCCCATCGACGAGCCATAGAAAATCTCGAGGTTGAGGCGTCCGCCGGATTTCTCGGCGAGCTCCTTCTTCTTGGTCTCGAACCAGCGCGTCGTCGAGGACTGCGTCGAGGTGAAGTTGGCGAGCTTGAGGGTGTAGGTCTGCTGCGCCGAGGCGGGAGCAGTAGAGAACGGAAGTGCGGCGAGTCCCGCTGCAGCGACCGCGAGCGTGCGGAATTTCATCTTCTGGGTCTCCCTTTCGTTGTTCCGGCGGCGCCGGCTTGGTTTGCGGTATTCTCGCACAGGGCGCCGCCGTTCCACAACTGGAGGGGAGAGACCGTCCGGACCCTGCAGCTCAGCCCTTTTTGAAGAAGCGCTCGAGCAGCGAAAAGGCGACGTAGTTCATCATCACGATCACGACGATCATGAAGGCGAGCAGGATGTAGCGGTGGATGTTCGCCTCGATCCGCGACTTGAGCGCGAAGACGTCCTGCGACAGGTTCGAGAGGCTCTCGACGATCCTGCGGACCTTGAGCCGCTCCGTCTTCTGCCAGGACTGGTGGATCGACAGCGAGTAGATCGCGCCGCAGGACAGTACGATGGTGAGGAACGCGACGACGCGCGCGTACATCGGATCGCCGCGCACGAAATAGACCGACGCAACGAGCAGCGCGAAGAGCGCTATGGTTCCGCCGACCGTGCGCCACTGCAGCCCCTTGGAAAAGCGGATATTGGCCTCCGCGTCGCGGTAGAGCGCGAGCGCCTCGGCGTGGGTCATTTCGTCGAGGCTGCTGGGTTCGAGCTCGAATTCGGGTGCGGCGTCGCGCTCGCGCGCGTCAGCTTCGGGTTTCGGCGCGGTGTCGCGCAGGCGTGTCGCCATGGATTTCACGCTCCTTTTTTCAAAACAACCCCATGAACCAGAAGCGTGGATATAGTTTCCCGCCCGAAACCCTAACGAAGGGTTAAGGCCGGATTCCTTGTTTTTCAATGAGTTGGGTGATCAGCCGCCGACGCGGTTGATGAAATAGCGCCCCGGCCGCACCGAGGCGGGCAGCGGCAGCGCCGTCCAGCCGGGGACGCTGTATTCCTGGTCGCTGAGCACGATGCCGCCCGGCGCCATCAGCTTCGCGACCGCGGGGCCGATGAAGGCGGCGAGCCGGGCATTCGACTCCTTCTCGCCGGTGCCCATGTCGCAGTGCGCGAGCGCGGCCTTCGCGCCGATGCGCGCCGCCGCGGCGGGCAGGGTCTCCGCGATGTCGCCGAGGAAGAGATGCGCCTCTTCCGGGATGCAGTCGGGATGTGCGGCCACGCGGCGGTCGAAGACGAAGATCTCGCGGTCGGGAAACAGCTCGCGCAGGTGGTCGTAGGTGCGGCCGTTGCCGAGCCCGAGCTCGAGCACGGGGCCGGGGATGCCGGCGACGAGCTCGGCAGCGAGGTTGAGGCAGTCGCGCTGGGCGCTGACCCGGCGGATGAACGAGTCGAGACGGCTCATGCGCCGGTCTTGGCCTCGCGCAGCTGCGCGGTCGTCGCCTCGAGGCGGTGCGCGAGCTCGCGCATGATCTCGATCGCCATCTCGGGGAATTCGCTGATCAGGCGGAAGAACAGGTCCTTGGTGATGGCGAGCGTCGTCAGCTGCGTTTCGGCGCGCACCGTTGCCGTGCGCGGCACATCGATCAGGATCGCGATCTCGCCGATGAAGTCGTTCTTGCCGACCTTGGCGACCGCGAGCTCGCCCGCGGGCGTGTCGATCACGATGTCGGCGCGGCCCTCGAGGATGATGTAGGCGGCGTCGCCCGGGTCGCCCTGGTGGAAGATCTCCTGCCCGGCGGGGAAGGTCAGACGTTCGCTGGTGAAGGCGAGAAGCTTGAGCTTGGACGGTTCGATCTTCGCGAAGAGCGGCACGCTACGCAGGGCTTCGACTTCTTCGTTCAGGCTCACGGTTCCCTCCTTGGGCGGACGGACCCGGCGATGTCGGCCGTCATGGTCATTCCGCCTCGATCAGATCGTGGAGCGCCGCGCCCGGGCGATCAAGCTCCGCGATGGCGCCGGCGGCCACGACCTTGCCGGAGCGCATCACGATCGCGCGGTCGAACTCGCGCGCCATCGACGGCCGGTGCACCGCCCAGACGAGGCCGCGACCGGCGAACGCCTCCTTGAGGCCGGCCAGGATCGCCGCCTGCGAACCGCCGTCGAGCGTCGCCGTCGCCTCGTTGAGCACCAGCATGTCGGGGCGCTTGAGCACGGCGCGGGCGATTCCGATCTTCTGGCGCTGCGCGCCGGACAGGCGGCCGCCGCCGATGCCGACATGGAAATTGAGTCCGACCTCCATCACCGCGGGCCGCAGGTCGAGCTCGCGGATGACCTCGGCCATGATCTCGCCGACGCGCTCCGCGCCGCGCGCCTGACCGTAGGCGAGCTTGCCGAACAGGATGTTGTCCTGCAGCGATGCGGCGGCATTGAAGCGCGCGACGTCGAAGAACTCTACGGCGCCGGCGAAGCGGTCCGGCAGGTTCTCGGCGAAGGCGCGGCGCGCGGCAAGGATCCGCGCGCGCATCGCGTCGTCGATGATGCCGAGGCGGTGGCGCGCGGGCGAGATCTTGAACGGCAGCGACAGCAGCATCGTGCGGTCCTCGGGCCTGAGCGCCTCCATGCCTTCGCGGCCGATGCGCGCGAGTAGCGACTGGAATTCCGGCAGATCCTCGGACGAGATGAAGCTGAACTGCTCGAAGAACGGATGACCCGACGGCAGGTCGGCGAACAGCTCGACCATGGTCGAGGCGATCCGCTGGCCGGCATCGAGCATGTCGCCCGTCAGCCCCTCGCGCTCGAGGATCTCGAGCACGTAGCTGTTCTCGGCGAGCCGGTCCATGTCGAAGGCCGGCCCCACCGGCGTTCCGAACAGCAGGTTCTCGCCGAGCGTCGCGTTGTCGTTATAGAGATCGGGATCGAAGCTCTCGACCAGCGCCGCGATGGCAGGGTCGGCGAGGCGGGCGCGGAATTCCGCGCGCGCCTTCAGGAAGCCGTCGGCGAGATGGCCGTCGCGCGCGAGGTCGAGCGTACCGCGCAACCCGAGATCGTAGATGTCGCGCTCGAGCCCGACGAGGCGGAGCGCCTCGAAAATGCGGTCGTGCAGCGCCTCGGGCGTTTCCGCGCCGGCCGCCTCGTAATCGATCCAGTCGGCGTTCGGGTCATCGGTGCTGTTGCCCGCCGCCGCCGCCTCGTGCGCCCATTTCTCGTATGCGGCGCTGGCGTCGGGGTCGTATTCGGCGGGCCGCAGCGGCCGGTGCTTGAGCCCATACATCAGGTTGTCGCGGACCGTCGTCGAGAACAGGTAGGCGTGCGGCCCAACATAGGTGATGCGCCGACCCGCGATCGCCTCCGGCATCTCCTCGGCGCGTGCCTGGCCGAAGCGGAGCGTGCCGCTGCCCGGCAGCATCAGCCGCGCAATCAGCTGCGACAGCTCCTCCTTGCCGGAGCCGCCGACACCGACGATGGCGACGTGGGAAGCGGCGTCGAACGCAAAAGAGGCGCCATCCAGCAGCGGCG
>JAYOEF010000132.1:0-6752 GCA_038106605.1 Alphaproteobacteria bacterium
TTCCAGGCCAAGGGCGGCAGCTTCGTCATGCTCGCCAAGGGCAACCGTTCGAAGCAGGTCACCGACGCCTGCAAGGCGCACGGCGGCTTCTATCTCGGCTCGATCGGCGGCCCGGCCGCACGGCTCGCGCAGGACTGCATCAGGAAGGTCGAGTGCGTCGAGTATCCCGAGCTCGGCATGGAAGCGATCTGGCGCATCGAGGTCGAGGACTTCCCGGCCTTCGTCGTGGTCGACGACAAGGGCAACGACTTCTTCGCCAACATCTGATCGCCGCTCCCGAATGACGGTGCTGCCCGACGTCCTCGCGCCCGGGCTCGTCACCGTCTTCTGCGGATCCGCGGCGAGCAGCGCGTCGGCCCGCTCCGGCGCCTACTACGCCGGGCCCGGCAACCGCTTCTGGCCGACGCTGGCCGAGACGGGCTTCACCGACCGGCTGCTCCGCCCCGGCGAGTTCCGCACGCTACCCTCCTACGGCATCGGCCTCACCGATCTCGCCAAGCACGAATCCGGCATGGACCGGGAACTGTCGTCCGCTGCCTACGACGCGGGCGCGCTTCTGGCCCGCATCGAAGCGGCATCGCCCAGGATTCTCGCCTTCACCGGCCGCCGGCCGGCCGGGCTGTTCCTGCTGGAAGCGCTCGGCACGGGTCTCGGCGACTACGGGCCGCAGGACGCGAGGGTGGGGACGACGGAAATTTGGGTACTGCCCTCGCCTTCAGGCGCCGCGCGGCGATGGTGGTCCGTCGAACCGTGGAAGGCGCTCGCGGCGCTGCACGGCCGAGAGCGATCGGCCGTCCAAAAGGACTGAATCCGTCTGGAAACGACCGTAGCGCGACCGCCTACGGGTAGCGCTTACTGGCAATCGCAGCCGCCGCCTTCGCGCGGGCGCGCCGGGGTTTGGGCGCGGCCGGGGCAGCGCCGCATTTAGGACACGCGATAACGGGTCTCTTCAGGTCGTAATACTTCGTCGCGCAGTCGGGGCAGACATGCTTGAGCCCGCGGTCGAGCTTGTTCATCGGATTGTGCCTTGATAATCGATGCCGGCCCGCCGGCGCACCGCACTCGCGCGGCCGGCGGAGCCTTTGCAATGAGGAATGGACCGGGCAGCGCGAACCGCCCGGCAGGGTCAGCCGGCGATCTTCGTCGCGCAGTTGCGGGCGACATCGCTGTTCGCTTTCGTCGCGCCCGGCATTGTCGCCCATCCCTGCTGGATCACGTATTCGGACCGCTTCCATGAATCGATCTTCTTGAATGCGGCAAGCTTCGCAGCCTTGTCGCCATCGGCGGAGAACTGTCCGACGCAGATCGGCACGAGTTGCTCGATACCGGCCTGCTCCGCCATCGCCATCGCCTTGCTTCCGGTCACCCAGCCGCCCCAGTAGAAGCCGACGAGCGCCAGCGCCGCCGCGCCGATGGCAACGCCGAAAAGCGCAGGCTTCGTCGCCGCCTCAATCTCTCTGAGATTCATCGAATATCTCCATAAAAAAATAATATTAATAACTCTAGAGCTCATATTATCAGAATATTTCTGGGATTATAGGACAATATTTTTTTCCCGAATTTTGGGAGAATAATTATATTTTTAACATCGATTATTTTTTCTTTATGAGTCCGTTTCTTGTGAAACAAACACCGCACCAAGACGCCGGTTCCCCCTTTAAAAAAGCGGCACCCACGTCCGGGCCGCGATAGCGGGCCTCGGGTCGGTGCTCTACACTCCGCCGCATCACTGACGGGAATTGGAGCAGGAGCGGCTCGAGGATGAAGTTCTGCGTATTCGGCGCCGGCGCGGTCGGCGGGTTCGTCGGCGGCATGGTCGCGCGCGCGGCGGAGACGACCGGCGCCGAAGTCTCGCTCATCGCCCGCGGTCCCCATCTCGCCGCGATCCGCGAGAACGGCCTCGCCATCGAACTGCCCGACGAGACATTCACCGTATCGCCCGCCGCGACCGACGATCCGAAATCCCTCGGGCCGCAGGACGTCGTGTTCCTGTCGGCCAAGGTCCACTCTTTGACCGCCGCCGCCGAGGCGATGCAGCCGCTGCTGGGGCCCGAGACAGTCGTCGTCTCGGCGCAGAACGGCATCCCCTTCTGGTATTTCCACGCCCACCCCGGAAAGTACGACGGTCATATCCTGCAGACCGTCGATCCCGGCGGGAAAATCGCGAAACTGATCGGCAACGAGCGCGTCGTCGGCTGCGTCATCACGTCGAGCAACTCGGTCGACTCGCCGGGCCGCGTGCGCAACATCGGCAACAAGCTGTTCGCGCTCGGAGAGCCCGACCGGACGCGCTCGGAACGCGCGCTCGCCGTCGCGAAGCTTCTCGAGGCGTCCGGCCTGCAGGCGCCGGTGCAGGACGACATCCGCTCCGACGTCTGGGTTAAGATGTGGGGCAACGTCTCGTTCAGCCCGATCGCCGCGCTCACCCTGTCCCGGCTCGGCCCGCTGGTCGAGCGCGAGGACCTGCGCGATCTCGGCATCGCCATCATGGAAGAGGTCCAGCGCGTCGGCGAGGCGCTCGGCGTCGCGTTCGGCGCGACCATCGCGAGCCGCATCGAGGGCACGCGCAAGGTCGCGGGCCACAAGACCTCGATCCTGCAGGACCTCGAAGCCGGGCGGCCGATGGAGGTCGACGGGATAACGGGCGCCGTCGTCGAGCTCGGCCGTCTCCTCGGCGTTTCGACGCCGATGGTCGACCTGATCTACGGCCTCCTGCGCAGCCGCGCCCGCGAGGCCGGGCTCTATCCGGAGACCGGGTTCGACCCTCTTTCCGCCTGACGGCGAAACGCCTAACGCGCCGCCATCGCCGGCGCCTCGTGGACGGTGACCGGTGCGACCGGCTCGTCCCAGCGCTCGACCTCGACCAGCGCGGTGTGCGCAGTGCAGGTCTGAGTGAGCGACGACGATCCCTTGTCGCGCGTCAGCACATTGGGATTGCCGTGGCGGTCGGGGCTGCCGATGCGTGCCGCGTCCTCGGGATCGAACCATGCGCCGGTCGACAGCTCGATCACGCCGGGTCTCAATGCATCGCTCACGATCGCGCCGCCGTAGCACGCGCCGCGGCCGTTGAAGATCCGCACCACGTCTCCGTCCGAGATACCGCGGGCCGCCGCGTCCGCCGGGTTGAGACGCACCGCCTCGCGCCCCGCGACCTTGCCGCCGACGCTGACCGCGCCGCAGTCCATCTGGCTGTGGAGCCGGGTGCGCGGCTGGTTCGAGATCAGGTGGAGCGGATAGTCGCGCGCGGCCGGTGCGCCGAGCCATTCGGCGGGCTCGATCCATGCAGCATGGCCGGGGCAGTCGTCGTAGCCGAAGCCCGCGATGGTCTCGGAAAACAGTTCGAACTTCCCAGACGGCGTCCTGACCGGGTTCGCTACCGGGTCGGCGACGAAGGCCGCGAACGGCGCGGGCGGATTTTCGGGCGGCGCGAACTCGATCTCCCCCGCCGCCCAGAAGCCGTCGAAGGACGGCATCTCGACGCCCTGTTCCGACGCCCGCTGGCGCGCGACGTCGTACATGTGGCGCAGCCAGCCCATCTCGTCGCGGCCCTCGGTGTAGGTCTCTCGGAAACCTAGCCGTCCGGCGAGTGCGGCGAAGATGTCGAAATCGTTCCGCGCCTCGCCGACGGGCGGAATCGCCTGCTTTTGCGCGATGAAGTAGCGGTCGTAGGGCGAGGCACCGATGTCGTTGCGCTCCAGGGGCGTCGTCGCAGGAAGGACGATGTCGGCGCGCCGCGCGGTCGCGTTCCACCACGGCTCGTGCACGATGACCGTCTCCGGGACCTGCCAGGCCCTGAGCACGCGGTTGAGGTCCTGCTGCTTGTGGAACGGATTGCCGCCGCACCAGTACATCAGCTTCGCGTCGGGATAGACGAGGTCGTTGCCGTTGAACCGGTATTGGGTGCCGGGCGCGAGCAGCATGTCGACGAAGCGCGCAACCGGGATATAGGTCTTCACCGGATTCTCGCCCGTCGCCAGCTTGGGCAGCGGCACCGGCCGGCGCGCGATCCCGTGGCCGGCGATGGCGCCGTAGCCGAAACCGAAGCCGCCGCCGGGCTTGCCGACATGGCCGAGCATCGAGGCGAGCGAGACGATGGACCAGTAGACCTGCTCGCCGTGGTCGCCGCGCTGCACCGACCAGCTGCCGTTGAGCATCGTGCGGCAGCCCGCCATGCGCCTGGCGAGCGAGCGGATGCGGTCCGCATCGATCTCGGTGATCGCGGCCGCCCAGTCGGCGTCCTTCGCGACACCGTCGTCGTCGCCCCGGAGATAGCGTGCGAACGGCTCGAAGCCTGTGCAGCAGCGGGCGAGGAATTCCGTGTCGTGGAGCCCCTCTGCGAGAAGCGTGTGGGCAAGTCCGAGGACGAGCGCCGTATCGGTGTTGGGCCGGATCGGGATCCATTCGGCATCGATGCCCGCGGGCACGTCGTCGCGATTGGGCGTGATGCAGACGAACGCGGTGCCGGCGTCGTGCGCGCGACGGAGCGCGTGCCGCGTCTCATGGCGGCCGGTGCCGCCGTAATTGACCTGCCCGTTCTTGGAGGCGAGACCGCCGAACGAGACGAACAGCTTCGCGTGACGCCCGATCGCCTCCCAGGTCTCGTGCGGCCCGACCACGGGCGTCAGCGCGCCGACAATCCGCGGCACGATGACGATCGCGGCGCCGAAGCTGTAGTTGGTCACCTGGCTGACGAAGCCGCCGAACTGCGAGAAGAAGCGTCCCATCGCCGTCTGCGGATCGTGCAGGCTTCCCGCGCTGCCCCAGCCGGAGCTCGCGAAGATCGCCTCGTTGCCGTAGGTCTCGCGCACGCGGCGCAGCTCGCCCGAGACGAGATCGAGCGCCTCGTCCCACGGCACCTCGACATAAGGCTCCACGCCGCGGCCCTTGCCGCCCGCCGCATGGCCCTTCTCGAGGAAACTTTTGCGTACCGCCGGACGCGCGATCCGGCATTCGTGGTGGACGGCGCTCGCGACCGTGCCGGCGATGGGCGTCGGTTCCGCGTCGGCGCCGAAGGGACGCGTTTCCACGATCCTGCCGTTCTCGACGACCGCCTCGAGGCGGCCCCAGTGCATTCCCGTCGCGACCTTCATGCCCGGCTCCCGTGTCCCTGTTCCCGTCGATGATACATCACGGGCAGGCGGGCACCATCGGCCGCGTCTTGCGAACCGGGTTCACGGCACGGGACCTAGCTGTTCAGGCGCCGCCGGACGCCTCAGGCGGGATAGTCTCGCTCGGGGTCGATGCCGCAGCCCTCGATGAATTTCCGGATCGCGATCACCTCTTCCTTGGGCAGGCTGTGGCCGCCGTGCGCGAAGTTCGCGCTGCGTCCCTTGAGCACGACGTGGAGCTTGCCGGAATTCGCTTCCTTCACCTCGCCGCCCATCTCGCGGAAGACGCTTTCGACGTCTTTCATCGAGACGTTTCCGCTCACGGGGTGAGCGAACAGGGAATGCAGGACCTTGCGGTGATGGTGATTCATTTCGGGCCTTCCGACGAAGAATTGAGATGGTCCGATCCTGCCCGATCCCGGGAACGGGCGCATTGATGCAGATCAGCGACCGCCGCCACGCAGCCCGTCGAATCCGCCTTTCCGCTACAGACGCGCCGGGCGTAGGATCGCCGCCGCGTTTCCGAGAAAGGGCCGTTCACATGTCCGTCCTGCGTCGCCTCGCGGCCTTCGCGTCCTTCGCCGTCCTTCTTTTCTCCCTGTCCGTTTCCGTTCCGCCCGCGGCCGCCGGTCCGCTCGACGGCAAAGATGTCGGCGTCGTCCTGATGCACGGCAAGGGCGGGCGCACCAAGCTTATCGACCGGCTCGCGGAGGCCGTCCGCGCTGCCGGCGGGAAGGTCGAGACGCCGCTGATGCCATGGTCGCGCGACCGCATCTACGACCGCACCTACGACGATTCCATGAAGGAGATCGACGCCGCCGTCGAACGGCTCCGGGCAGCCGGCGCGAAGCGCATCGTTGTCGCGGGGCACAGCATGGGCGCGAACGCCTCGCTCGGCTACGGCGCGCGGCGCGACGGGCTCGCCGCCGTCGTCCTCCTCGCCTACGGCCACGTGCCGAGCAACAATTTCTTCCGCAACAATTTCGGCGCCGACGTCGCCCGCGCGAAGGCACTGATCGATGGCGGCAAGGGGGCCGAGACCGGCGAATATCCCGATCTCAACCAGGGAGAGCGGTCGACGCGGACGGTCCGCGCCGACGTGTTCTGGAGCTGGTTCGCCCCCGACGGCCCGGCGGGCGACCGCAACAACGCGCAGAATTTCCGTCCGGGCGTCCCCGTCCTCTGGGTCAGCGCCGACAGCGACCGGGTGTCGGACTACGGCCGGCGGCTGATCTGGGACCGCCTCCCCGGAAACCCGAAGAACAGGTTCGAGGTGATCTCCAGCAATCACGTGAAGACGCCGGAGGACGCGAAGGAGATGGTCGTCGAGTGGCTGTCGACGCTCGACTAGGCAACGCCCGCTCACTCCACTTCGAAGATGCCCTCGACCTCGATGGCGACGCCGAACGGCATCGAGGCGACTCCGATCGCGGTGCGCGCATGGCGGCCGGGCTCGCCCCACAGCTCGTTGAACAGCTCGGAGGCGCCGTTCATCACCGCCGAGACCGGCTTGAACTCGGGATCGACGTTGACGTAGCCCTTGAGCTTCACGACCTCCTTCACGCGGTCGAGATCGCCGAGCGCATCCTTGATGCAGGCGAGCACCTGGATCGCGCTGTTGCGCGCCGCGGCCTGGCCCTCCTC
>JAYOEF010000132.1:6852-10855 GCA_038106605.1 Alphaproteobacteria bacterium
CCATGGCAATCGACCCGTCCTTCCGCGACGACGTGACCTTCCGCCTCGCACCCCTGGGCCCCGTCGCGGCGCGGCGCATGTTCGGCGGCGCGGGCGTATTCCTCGACGGGCTGATGTTCGGCCTGATCGTCGACGACGCGCTCTATCTCAAGGCCGACGGCGAAACGATCCCCGCATTCGAGGCGGCTGGAACGGAGCCCTTCTCGTACATGCGCGCGGGCGTTCCGGCGACTCTCGGCTACTGGCGCGTGCCCGAGGAGGTATGGGACGACGGCGAGGCGCTGCTCCGCTGGAGCGGCGATGCGCTCGGGGTCGCGAAACGCGCTGCCGGCGCGAAGCGGTCGAAGAAGAAGCGGCGCGCGTCCTGATGGCGAAGCTCTCCTTCCGCACCGAACGCGACAGCCTCGGCACCGTCCGCGTGCCGGCCGACCGCTACTGGGGCGCACAGACGCAGCGGAGCCTCGAGAACTTCCCGATCGGCACCGAGCGCATGCCGGACGTGCTGATCCGAGCCTTCGGCCTCCAGAAGAAGGCCGCCGCGATCGCCAACATGGAGTTAGGCCTCCTCGACCGCCGCCGCGGCCGCGCCATCGTCCGCGCCGCCGACGAGGTCGCGACCGGTGCGCTCGCCGACCATTTCCCGCTCGTCGTCTGGCAGACCGGCTCCGGCACCCAGACCAACATGAACGCCAACGAGGTGATCGCGAACCGCGCGAACGAGATCCTGGGCGCCCCCCTCGGCGCGATGGATCCGGTACACCCCAACGACCACGTCAATCTCGGCCAGTCGTCGAACGATTCCTTCCCGACCGTCATGCACATCGCCGCCGCCATAGAGATCGGGGACCTGCTGCTGCCCGCGCTCGCGCTGCTCGGGAAGTCGCTCGACGGGCGGCGGAAGGCGTTCGCGAAGATTGTGAAGATCGGCCGCACCCATCTGCAGGATGCGACGCCCCTCACCCTCGGCCAGGAATTCTCCGGCTGGGTGCGCCAGGTCGAGGCGGGGATCGAACGCATCGAGACCGCGATGCCGCATCTCCTCGCCGTGGCGCAGGGAGGGACCGCCGTCGGCACCGGGATCAACACCGCACCCGGCTTCGCGAAGTGCTTCTGCCGCGGGCTCCATGCGATGACCGGCATCCGCTTCCGCCCCGCGCCCAACAGTTTCGAGGCCATGGCCGCGCACGACGCCGTGGTCGAGATGTCGGGCGCGCTCAACGTCCTCGCGGTCTCGCTGATGAAGATCGCGAACGATATCCGCCTGCTGGCATCGGGCCCTCGCGCCGGCCTCGGCGAGCTGATCCTGCCCGCGAACGAGCCCGGCTCGTCGATCATGCCGGGCAAGGTCAACCCGACCCAGGCCGAGGCGCTCGCCATGGTGTGCGCGCAGGTG
This sequence comes from Alphaproteobacteria bacterium, assembly GCA_038106605.1. Classification (GTDB taxonomy): domain Bacteria; phylum Pseudomonadota; class Alphaproteobacteria; order MPNO01; family UBA830; genus JAYOEF01. Next base: position 8,246 of record JAYOEF010000132.1, read on the forward strand.
ATCGGAAATCACACTGCGATCACCGTCGCGGGATCGCACGGCCACCTCCAGCTCAACGTCTTCAAGCCGGTGCTCGCCTACGGCCTCCTGCAGTCGATCCGGCTGCTGGCCGACGCGTCCGAGAGCTTCGCGCTCCGCTGCGTCGACGGCATCGAGGCGAACGAGGCGCGGATCCGCGAACTCATGGAGCGCTCCCTCATGCTGGTGACCGCGCTGAGCCCGCACATCGGCTACGACCGCGCGGCGGCGATCGCCAAGACCGCGTGGGCGGAAAACCTGTCGCTCCGCGAGGCGGCCGTCGCCAGCGGCCACGTGACGGCGGCGGAGTTCGACCGCTGGGTGAAACCCGAAGCGATGACGAAGCCGTCGCCGCCCCCCAGGACAAAGAAGAAGAAACCGTGAGCCTCCGCAAGCGCTCGGTCACCATCGCCGGTCACCGCACGTCGGTCTCGCTCGAAGACGCGTTCTGGGACGAGCTTGCACAGGATGCGCGGCGTCGCGGCCTCTCGGTCAACGCGCTGATCGCCGAAATCGACGACGCACGCGAAACCAACCTGTCGTCGGCGATCCGCCTCTACGTGCTAGACGCGGCGAAGCGGGCGGCGAAAGGCTGACGCTCAAACGGAAACGGCGGCCCGAAGGCCGCCGTCCCGAATTCGCTATAGCGAGATTTGTCAGGCCGTGCGGCGCCGCCGCGCAAGGCCGAGGCCGACGAGCCCGAGGCCGAACATCGCCAGCATGCCGGGTTCCGGCACCGACGGCGGGAGCGAGTTCTCCGCGACGTTGGCGTAGCGGATCGTGCCGCCCGCAACGAGGAACTCGCCGAGGCCGTCGCCCCAGAACTCGACCACCGAGAAGCTCGCCGTGTCGTCGATGGCACCGACGAACACGTTCGCCGTTCCCGCCGTGAGAAACTGGTCGCCGGGGGTCAGCGAGGTGCCGACGAGGATCGGCGCGCCGCCGTCGAAGGAGATGTAGAGGCTGGACGGCGTGCAGCAGGTCGCCCAGTCGCCGACTTCGAAGCCGATGGCGTTCACGGCGGTCGTGAAGGTGAACCGCAGCGCGCTGCCGGCGCGCGAGGCGTTCACGTCGGTGCTCGAGGGGTTGATGTTGATCGTCTCGCCCGACGTCGAAACCGCGCCGTAGGAGTACGGGCCGGGGTTCATGATCGCGCCGTTGTTCTTCGTGATCGTGTAATCGGTGCGCGCGATCGACGTTGCAGTCGGCAGGCTCGCCCAGTTGTCCAAGACCACCGTGCCGCCGGCCCCGGCGACAGTGCTGTCGAAGGTGGCCGGACCGGCCGTGTAATCGTCGAAGAACGTCGCGATCGTGGCGTTTGCGGAGGTCGTACTGAAAGCGAAGGCACCGACGACGGCGATGGAGGCGAGCAACTTCTTCATGATGGCGTTTCCCTGACCCGATACCGATAGAAAACTACTGGTTTCGTCAGGAATGCAAAAAGCGTGCCACGTTTGCAGAACAAGCGTTTTCAATGGGTTGCAATACGGATAACGAGAGAGTCGCCGGAATTCGTCAAATTTTCCGACACATGGCAACCGATCCGGGAACCGGCCCCAAGGTTAACGGCCGAGGCCCTTAAGCAACCCCTTGAGCACGTCGGTCGGATTGATCTCCTTCGGCTTCTCCTGCTGCTGCGTCGTTCCCGATGACGAACCGGACGAAGACGAGCCCGAGGTCGTGCCCGAAGAAGACGAGGAACCGCTCCCCGATTTCGCACCCGACAGGAACTTCTGGATCAGCCCGCCGACGCCTTCCTGGACGAGCCATTTCTGGATCTCGTTGAAATCGAAGATGCGCCGCGGGTCGTCCGGCGCACCGACGGCTCGGGCGCGGATCGCCGGCGCGCGCGGATGCTCGGTCAGGCGGAACTCGGCCTGCATGTCCATGTTCCAGTTGGGCAGGTCGACGAAGCCGACCGTCGTACCCGCACCCGCATCTGCGGCAATCTTGAGGTCGTTCGTCCGCATCACGCCGTCCTTGATCGCGAAGGTGCCGGCGAGCTTCGTGAACTTGGTCGTCCCGCCGCCCATCGCCGACCCCAGGATCGACAGGATGCCGGCAACGTCCTTCTTGTTCTTCAGGCTGTCGCTGACCGACTTGAGATCGAAGCCCTTCACCTCGCCGTTGGCGACGTCGATGCTGCCGCCGCCGTTGAGCGCCTTGATCATCTCGTATTGCGACCGGCCCTTCGACTGCAGGTTCATGCCGTAGGTCAGGGTGCCGCTCGCGATGTCGAAGGCGGCGGCCTGGAACAGCGCCTTGCCGACGTTCGCCTTGTCGATCTGAAGCGTGGTGTTCATCGCGGGCACGTCGCGCCCGTCGAGCGTGCCCTTCATCTCGAAGCCGCCGTCGAACATCTTGCCCGACACCTGCTTCACGTCGAGCACCTTGTCCTTGAGCACGGCGAGGATCTTCGGCTTGTCGACGCGGAAGGTCTTATAGAGGAGCGCTTCCGCGCCGAGGTCGATGTTGGCGTCGAGCATCCCGAGCGGCGCGGTGTCGATCGGATCGCGCGACCAACGCTCGCCGCCCGTCTTGCCGCCGCTGCCGGCACTGCCGGACGCGGGCGCCGCCGCGGGCGCCTGGGGC
>JAYOEF010000133.1:0-6692 GCA_038106605.1 Alphaproteobacteria bacterium
TGGGCCCGGACGGGGACCGCGTCAAGCGAGGGCGCGGGCGACCTCGGCGAGGCGGACGAGCGTCGGCGGATCGAGCCGGCCGGTCAGATGGCGCGGCAGGAAGCGGCGCTGGAAGGCGCGCACGGCGTCTTCTGTTGGACACGCCGCGTCGTAGCCGATGGCGGCGAGGAGCGCGGGGGCATCGCTTTCCGCTGCCGGTGGCGTTCCGGTGTCTTGCTCGGGCCATATCGCAAGGTCCTTGGCCGCGAGGCGCCGCCAGTCGAACAGCTCGCCCGGATCCTGCTTGCGGGCGGGGGCGACGTCGGAGTGTCCGACGACGCGGGCCGGGTCGATGGAACGGCGGGCGAGGATGTCCGCGAGCAGCGTCTCGACGGCGCGCATCTGCGTATCGAGGAACGGGCGGTAGCCGAACTCGTGGCCGGGATTGACGATCTCGATGCCGACGGAGCGGTCGTTGATGTCGGCAGCACCCTGCCACGACGAGACGCCGGCATGCCACGCGCGCCTCTCCTCGTCGACCAGGGACCAGATTGTTCCATCCTCGTCGACGAGATAGTGCGCGCTGACCTCGGCCGCCGGATCGCACAACCGGTCGAGCGCGGCGGCGGCGCTGTCCATGCCGGTATAGTGGAGCACCACCATGTCGATCGCGGCACGCCGCGCCCCGAAATTCGGCGAGGGGCGCAAGCGCATTTCTGGCGACGCGCTCACGGCGTACCCCCGCGCGGCAGGCCGCCCGTCAAAGCCGGGGGCGGCGGCTCGGCGAGGCCCTCCGACGGCACCGGCAACGCTTCCGGTTTCCGGAATATGACGATGGCGACGCCCGTGACGGTGACGAGCCCGCCCGCGATCACACGCCAGGTGACGGGCTCGCCGAAGAGCAGCACGCCGAACGAGACGCCGAAGACGGGGATCAGCAGGGTGAACGGCATGGTCTGGTTGGTGCGGTAGCGCGGCACGATCAGGTACCACAGCCCGTGTCCGACGACGCTGACGACGATGCCCATGTGGAGGATCGCGACCGCGGCCTCCCAGCTGATCGCGCGGAGCGCCTGCCACTGGCCGGTTTCGGTCAGGAGCGAGATCAGGAACATCTGCGGCACGCAGAAGAGCGCGAGCCAGCCGTTGATCGAGAACGCGTTGACGCCGCCGAGCCCGCGGAGCTGGAGGTTGGCGATGCCGAAGCAGAAGGCGGAGACCAGCGCCATGCCGATGAAAAGAAGGTCGTCGGCGGCGTGCGGTTCGCCGACGATCAGCACGATGCCCGAGAACGAGATCGCGATGCCGGCCGCGCGCCCCCAGCCGAGCGGCTCGCGGAACACGATCCAGGCGAGGAGGACGGCGAACGGCACCGAGGTCTGCATGATCAGCGCCGCGGTGCCGACGTGGATGTGCTCGAGCGCGACGAACATCAGGCCGAAATGGAGCGTGCCCATGGTCAGCGACAGCCGGAAGATCTTCCCGAGATGCGCGCGCGGAAACCGCATGAAGGGCAGCAGGACGACGAGGATCACCGTCATCCGGACGGCGATCAGGAACCAGCCCGGAAGCTCCGCCGCCGCGAGCCGCGCGGCCGCGATGTTCGACGCCCAGACCGCCATGACGAGAACGGAAAGCGCGATGTCGGAGGGTTTCATGGCGGCGGAGAGTCGGACGGGCGGGCCGCGAAGTCAAACGGGAATGGGTCGGGTTTGTGGCGCGCCTTGTATGTCTTTTTCACGCATTCCGCATGGATGGCCCCTAAGATGGCCGCGAGCGAGCGCGCCAGAGGAGAACGACCATGCGCATCGAGGCCATTCCCGTCGGAAGCAACCCGCCCGACGACGTCAACGTCATCGTCGAGGTGCCGGTCGGCGGCCAGCCGATCAAGTACGAGATGGACAAGGAGGCGGGCGTCCTCGTCGTCGACCGCTTCCTCTATACGCCGATGACCTATCCCGGCAATTACGGCTTCGTGCCGCATACGCTGTCCGAGGATGGCGACCCGATCGACGTGCTGGTCTGCAATACGCGCCAGCTCGTGCCCGGCTGCGTCATCAACGTGCGGCCGATCGGCGCGCTGATGATGGAGGACGACAGCGGCATGGACGAGAAGATCGTCGCCGTGCCGTCGCCGCACCTGACGCGGCGCTACGAGAACGTCCACGAGGTCGCCGACCTGCCGCCGATCACGCTGGAGCAGATCCAGCACTTCTTCGAGCACTACAAGGACCTGGAGCCCGGCAAATGGGTGAAGATCGGCGACTGGCGCGACGCTGCGACCGCGCGCGACATGATCGCGAAGGCCATCGAGAGGGCGAAGGGGTAGGCGGGGACCGGCGTCGGAATTTTTGACGGGTCTTCCCGGTGCGGCGAAGCGGATTTTCCTAAGCTATTGATTATTCGTCGTTTCCGGATTCGGCACGTTTCTTGCATGACGAAACGTGTTACGGCGTTGAAACCGGATTCGGGGTGCTGAAATGAAGAAACTCGCATTCGCCGCGCTTGCCGCACTTCTCGTTCCCGCTGCCGCCGGGGCGGCTCCCTACTACTACGTAGATTGGACGTCCGCGAACGTCGCGGGCGGCACGGCATCCGGCACGATCACCCTTCCCGACACGTCGACGGTGACCGTCACCTTCGAGGCGATCAACGCGAACAATACGCCCGGATCGCTCTATTTCGCGCAGACCAACGGCGGCACCAACTACTGGGCGGCCAACGGCGGCGCGCCTTACATCAGCACCGAGGTCGACAACGCTCCGCCCGACAGCGACATCCTGGCGCTCGTCGGCGGCGTCAACCAGACCTACCGCGTGACCCTTTCCGAGCCGATCAAGGATCCCATCATGGCGATCCTGAGCCTCGGCCAGGGCGGCGTGCCGACCACCTACGACTTCGATTCGCCGTTCGACATCGTCAGCCAGGGCGTCGGCCATTTCGGCGGCAGCGCGAGCGCACTGACCGAGCTTTCCGGCGATATCCTGCGCGGTGCAGAGGGCCACGGCACGATCCAGTTCATCGGCACCTTCTCGACCTTCACCTGGGTGGTTCCCACACCCGAGACGTGGCACGGCTTCACCTTCGGCATCCGCACGACCGAGGCGATCGAGCCGTCGGTGCCCGAGCCCGCGACCCTCGCGGTCTTCGGGCTCGGCCTTGCCGGGATCGGTCTTGCGCGGCGGCGCCGGCGCGGCTGAGGGTCGACCGGCCCGGCCTGTGTCGGCGGTTTTTACAATCGGATCGAAGACCAGGGTGTCGCGCTTGCGCTGACGGGCGGAATTCCGCCGGACCTGGGGTCTGGCATGAAAATTGCTTCCGAAATGAATGCGTAGGTATGCGGCCATCCGCTGGATGGCGCTTCCCGTCCCTGAACGCCGCCTGTCACTGAAAAATGAGCCGATCATGCCCGTACGTCGTCTTCGCTGTTTCCTTGCCGCTTCGGCCTCCGCCGCCGTGCTCGCCGCCGCCTCGGCCGCACTTGCGGGCCCGGTGACGCCGTACTGGCTGACCGCCGGCGACCAGAGCCGGATCTACGTCGTCCAGGGAAACAGTCTCGTCCAGACGATCGTGACCGGGAGCGTCCCCGACCACGAATATCCGATAGCGATCGATGACACTGTGCGCACTTTCGCCGGCGGCGGCGGCAACAATTTCGGCCGCGAATACGCGCTCGACGGCACACCGACGGGGGCGACCTACACCAACTCAAACACGCTCTCGAGCGGCTGGGACGGCGCGACCGACGGCGCCGGACACAATTATTCGCTCGAGCAGGTGACGCACCGCGTGAAGATGTTCGATGATGACTGGTCGAACGGTTCGGTCCTGTTCACGATCACCAACCTCGGGTCGAACTTCAACTGGGCTGGCATCACGTTCGATACCGGCACGGACACGCTCTGGGTGAAGGAACGCGGCTCGAACGCCGGGCTCCGCAACTATGCGCTCGACGGCACGCTCCTCGGATCCTTCACCGTCGCGGGCTCGACCGGTTGGGGTCTGTCCTACGAAGAGGCGTCGGACAGTTTCTGGAGCCTGGGCACCAACTCCGCGAGCGGATGGACGATCGTGAATTTCGACCGGACCGGACAGGTCATCGAAACGGTCCAGATCGCGGGGCTGACCGGCAACATCCTCGGCGGAGAGATGCAGATCGGCGGCACGTCTGCCGTGCCGGAGCCGGCGACCCTCGCGATCCTGGGGCTCGGCCTCGCCGGGATCGGCCTTGGGCGGCGTCGCGCGCGCCGCGGGTAGTTGTCCGTTTCTGCTGTCGGAATAGTTTACAAATAATTCGCGAAGTCCGGATTCCGCGACTGTAACGCCTTGCAAATTCGAGAATTTTGAATCTGGCACGATTCTTGCGAGAAATTCGTTAGATACAGAACGAAACGCTTGGAGGATCGCGCCATGTCCGGATTTCCCACCTTCGCCTGCCGCTCTCTCGCAGCACTGACTTTCGGAATCGGCATTGCCGCCGCAGCGCCGGCCTCTGCCGCGCTCGTCAACAGCTACGACTTCAACGGCGATCTCACCGACACGCTCGGTAACGGCGCGGATCTTGTCGCTTCGGGCGGCAGTCTCGCGACGAGCGGTCTATACAGCTTCGACGCGGGCCAGGGGCTCCGCCTGACAAGCGCATTCTCCGACCCGGCGACCTACGCGATCGAGATCAAGTTCCAGCTGTCCAACCTCGACCAACGGTGGAAGAAGATCGTCGATTTCAAGGACAGGACGGCTGACGAAGGCCTGTATGTCCGGCGGGGGCCGAATTCGGGCGACGTCGATCATCTTTTCTTCGAGAGCGCGTCGCCGCAGGCAAATGGCCCGACCGAGATCTTTGCCCTTACCGACATGGTTGTGACCTTCACGCGCGATGGCGGGACCGGAGAGGTCAAAGGCTATGTCGACGGGCTGCAGCAGTTCGCCTTCACCGACGCGAACAACTATGCGTTCGCGAGCGGCAACATCCTGAATTTCTTCATGGACGAAGACAGCGGCGGGGTGCGCAACGATTATCCGGCCGGCTCGGTGGACTACATCCGGATCTTCGATACCGTCAGCACCGAGTATACGCTGCCCGTTCCCGAGCCGGCGACGCTCGCGGTCTTCGGTCTCGGTTTTGCCGGGATCGGCCTGGCGCGCCGCCGCCGGCGGCGAGCGCACTGAGCGTGCTGTCGGGTGCCGCGTTGACATAGCCCTTTTCCTTCAGCTTCGCGACCAGCGCGTCGGGCGTCGTCTTCAGGACCGGAGCGAGGACGGAGACGGGCGTGCCGGTGAGGAGGCCGATGGTGCGCCCCGCCGGACTGCCGCCCGAGGACGCGGTGAGGCCGCTATAAGCGAACGGCACCGCGACGAGCACGGAAAGCGCGAGCGGGATCACGAGCGACTTGCGCTTGAGATAGCCGACGAGGCCGCGCCAGTTCTTCCACAGATGCAGCGCGAACGGGACGAGCAGCACCATGCTGAGCCACTCGTGCATCGCGTGGAACGCCGACGGCGTCCAGCGGAAGAAGAGCGCGATGCCTGACACCGCCGAAACGATAAAGAAGCCGGTGATCAGCGGCGTGGCGTAGCGGTCGAAGTAGCTGTTCAAGATCGAACTCCCGCGTTTCGTCCGGACGAGACGTCCGGACGGTGAAGGCCCGCATCAGGCGCACGCGGCGCGCGGCACAATCCGTCGCCGGCGGATACGGAGGGCGTTCGTGTCGCAGGGTGTGGCGAGATTCCGCGGGGCGGCTCGGTCCTGTCTATGCGGCGCGCCAGTCGATCCGCATCTCCTCGCGGAAGGCGAAGCGGACGAGGTGGCGCTCGACGGTCTCCTGCAGCCCGAGGAGGCTCCCGGCATCTGCTGCCGCGAGGTCGAGCATCAGCGCGTCGTCTTCCGCCCTCAGGCGGCAGTCGCCCGCCGACAGGGTGATGACGCCCGACATCTTGTCGAACTCCACGGGGCGCTTGTGGGCGAAATGCTTGCAGAGCTGCTGGAGGTAGCGGCTCGCCGCCGCGGTCGGGACCGCGGCGGTGCTGCGCGCGCCGAGCGGCGACGCGGCGGGGGTGACGGTGTCGTTCATCAGGATTGCTCCACCTTGACGGCGGCCGCGTCGATCGCGGCGGCAATGGCGTTGGCGGCGTCGGCGTCGACCGGTCCGTTCTCGAACCGGAGGCGGAGCGCCAGTTTCAGGTTTTCCATGGCGCGCACGACCTGCGCCGGCCGCGCGCCGAGGCCCGCGGGCACGGTGCGCGCGAGGAGCGCGTCGGCGGCATCGCGGTTGGCGGCGAGGAAGGCCTCGCCTTCCGTCGTGATGCGGTAGCGCTTGCGCCCGCCTTCTTCCAGGTCGAGCTCGGCGTAGCCCATGTCGTCGAGCCAGGAGAGCGTCGGGTAGATGACGCCGGGGCTCGGGCTGTAGGCGCCTGCGAAGCGTTCCTCGATGCCCTTGATCAGCTCGTAGCCGTGGCTCGGCCCGTCGGCGATCAGCGTGAGCACGAGCAGGCGAAGCTCGCCGTAGTCGAACAGCCGTCCGCCGCGGCGTCCCCCGCGCCGGTGCCCATGGCCATCTCCATGGCCGTGCCGGCCGCCGTGATGCCCGCCGTGATGCCCGCCGTGGCGGTTTTCGTTCGGGTCGATGTGTCTGTGTTTCATACCTGTGGTCCTTTCTACAGGCAGCGATATATATCTCGATATATCGAAAATCAAGATATATCGAGAATATTCT
>JAYOEF010000133.1:6792-10811 GCA_038106605.1 Alphaproteobacteria bacterium
CTCGTCGATGCGATCGAGACGCTCTCGGACGCTTTTGTCTATTACGATTCGAACGATCGCCTCGTGATCTGCAACCAGCGGTACCGCGAGCTCTATCCGGAAAGCGCGCCTGCCATCGTTCCCGGTGCGACCTTCGAGCAGATTCTGCGTTTCGGCGTGGAACACGGTCAGTACCCCGATGCCGCGGCCCACAAGGAAACGTGGATCCGCGACCGGATCCGGATGCACCGCCATCCCGGCCGGCCGGTCGAACAGCGGCTCGCGAACGGACGATGGCTCCGTATCGACGAACGCCGGACGGCCGACGGCGGGACGGTAGGCTTCCGCGTCGACATTACCGACATGAAGCAGCGCGAATTCGAGCTCAAGGCGTCGAAGGAACTGGCGGAGCGGGCGAACGAAGCGAAGTCGATGTTCCTCGCGACGATGAGCCACGAGATCCGCACGCCGATGAACGGCGTCACCGGCATGCTCGGCCAGCTCGCCCATACCAGCCTGGACGACGAGCAGCGCAAGTGCATCCGCACTGCAACCGAGTCGGCCGAGACGCTGCTTCGTATCCTCAACGACATTCTCGACTATTCGAAGATGGAGGCCGGAAGGCTCGAGATCGAGGAGACGGATTTCAGTCCGCGCGAAACCCTCGAGAGCGCGATGGCGCTCCTTGCCCCACGGGCACTCGGCAAGGGGCTTTCGTTCAGCGCAGACGTTCCGGACGACTTGCCGCCCTGCCTCGTCGGCGATCCCAGCCGCCTTCGCCAGATTCTTCTGAATCTGCTCGGCAATGCGATCAAGTTCACCGAGACGGGAAGCGTCCGCATTTCGGTCGAACACCGCACGGGCCCCGACGACATGGTGGAGCTGCGGTTCCGCATTCAGGACACGGGTGTCGGTCTGTCGCCGAGCGACCGGTCGCGCCTGTTCGAACGCTTCTCCCAGGCCGACAGCTCGATCACGCGGCGGTTCGGCGGCACGGGCCTTGGCCTTGCCATATCCAAGCAGCTCGCGGAGCTCATGGGCGGCGATATCGGAGTGAGCAGCGACGCGGGCGCAGGCAGCACGTTCTGGTTCACCATCCGCTGCCCCGTCGGCACGCCGATTTCGGCGACGCCCGAACCGGCCGCACCGGCGCGGAGCTCGGGCCGGAGGCTCGAAATCCTCGTTGCCGAGGACAATGCGGTCAACCAGCAGGTGATCGCCGCAATCCTGGGACGCCAGGGGCACCGGGTCGAGATCGTCGGCAACGGCGTCGAGGCGCTCGAAGCCCTGCGTCAACGGTCCTACGACGTGCTTCTCATGGATGTCCAGATGCCCGAGATGGACGGTGTCACGGCAGCCGCCGCGATTCGCCGCCTCTACGGTCCGGTGTCGCGGATCCCGATCATAGCGTTGACGGCAAACGCCATGAAAGGCGACCGCGAGCGCTATCTCGATGCGGGAATGAACGACTACGTCTCGAAGCCGATCAACGAGCCCATCCTGTTCGAGGCGATCGATCGTGCGACCGGCATTCCGACATCGTCCGGCGGGCGCCCGCCGCTTCTGGCCGGTGCGGACCCGCAACCGAAATTCGCCGCGGAGGCTCTTCGCGAGCTCGACGGCGTCCTGTCAGAAATGGACAGCCTTCTGCCCCGGCCGGCCGGCCGGCGACCCGCACCCGCCCGGCGGTCGGCTACCTGATCCCGCGCTTCTTGCGGATCTGCTCCCACGCGCCGTTGATCGTCGCCATCTTCGCCGACGCCATCTCGATGAAATCCTTCGGCAGGCCCTCCGACATCAGCTTGTCGGGATGGTTCTCTCGCACCAGCTGGCGCCAGGCGGCGCGCACCTCGTCGTCGGAGGCATCGTGGCGCACGCCGAGGATAGCGTAAGGATCCGAGCCGTCGGCGCCGAGATGGGCGGCGCGGATGCGCGCGAACTTGGCGTCGTCGAAGCCGAAGATCGCGGCGACATCCTTGAGGAACGCTTCCTCCTGAGGATGGACGACGCGGTCCGCCTTGGCGATGTGGAACAGGGCGTCGAGCAGTTCCTCCAGCACCGCCGGCCGCTCGGCGAACATCTTCGCGACCTGGCGGGCGTATGGCTCGAAGCCGCGCGCATCCTGGCGCGCCACGTCGAAGACGCGCCCGACGTTCTTGAGCTCTTCTTCCGGCACGTCGAGGATCTGGCGGAAGGCGCGGATCTCGTCCTGCGTCACCTGGCCGTCGGCCTTGGCCATCTTGGCCGAAAGCGCGATCACGGCGATGGTGAAGGCGGTCTGGCGCGTCGCGTCGGTCTCCTCGGGCTCGGCGCTCCTGAGGCGGTCGACCGCATGGCCCGCGGCCGCGCCGATCAATGCGCCGAGCGGTCCGCCCACGGCAAATCCCGCCGCGCCCCCGATGATCTTCCCGAGCAATGCCATGCGTCTTCGCGCGCCTTTTCTTCGTTCTTCCGGCCGGCCCTGCGGTTTTCCCGCTTCGCGGCCGACGCGGCCCCGTTCCGGCACCGTCTGGCCTTCCAGCTCCCGGAGTTCGGTTTCTCGCCCGGAAATATGGCGGGAGCATGGCCTGGCCCGGCGGTCGCTGCGGCAGCCCCCGCCCGGAACTGACCGGAACGCTAACATCTGGAACATGGGGCCACAATGCGCCATCGCGGCGCAGCCGTCGGTGACGGCGGTCACAGGCGGGGCAGGGCCCCGCGGCCCGGCGCAAACCCGCACGGGGCCTTGCGCACGGCGCAGGCTGACAGGCCGGGCCGCGGTTGATACAGTCCGCCGCTGCAACATAACAAGTCGTCGAGGAGGCACCATGGCGAGCAAGGCCGGAACCAGGATCATCGCGCTCGAGGAGCATTATTTCGACCCGGGCATCGCCGCGAAATTCAACGACAAGGTCGGCTTCGCCGGAACGCCGATCCGGAAGCGCCTCGACGACGTCGACGATCTCCGCATCCGCGAAATGGACGAGGCCGGCATCGACGTCCAGGTCCTCAGCCAGGGCGCACCCTCGACCCAGCGATTCGATCCGGAGACGGCGGTGAAGCTGTCGAAGGAGGCGAACGACCGGCTGCAGGAGACCATCCTCCGCCATCCCGACCGCTATGCCGGTTTCGCCGCGCTGCCGACGCCAGATCCGAAGGCCGCCGCCGACGAGCTCGAGCGCACCGTCACGAAGTACGGCTTCAAGGGCGCGATGATCCACGGTCTCACCAACGGCGAGTTCATCGACCTGCCGAAGTACTGGCCGATCTTCGAGCGCGCGCAGAAGCTCGACGTGCCGATCTACCTGCACCCGGCGATGCCGCACCCCGACGTGATCAAGGCGTACTACGCCGAATACGTGGAGAAGTTCCCGGGGATCCTCACTGCCGGCTGGGGCTTCACCGTCGAGACCGCGACCCAGGGTATCCGCATGGTGCTGTCGGGCGTGTTCGACAAGTATCCGGGCCTTCAGGTCATCATCGGCCATCTCGGCGAGGGCCTGCCGTTCTCGCTGTGGCGCATCTCGGAAGCGCTGTCGCGCGAGAGCGACATGGGCCGCTCGTTCCGCGACATCTTCTGCGAGCATGTCCACATCACCACGAGCGGCAACTTCTCCGATCCTGCGATGATCTGCTCGATGCTGGAGCTCGGCGTCGACCGCATCATGTTCTCGATCGACTACCCGTTCGTCATGAACGGCCCGGCGGTCGACTGGATGGAAGGCATCCGCCTCAGCCCCGACGACAAGAAGAAGATCCTGTCGGGCAATGCGGAGAAGCTCCTGAAGATGTGAGTGGGGCGGAACCGAGGGAGTCATTCCCGCGAAAGCGGGGATCTCCCGGCCCCGTTCTGGGATTCCCGCTTGCGCGGGAATGACGAAAAGAAGCGTAAGGAACGAGCGTAGCGGGCGCGTGGAAAGCGAAAGGGACAAAGTGGCAGACGCAGGCAGTGTTTCGTCGAAGAAGTGGCAGTTCTGGATCGACCGCGGCGGCACGTTCACGGATTTCGTGATCCGCGCGCCGGACGGAAAGCTGACGACGCACAAGCTCCTGTCCGAGAA
>JAYOEF010000134.1:0-10778 GCA_038106605.1 Alphaproteobacteria bacterium
CCATCAAGCGCCGCTGCTTCTACTTCTGGGTCGACTATCCGGACGCGAAGCGCGAGCTCGAGATCCTCAAGGTCAAGGTACCCAACGCCGCGACCGCGCTCACCGAGCAGGTGGTCGCCTTCGTGCAGAATCTCCGCAACCGCGATCTCTTCAAGCTGCCGGGCGTCGCCGAGACCATCGACTGGACGAACGCGCTGATCCAGCTCGACAAGATCGACCTCGACCCGGAGACCGTGAACTCCTCGCTCGGCGTCCTGCTGAAGTACCAGGACGACATCGAGAAGATCCAGGGATCGGAAGCCGCGAAGATCCTCGAGGAAGTGAAGGCGGGCATCTCCGCCGGGAACTGACGCCGTCATGGCCGAGACGCCGACGACCCATACGCCCACGCCGGGCATGCAGCTTCTCGAGCGGCTCGAGAGCAACAAGCTCGCCTCGAACATCATGCATTTCGGCCGGGTGCTGCGCGCCGCGGGCCTCCCCGTCGGGCCCGGCAAGATCCTCGACGCGACGAACGCCGTCCTCGCCGTCGGCATCCGGCGCCGCAGCGACTTCTACTGGGCGCTCCACGCCGTCTTCGTGAACCGCCGAGACCAGCACGAGCTGTTCGACCAGGCGTTCCACATCTTCTGGAAGGACCCGAAGCTCCTCGAGCGCATGATGGGGATCCTGCTGCCCCAGATCGACACCGGCGAGGCCGCACCGCCCGAGGAACAGCCGATGCGCCGCCTCCAGGAAGCGATGTCGCCGAAGGACGACGAGGGCGCGGACAAGGAGGAAGAGGAGGAGCGCGAGGAGGAGATCGAGCTCGACGCGGCGATGACCGCATCGCGCCGCGAGATCCTCCAGACCATGGATTTCGAGGAGATGAGCACCGAGGAGATCGAGATGGCGAAGCGCGCGATCGCCTCGATGCGCCTTCCCGTCACCGAGATACCGACCCGGCGCTACCGCGCCTCCAACCGGCGCGCACGCGTCGACATGCGCGCGACGCTCCGCGCCGCTTTGCGCTCGGGGGGCGCCTCGATCCCGCTCAAGTTCCGCAAGAAGCGGACGCGGCCGCCGCCCATCGTCATCCTGTGCGACATCTCCGGTTCCATGAGCCGTTATTCGCGCATGTTCCTGCACTTCATGCACGCGGTCACCAACGACCGCGACCGGGTCTACACGTTCCTGTTCGGCACGCGGCTCACGAACGTCACGCGGTACCTGCGCAACAAGGACATCGACGTCGCGCTCGGCCAGGTGACGGGCGCGGTCGACGACTGGTCGGGCGGTACGCGGATCGGCGAGAGCCTGAGCGACTTCAACCGCCACTGGTCGCGGCGGGTGCTCGGCCAGGGCGCGGTGTGCATCCTGATCTCGGACGGGCTCGACCGCGACGCCGGACGCGGGCTCAACAAGGAGATGGAGCGGCTCCACAAGTCCTGCCGCCGTCTCGTATGGCTCAACCCCCTGCTCCGCTTCGACGGCTTCCAGCCCAAGAGTCAGGGGATTCAGGCAATCCTGCCATCCGTTGACGAATTCCGCCCCGTGCATAACTTAGCTTCACTGGGGGAACTGATCGAGGCGCTGAACCGCCCGCCCGCCCCCCGCAAGAAAGGAGTCGAGGAATGGCTGAAGGCAATGTGAGCGGCCTCTCGCTGGACGACGACGTCCTCGCCGAGGCTGCGAAGTGGCGCGAAGGCGGCCGCAACGTCGCGCTCGCAACGGTCGTCTCCACCTGGGGCTCGTCGCCCCGCCCCGTGGGCAGCCATCTCGCCGTTGACGAGAACGGCAAGATCGTCGGTTCCGTCTCGGGGGGCTGCATCGAAGGCGCCGTCGTTTCCGAGGCGATGGAAGTGATGAAGTCAGGAAAGCCCAAAGTGCTCGAGTACGGCGTCACCAACGAGCTCGCCTGGGAAGTCGGTCTCGCCTGCGGCGGCCAGGTCCAGGTGTTCGTAGAGAAAGTCGAATGAAAGCAGATATCCTCTCCCGCCTCCTCGCCGACCAGAAGGCGAAAACCTCGGTCGCGCTCGTCACCGATCTCGCGAGCGGCGAGCAGACCCTCGTCTATCGCGACCGTGCCGATGGGCCCGACGCGGCAAACGAAGCCCTAGTCTCTTCCGCCCGCGCCGCCATGCAGGACGACCGGAGCGGCATCGTCGACGCCGGCAACCGCAAGCTGTTCGTCGAGGTGTTCAACCCGCCGCTCCGGCTCCTGATCGTCGGCGCGGTGCATATCGCCCAGCCCTTGTCGCGCATCGCCTCGGTCGCGGGATACGACGTCACCGTGATCGACCCTCGCGCGTCGTTCGCGACCGACGAGCGCTTCCCCGGCATCTCGCTCAACGGCGAATGGCCGGACGACGCGATGAAGGAGCTCGATCCGGACAGGCGGACAGCGGTCGTCACGCTGACGCACGATCCGAAGCTCGACGATCCGGGTCTGCATGTGGCGCTGCGCTCGAATGCGTTCTACGTCGGCGCGCTCGGCAGCCGGAAGACCCACGCGGGGCGCGTCGAGCGCCTCAAGGCGGCGGGCTACACCGACGCCGAGATCGGCCGCATCCACGCGCCGGTCGGGCTCAACATCGGCGCCATCTCGCCCGCCGAGATCGCCGTTTCCATCCTTGCCCAGATCACCGAGGTCCTCCACCGCAAGGTCGAGACCCGGGCCGCCGCCTGATCGCGCCGAACCGGCGATGAAATTCGGGGAGGTCCCGCTCGATGAGGCCCTGGGCACGGTGCTCGCGCACTCGGTCCGCCTTCCCGACGGCAAGATCAGCAAGGGCCGCATCCTCCGCCGCAGCGACCTGAAGGCACTCGCTGAGGCCGGCATCGACACCGTCACCGTCGCCCGGATCGAGGCCGCCGACGAGGACGAGAACGCCGCCTCGCGCCGCATCGCGGCCGCTCTCGCCAAGGGCGGCTTCCGCCTCTCTCCCCCCGGCAACACAGGCCGCGCCAACCTGATCGCGCCGGCGAACGGCATCGTCGTGATCGACGAGGCGCGCATCCACCGCATGAACGGGATCGACGAGGCGATCACCGTCGCGACGCTCCGCCCGTTCGAGCCCGTCGCGAAGGGCCATGTCGCGGCGACCGTGAAGGTCGTTACGTTCGCGGTCCCGAAGAAGAAGGTGGCGGCAGCTATTGCCGAGGGCGCGCGGCCGCGCTCGGCCATACGCTTCGCGCCGTTCGGGAAGAAGAAGATCGGCTTCCTCCAGACCCTCGTCCCCGGTCTCAAGGAGAGCGTCGTCGCCAAGGCGACCCAGACCATGTCGGCGCGGCTTGCCGAACTCGGGCTTCGCATCGCCCGTGAGATCCACTGCCCGCACGATACCGACGCGGTCGAGAACGGCCTGCGCAAGCTCGCGAAAGCCGGCTGCGAAATCGTCCTCGTCCTCGGTGCATCCGCGATCGTCGACCGCCGCGACACCGTTCCCGAGGCGGTCCGCCGGGCCGGCGGCAAGGTCGAGCATCTCGGCCTTCCCGTCGACCCAGGTCACCTGATGCTGCTCGCCCGGATCGGCAAGACGCGCATCCTCGGCATTCCGGGATCGGCACGCTCTCCCCGCCTCCACGGCTTTGACTGGGTGCTCCAGCGCCTCGTTGCCGACGTCGCCGTCACGCCAAAGGATCTTACCCGGATGGGCGTGGGCGGGCTCCTCAAGGAAATTCCCGGCCGGCCGGTGCCGCGCGAACAGGATCGGGTCGAGACCGACCCGGCCAAGGCACCCAGGATCGGCGGCATCCTGCTCGCCGCCGGCCAGTCGCGGCGCATGGGCCCGGTCAACAAACTCCTCGCCGAAGTCGACGGAGCGCCGATGGTCGTCCATGCCGCGCGCGCCCTGATCGCGAGCCGCGCCGATCCCATCGTCGTCGTGCTCGGCCACGAGCCCGACCGTGTCAAGGAAGCGCTCGCCGGTCTCGACGTCGCGTTCGTACGCAATCCGGACTACGCAGGCGGCCTCAGCACGTCGCTGAGGGCCGGTATCGAGGGGCTCCCGGGACGGATCGAGGGTGCGGTCGTCGCGCTGGGCGACATGCCGCGCGTCACCCCGAAGGACATCGACGCCCTGATCGACGCGTTCGATCCTGCGTCCGGGCATACGATCTGCGTCCCAACCCATACCGGCAAGCGCGGCAATCCCGTCCTGTGGGCGCGGCGCTATTTCGCGGAAATGGCGTCGGTTTCGGGCGACGTGGGCGCCCGTCACCTGATCGGCGAGAACGCCGACCAGGTCCTCGAGGTGCCGCGGGACAATCCGGGCATCCTTCTCGACCTCGACACCCCGGAAGCGCTCGCCGCACACCGGGCGGGAAGCTGATCCCGAAAAAGAAAGGCCGCAGATCTACGTGATCTGCGGCCAAGTCGGGTGCATCCCATCCACACGGGATCCGGTCAGCGGAGCTCGTCGAGCAGAGCTCCGATCATCTTGTCTTCTGTTTCGATCGTCTTGAGGTTGGCCTCGTAGGCGTGCTGGGCCTGCTTCATGTCGACGAATTCGGTTGCGTAATCGACGTTCGGCCGTGCGACATAGCCCTCCGCATCCGCCTTCGGATCGTCCGGGCTGTAGGACAGCACGTGCGGCGGGTTGATCGGCACGAACTCGGACCGCACACCGCCGCCTCCGGCAGTTTCCTGATGGACTCGCACCGGGCGGTAGACGGTGTCGTCGGCAGCCTTGGGCGCCGGCGCGGTCCCGCGCACTTCCGCATCCTCCCGCCGGATGGAAATCCGCGAGTTGGCGATATTGGACGCCGCTGCCTCTACCCTCTTGGAAGAAGCCTGCAGTCCGCTAAGAGCCGTTCCGATCGCAGTGAACATGATACGCTTCACAAATACTTTTTCACGACACCAATGTAATCGACAAATTCGATTTATCAACAACTATCGTTTTCAATTAATTTATAACAATATTCGTATTTTTCATTACCTTGTTTTACTTTTTCGATCAAATATCCGAAATTTTCGGGCGCAATTTCGAAAAATCATGCTGAATCGAATTTAACCATTTGAAACAAAAGAATATTTACTCCTGACGGCCATGCTCTGCGGCGGCAATCCGGTACAGTCGCCATGCGTTCATTACGTCTCCTCGCCGTCCTTTCCGCCCTGATCCCCGCATCGCCTGCGGCCGCCCACGATTCCTTTTCGAGCGCCTCCAACGCATACAGCTCCGGCTTTTTCGGGTCTGCAGCACGTCACTGGCTCGACCTCGCGGAACGGGGGCACGGACCTGCGCAGTACAACATCGGCCGGATGCACTATTACGGTCAGGGCGTCGTCCGGGACCGAATCGAGGCCTACAAGTGGTTCCTGATCGCCGGCGAAAACGGGGTCGAACGCAGCCACGCCGCGGCCCGCATCCTCGCCGATCGGATGACCTCGCGCGAGGTCGCGGAGGCGACGCTCCGGGCCCGCGACTGGCGCAACCGGCGCAGCAGTAGCCGGAAGCGGGTGCAAAGCTTCCGACAGAGGTGTCGGCCGATTTTACAATCCGGTTAACGACCATCCGGACTCGCCCCCTATTCCTTTGTTTTTATTATTTATTTCGGTTTGGCACGATTCTTGCTTTTCCCTAGACACCTGTCGCTTTCAATAACAGGACACGGGAAATGAAAAAGTTCGTATTTGTCGCTTCATTCCTCGCACTCGTCTGGGCCGGCGATGCCGCCGCGCAGAACGCCCAGTACGCTTCCGCGGTACAATCCGAGTTCAAGGTCGCGTCGGCCGCCTACAAGGACGGGTATTTCGGCGTCGCCATGCGCCGCTGGCTCGAGCTCGCCCGGTCGAGCAACGGCCCTGCCCAGTACAACATCGGCCTGATGCACTTCTACGGCCAGGGCGTGAAGAAGGACCCGGTCGAAGCCTACAAGTGGTTCCTCCTCTCCGAACGGAACGGGGTCGAGAAGGGCCGCCAGGCAATGGACAAGCTGGCACGCTTCCTGAGCCCGCTGCAGATCTCGGATGCGACCCGCCGCGCCCGGAACTTCGAGAAACTCAGCAACTGAGCCACTCAGCCTTACCCCTCAACCGGAACGAAAGAAAAAGGCGGGCCGAAGCCCGCCTTTCGCATTTTCGGAGTTCGAGCGCCGATCAGGCCGCCAGCGCGCTCCGCCCCGCCTCGCTGTCGAGGTAGGACTTCGGCAGTTCGCGGAAATCGGTCATAAGCGAACCGAAACCCTCGATCACGTCGTCGATGCCGTTCGCCCGCATCGCATACCAGTAGGTCGCCGTGTTGATGGCAAGAACCGGCTTCTTGAGCCATTTCTCCGCCTCGGCGGCGAGCCGCGCCATGGCGAGGTTGGTGCCGACCTGGACGATCGCCTCGGGCTTGTGCTCGTTGAGTTCGATCAGCGCGTCGCGCAGCTGGCTCTCGCTGACCTGGGCGATGTTCGCCGGGCTGTCGCACTTGAGCCCCTTGATCGCCAGAACCTCGAAGCCGCAATCGGTGAAGAACTTCATGACGTTCTTGTCGCCGACCGGCCAGTAGGGCGTGACGACACAGATCTTCTTGATGTCGCCGTAGCAGCGGAGCGCCGCCTGGCAGGCGTCGGACCCCATCGCGACGCCCATGCCCGCAAGCTCCTTCACCCGGGCGCGCAGGCGGATCGATTCCGCGAGACCGTCCCAGAACGTCTCCGCCGACATGCCCATGACGATATAGTCCGGGTTGCAGGTCAGCACGCGCTTGATGGCGTTGTCGAACTCGCGCCGGATGTTCTCCATCAGCGCATTGAACTCTTCGTCCGAGTTCACCGGCTCGTCCGGGATCCAGATGCGCACGGTGTGGTTCGTGATGCCGCGCGGGCGCATGTCGTCGAACTCGGGCTGAACCGAGGTGTTGGTCGAGGGGATGATGACGCCCCAGTTTCCGCGCCAACCGATCGAATCCGTCATGGCAGTACCTCCTACTCTTCGCTGCGAATGTTCGCCTGGTTGGCGGCAAGTTTATCGAGTTCGCTCAGGACCTCGTCCAGCGACATAACGTCGCCGTACTTCTGGTCGATGTCGAACAGGTTGGCCTCGTGCGGGCCCTTGGCACGGTCGCCCGAGCATTCCCGCGGAACGATGGGCCG
The DNA here is from genome assembly GCA_038106605.1 of Alphaproteobacteria bacterium. Lineage (GTDB taxonomy): Bacteria > Pseudomonadota > Alphaproteobacteria > MPNO01 > UBA830 > JAYOEF01. Next base: position 7,069 of record JAYOEF010000134.1, read on the forward strand.
GAAGCCGTTCGACATCGCATCGACGACGGTCGCCCGGACGCAGCCCGAGGTGGTGCAGCCGGTGACGATCGCGGTATCGACGCCGCGCTTCGCCATCCAGGCCGCGAGATCGGTGTGGGTGAAGCCCGACGGATAGTGCTTCTCGATCACGCGTTCGCCGGCGCGCGGCTCGAGCTCGTCGACGACCTGCACCTCGCGCGTGCCGCGCTTCAGCTTGGCGAGCCCGGGCGACTTCATGTTGAAGACGCCGTCCTCGCTGCCGTCCTCGGCGTAGACGTGGCTGGTATAGGCGATCGGAAGGTCCATGTGGCGGGCAACGGCGAGGAGCTTCGCAGTATTGTCGATCGCGTCCTGGATGTTGCCGCCGCCGAACTGGTCGGCGTCGTTGAACCCGTTGATGAAGTCGATGATCAGGAGAGCGGGTTTCTTGCCGAAACCGACCCGGTTCCCGAACCCCTGTTTCTGATAGATGGCGATATCGTCGGCGTCGTGCGGCGCGTCGGTCATGCGGTCCCTCGCTTGTCCCTGAAAGCGGTCAGAACCGGTAGACTAATCCAACCATGAGGTCCTGAGTATAGAGAAGGCCTGCTTTTTGTGGAGCCCGGCGGTACCCAGGCATGCGCCGGGTTCGCCTTACGGATCATCCGGAAGCGCCCACCGAACGGGCGAGCGCCGGATAGCGGAGACCGAGGGTGAGGCCGCGCGCGCCCATGAAAAGGGCCATCGCCGCCCACAGCCCGTGATTTCCCCAGAGCGGCACGAGGATCCAGCACGCCGCCGCGTAGGCCGCTAGCGAGGCGATCATGGCATTCCGCATCTCCCGGCCGCGGGTCGCGCCGAGGAAGATGCCGTCGAGCAGATAGGGAAAGACGCCGATCAGCGGCATCGCGACGGACCAGGCGAGATGTTCGCGCGCCGCCGCTCGGACCGTTTCGATACCCGTCAGGAGGTCGATGATCTGGGGCCCGGCCGCGAGATAGACGAGCGAGAATGCACAGGCCGTGCCGAGCGCCCAGACGCCCGCTGTCCTCACGGCCTCGTCGAAGGCGCGGCGGCTCCGCGCCCCGATCGCACCGCCGCCGATCGCCTCGGCGGCATGGGCGAACCCGTCGAGGGCATGCGCCATGAAGAGCTGGAAGTTCATCAGCACCGCATTCGCGGCGAGAACCACGTCGCCGAAGGCCGCGCCGCGCGCCGTGAAGTAGGCAAAGGCCGAGATCAGGCAGATTGTGCGGACGAAAATGTCGAAATTGAGCGAAACGGTCCGGCGGATCGCGGCGGGATCGAAGATCATGGGCCGTTCGAAGCGCCCCCCGAGACGCCGCAGGATGGGAAATGCGAGCGTGAGCCCGAATGCCAACGCAGCGGCATCGGCGATGGCCGTTGCCGCCGCGACCCCCGCGACGCCCCACCCGAAGCCGACGACGAACAGCAGATCGAGCGCGATGTTGACTCCGTTCAGGCAGAGCTGATGGAGGAGCGCGGCGCGCGAGTTCTGGACGCCGATGAACCAGCCGAGCAGCGCGAAGTTGAGAAGCGTCGCCGGAGCCCCCCAGATCCTGACCGAGAAGTAGGTGCGCGCGAGCTCCATGACCTCCGCGGAGGCATCGACAAGGCCGAAGGCGATGTAGGCAATCGGTCCCTGGAGGACGATCAGGACCGCCGCCGCCGGGACGCCGATCACGGCGGCGCGGGCGAGGCACGCCCTCACCTCTCCCGCATCCCCGGCGCCGAACGCCTGCGCGGTCAGCCCTCCTGTGCCCATCCGCAGGAAGCCGAAGCCCCAGAACAGGATGCTGAAGATCATCGCGCCGACGGCGACGCCGCCGAGATGCTGCGGCTCCGGCAGGTGCCCCATGACCGCGGTGTCGACGGCGCCGAGCAGCGGCACCGAGACGTTCGATACGATGATCGGCCCCGCGAGGCGCCAGACCCGGAGATGCGCTTCCCTGTTCATGGCCGTTCGAGTTTGGCTTCGGATTTGCGGATCATAGGCGAGGCGTTAAGCTCGGCTCAGCGAAAACAGGGAATCGGGGACGGCGTGGCGACAGCGCGGCTTGCAGAAGGACTGGTGCGGGGCGAGGACGGGGCGGTGCGCTGTTTCTGGCCGGGCGCGGATGCGGAGTATCTCCGCTAGCACGACGAGGAATGGGGCCGCCCGGTCGTCGACGACCGGCGGCTTTTCGAGAAGATCTGCCTCGAGGGATTCCAGTCCGGCCTGTCGTGGCTGACGATCCTGCGCAAGCGCGAGAATTTCCGCGCAGCCTTCGCCGGCTTCGATTTCGAGCGCGTGGCCCGGTTCGGCGACCGCGACGTCGCGCGCCTCCTCGCCGACGCCGGCATCGTCCGCCACAGGGGCAAGATCGAATCCACGATCAACAACGCCAAGCGCGCGTGCGACATGGCCGCCGAGTTCGGCTCGCTCGGCGCCTATTTCTGGAAATGGGAGCCCGCCGCCACGGGGCGCCCGACGCGGCTCGATCTCGCGACGCTCCGGAGCCTCACCAAAACGCCGGAGTCGGCCGCGCTCTCCAAGGACCTAAAGAAGCGCGGCTGGTCCTTCGTCGGACCTACCACGGCTTACGCCTTCATGCAGGCCATGGGGATGGTCAACGACCACCTGCACGGGTGCTGCGCGCGGGAAACGATCGACGCGGCGCGGACGGCGTTCCGCCGCCCGAGCTGAACGCCTACTTCTTCTCGACGTCGGCGGCGACCCGCATCGACACGATCACATCGGGATCGGACACCGCGCCGTTGCGCGCCGCATTCCCCTTCTTGATCATGTCCATGAATTCCATGCCGGACGTCACCTTGCCCCAGACCGTGTATTTGTTGTCGAGATAGGTCGCGTCGGCGAGGCAGATGAAGAACTGGCTGTCGGCGCTCGCGGGACTCGAGGCGCGGGCCATCGAGACGGTACCGCGGACGTGGCTCTCGGAGTTGAACTCCGGCAGCAGCTTCTGGCCCGACCCGCCCGTGCCGTCGCCGTTCGGATCGCCGGTCTGCGCCATGAAGCCTTCGATCACACGATGGAACTTGAGGCCGTCGTAGAACTTCTGGCGGGCGAGCTCCTTGATGCGTTCGACGTGCTTCGGCGCGAGATCGGGGCGCATCTCGATGACCACGCGGCCGTACTTGGTCTCGAGATAGAGCGTATCTTCCAGATTTGCGGCCATCGCAGTCCCTTTCCCGGTCGCGATCGTCGCTGCCATCAGGATGCATGCCGCAATCGCCAGTTTCTTGAGCATTGTTCCGACTCCAGTCCTCTCCAGCCGTCCGGCCGGATGTACCCACCCGCCCCGTTTTAACCCAACCGGCGGAACGGCGAAAGCCGTCCGCCGGGGATGGTCGGGTTCAGATCACGAATTCGGTGAGCGCCTCCGGGGCGTAAAGCTCCTCGGGTGTCAGGAGGCGATGGCAGACGCCCTGCTCGTGGCAGTACTGGAGGAACGCCTCGATCGTCGTCCGGTTGGCCTCGATGCCATAGGGCCACAGGCCGTGGTTCCCAAAGATCTTGCGGCCGACGCGCTCGGCATTCTCGTAGCCCCACGGCACCGGGATCTGGGACGCCGTCACGCCGGTCAGGCGCGCAACGCTGCGGTCGCGCGCTTCCTCGAATGCCGACATCAGATTGCGGGCGATCCAGGGATATTCCTCGTACACGTCGCGCTTGATCGCGATGGTGTGCATGATCGGATAGATGCCCG
>JAYOEF010000135.1:0-10695 GCA_038106605.1 Alphaproteobacteria bacterium
GGCGCAGCAGCGCATCTTCCGCGACGTGCAGAGCTACCAGCCGACGCTCGAATGGGTGAACCAGGTCGATGCCGACGTGCTGACCTTCGAAACCTGCTCGTCGGGTACGGGCGACCTCAAGGCCATCGGCGAGGTGATCGACAAGAGCAAGAAGGTCGCGATCGGCGTGATCGACCATCACACGCTCCAGGTCGAGCGGCCGGACCAGGTCGCCGACATCATCCGCGAGGCGCTCAAGCATATCGGACCGGAGCGGCTGATCATCACGTCGGACTGCGGCATGGGCCGCGAGGGCATGAGCCGCCGCCACGCGATCTACAAGCTGGTCGCGATGGTGCAGGGCACCAACATCGTCCGCAAGGAACTCGGCCTGCCGCTTGCCGACTGCCTCGCCGAGGACCAGCGCTTCTCGCTCGCCGCCACGGCCGACTGACCGGCGCGGCCCCGCACTGAGCTTCCGGCCCGGTTGAAATCAGCTGGGCCGGTAGTATTTCAGGGGAAGGAAACCCGAACCCAGGGATGAAAAATGACCGACGCACGATATCTCGTTGCGATTTCGCCCGGCATGCCGACGACCGACGGCGCCGGCGTTAAACTGACCCGCATGGTGGGGACGCCCCATCTCGACATGGTCGACCCCTTCCTCATGCTCGACCGTATCGACAGCGACGACCCCGACAGCTACATCGCGGGCTTCCCCAACCATCCGCACCGCGGCTTCGAGACCGTGACCATCATGCTCGAAGGGCTGATGCGGCATAACGACTCCGTCGGCAACGACGGACTCCTCAAGCCGGGCGACCTGCAGTGGATGACCGCGGGCCGCGGCATCATCCATTCCGAGCTGCCGGAGATGATCGAGGGCCGCCTGAAGGGCTTCCAACTCTGGGTCAACCTGCCCGCCGAGAAGAAAATGATGCCGCCAGGCTACCAGGACATTCCTGCCGCGAAGATTCCCGACGTCGCGTTCGAGGGCGGCACGGCGCGCGTCCTGTCCGGTTCGTTCGCTGGCGAGACCGGCCCCGCCGTGTCGCAGACGCCGATCCGGCTCCTCGACGTGCGGCTCGACCCGGACACCAGGTGGAATACCTCGCCCGATGCCGGAAACGCGCTTTTCATGTGCGTCTATGAGGGCGAAGTGTCCGCGCACGACGCCAAGGGCAACATTCACAGGGTGAAGGCGCCCTCCGTCGCGGTCTTCGGCGGCGATGGCGCGGTCGAGGTGACGGCGGGTCCGCACGGCGCGGACGTTCTCTATTGCGAGGGCAAGCCGATCCGCGAGCCGGTCGCCAAGTACGGGCCCTTCGTCATGAACACGCGCGAAGAGCTCCAGCAGGCGGTCGACGACTACAACCGGGGAACGCTCGCGACCGCCTGACTTAATTCGGCAACGATTCGCGTGTAGCCGGACCGGAAAAGGATCATCCTCCGGTCATGAACGGCGACATACCGTCTTTTCGAGAGGCGTTCTCGGTCTGGCTCCGGATCGGTCTGCTGAGTTTCGGCGGGCCGGCCGGCCAGATCGCGCTGATGCACCGCGTCCTCGTCGAGGAGCGTCGGTGGATCGGCGAGAGCCGTTTCCTGCACGCGCTCAACTACTGCATGCTGCTGCCCGGCCCCGAGGCGCAGCAGCTTGCGACCTATTGCGGGTGGCTGCTGCATCGCACTGCGGGCGGGCTTGCCGCCGGCATCCTGTTCGTGCTGCCCGGCGCGCTCGTCATGCTCGGGCTCAGCATCCTCTATGCGGGTTTCCGCGAGGTCAGCGTCGTCCAGGCGATCTTCTTCGGGGTGAAGGCGGCGGTGCTCGCCGTCGTCATCCAGGCGGTGCTCCGCATCGGCGCGCGCGCCCTCCGCAACGGCGCGCTCATCGCCCTGGCCGCCACCGCGTTTGTCGCCATCCATTTCTTCGCCGTGCCGTTCCCGCTGATCGTCGTCGCGGCGGCCGCGATTGGCTTCGCAGGCGGGCTCATCGCGCCGGCGTCGTTCGCCGGTGGCGGCCATGGCGGCAAGGGCGGCGCGGACACCGGCACCTATGCCGTCGACCGGATGATGGAGCAGGGGATGCTCTCGCATGTCCGCCCGTCCGCGGGGCGCGCCGTCGCGGTCGTCGCGGTATCGCTCGTCCTCTGGTTCGGTCCGATCCTGTGGCTGATCGCCGTGCTGGGCACCTCCCACGTCTTCGTGCAGGAAGCGCTGTTCTTCAGCAAGATGGCGGTCGTTACCTTCGGCGGCGCCTATGCCGTCCTCGCCTATGTCGCGCAGCAGGCGGTCGAGGTCTACGGCTGGCTCGCGCCGGGGGAGATGCTCGACGGGCTGGGGCTCGCGGAGACGACGCCGGGTCCGCTCATCATGGTCGTCCAGCATGTCGGCTTCCTTGGCGCCTACCGCAATCCGGGAAGCCTCGATCCGATGGTCGCGGGCGTGCTCGGCGCCGCGCTCACCACATGGGTGACGTTCGTGCCGTGTTTCCTCTGGATCTTCCTCGGCGCGCCGTGGATCGAGGCGCTGCGCGGCAACCGCCACCTCAATGCCGCGCTCGGCGCGATCACGGCCGCCGTCGTCGGCGTGATCCTGAACCTCGCCGTGTGGTTCGCGCTCCACGTGCTGTTCGCGGGGGTGACGGAGAAGACGTTCACGGGGCTGCGGGTGTTCGTCCCCGACGTCTCGACGCTCGATCCCGCGATGCTCGTCCTCGCGGCTGGCGCGCTTATAGCAACGCTTCGCTTCCGCGCCGGGATGATCCCGACGCTCGCCGTCTGCTCGGCCCTCGGCGTCGCGTGGTTCTACGCGACGCGTTGAGTTCTCAGGCGAGCTCCACCGTCATCGGATTGTAGGAATAGAGCCAGGCGTTGCGGTCCGCGCCTTCGTCCCGGTTGGCGAACGAGCGGCGGATGTCCTCCACCTTGTCCTGGTGAAACAGCCCGCGGTTCTGCGTCGACGTGGTGACGACGCGCGCCGTCCGCGCAGTGCGGTTCCGCTGGTAAAGCTGCAGCGCGTCGCCGACGTCGCTGCATTGCTGGAGCGCACGGGTCAGCACCGCGCCGTCCTCGATCGCCATGGCGGCGCCCTGCGCGAGGTAGGGGAGGGTGGCGTGCGCGGCATCGCCGAGGATGGTGGCGCGCTTCGTGCTCCACTTCTCGATCAGCGGGCGTGTGTAGAGCGCCCAGCGGTAGCACTGGTCCTTGTCGACAAGGTCGAGGATCGTGTTGATGTCGTCGTTCCAGCCGGCGAAGTCGGCCTTGAGATCTTCCCACGGGAAGCGGGCGGTCCACGATTCCTCCGTCGGGCTCGGCGTTTCCACCGCGCCGACGAAATTCAGGATCTCGCCGCGGCGGATCCAGTAGGAGACCGCGTGCTTGCCCGGGCCCATCCAGACCGACATCACCTCGTCCATGAAATTCTTCGGAAGCTTCTCGCGCGGCACCGTTATGCGCCACGCGGAATCGCCGGTGTAGGTCGCCGGGACCTTGCCCGCGATCGCCTCGCGGATCACGGATTTCACGCCGTCGGCTCCGATCAGCCCGTCGCCCGTCGCCGTCGTGCCGTCGGCGAAGCGGAGCTCGACGCCCGCATCAGTCTCCGTAAAGCCCGTGACGCGCTTTCCGAGGTGGATGAGGTCCGGCTTCATCGCCTGGACGGTGCGCGCGAGGAGGTCGTGGAGGTCGGCCCGGTGGATCTGGTTGTAGGGCGCCTTGTGCAGCCGCTCGTGCTCCTCAGACAGCGCGAAGCGGCTGATGATCTCGCCCGTGTCGTAAAGCCGGAAGACGTAAGCCGCCGGCCGCACCGACATCGCCGAGACCTCGTCGCCGATCCCGAGATGGCGCATGACGTGCATCGGATTGGCGCTGAGCTGGATGCCCGCGCCGACTTCGCCGAGCGCCGGCGCCTGTTCGTACAGTTCGACGTCGAACCCCGCCTTGAGAAGGCAACCTGCCGCCGCCAGGCCGCCGAGCCCGGCGCCGGCCACCAGAATTTTCAATTCACCCACGCTACTGCCCCTGAACTCCCGGTACGCGTTGGCACTCACCCGCCGCACCGGCTACCGAAATGCCTTATTAAATATACCCCAGCGCGCCCCTTCTCATGCTCTGAATGCAATAATATGACCGCAACGGGCGAAGATCGCGAGTCCCCGCCTGCATTCTAGAATTCTTCTAGACTGAATCCGATTGTTTCGGTATCAACAGTCCCGAATCCGGAGCGATCTGTGGAGCCGGGTTTCCGGAGCGGTGCGGTGCAGGAACGGTCGTCCGCAACGCTGCCGGCAAAACATCCGCAGGAATAAGCAGGTAATCAACCTTCCCGGGAGGTACTCATGCACGCAAAGACAGTTTTCAGGTCGCTCGCGATCGCCGCGTCCGCGTCGCTGCTCGGCCTCGGCGCCGCGCAGGCCGCCGACACGATCAAGATCGGTGCCGTTGCACCGAAGACCGGCCCGCTCGCCGCCGGCGCCGCCATCACGCACTGGCCCAACGTCAAGCTGTGGGTCGACACGGTGAACGCCCGCGGCGGCCTCAAGCTCAAGAGCGGCCCCGCGAAGATCGAACTGATCGAGTACGATGACCGCACGACGCCGGGCGAGACCATCAAGGCGGTCCAGCGTCTCGCGACCCAGGACAAGGCAGACTTCATCCTCGCCCCGTACAGCACGGGTCTGAACCTTGCCGCGGCCCCGCTCTACGCCAAGTACGACTACCCGCAGATCACCTCGACCTCGATCACCGACAAGATCGGCGAGCTGACGAAGCGCTATCCGGGGATCTTCTTCACCCTCGGCAGCACGACGGCCTTCGCGGGCTCCGTCGCCGACGTCCTGAAGCAGATGGTCGCCGCCGGCACCATCGGCAAGAAGGTCGCGATGGTGAACGTCGCCGACGCCTTCGGCATCGAGCTCGCCAATGCGGCGCGTCCGATCTTCAAGGAAGCCGGTCTCGAGATCGTCTACGACAAGTCTTATCCGCTCGGCACGCAGGACCTTTCGCCCGTGATCAAGGGCGCGAAGGATGCCAATCCGGACGCGTTCGTCGCCTGGTCCTATCCGCCCGACACGTTCGGGCTGACCGAGCAGGCGAAGATCCAGGGCCTCAACACCAAGGCGTTCTACGTTGCTGTCGCGACCGCGTTCCCGGCGTTCGGCGGCAAGTTCGGCCCGTCCGCGCAGGGCATTCTCGGCGCCGGCGGCGTCAACGCCGACGATCCGAAGTGGAAGGCCTATGTCGAGGCGCACAAGAAGGCCACCGGCAAGGCCCCCGACTCGTGGGCGAGCCCGGTTGCCTACGCGACATACGAAATCCTTGAGCAGGCGATCGAAGCCGTCGGCACGAAGGACCGGAAGGCGGTAACCGCCTACATCAAGTCGCACACCTTCAACACGGTGATCGGTCCCGTCACCTACAAGAACCAGAACAACGAGGCGTTCTGGACCGTCGGCCAGTGGCAGAACGGCCAGTTCGTCGGCGTTGCCTCGACGGGTCGCCCGGGCGCGAAGGCGCCGGTTGCGAAGACCGGCTGGTAAGACACGAAGCGTTCCCGGCGCGGGACATCCTCCCGCGCCGGGCGTTCTTTGCACTCCGCTTTCGCGAATCCGTAAATGGACATCATCGTCACCGGCCTGCTGCTCGGCGGCACCTATGCGCTGATCGCCGTCGGGCTGCAGCTGCAGTACGGCGTCGCGCGGATCATGAACCTCGCGAACGGCGAGGTGCTGGTCGCGGGCGCGTTCGGCGCGTTCTGGCTCTATACAGGTTCGGCGCTCACGCCGTATCTCTCGATCCTGATCACCGCGCCGCTCGCCTTCGCCCTCAATTGGGCGATCTACCGCTATCTCATGCTGCCGCTCGTCCGCCGGGCGAAGAGCCACGGCCAGCTCGAGGTGGACAGCATCCTCTCGACGTTCGGTCTGAGCTTCGTATTCGTCGGCATCATGGTCGCGGTCTTCGGCGGCGAGTATTTCAGCTATTCCTATCTCGCGCGCGCCGTGCAGTTCATGGGTGAGCCCTACGGCCTCAACCGCATGGTCGCGTTCGCGGTCTCGGCGGCACTCTGCGCGGTGCTCTATCTCTGGCTCAACCGCAGCCGCGCGGGCCTCTCGATCCGCGCCGTCGCAGTCAACCCGGCGGCGGCGTCGCTCGTCGCGATCAACGTGCCCGCGGTCTCGACCTTCGCGTTTGCATTGGGCGGCGCGATCACTGCAGCGGGCGGCGCTTCGCTCAGCTCGTTTCTCACGTTCGATGCGTCGGTCGGCGTCATCTTCACGATGAAGGCGTTGATCATCGTCATCATGGGCGGGGTCGCCGAGGTGCGGGGTGCCATCCTTGCCGCCTTTATCCTCGGCCTCGCGGAAACCGCGGTGGCGACCTGGATCGATCCGGGCCTCACGCTCGCGGCGGCCTATCTCCTCTTCATGCTCATCCTGCTGTTCCGGCCGCAGGGGCTTTTCGGACGGCGGACATGATCGCGAAATCGGAACGCACCGGGATCGCCGCCGGCGCCGCCCTCCTGGCGCTCGCGGCATTCCTGCCGGCGTTCGACACCGGATACTGGCTGTCTCTCGGCGTCACCATCGCGATGTACACGGTGCTCGCGACGTCGTGGGCGCTGTTCTCGGGGCCGACGAGGTATATCTCTCTTGCTACTGCCGCGTTCTTCGGCGTAGGCATGTATGTCGTCGGCGGCGGCATCGGCCTCTTGCCCTATCCCGTGCTGATCGTCATCGCGGCGGTCGCGGGCGCGGTGCTGTCGGCGCTGATCGGCCTGTCGACGCTCCGGCTCTCCGGCGTCTATTTCGTGATCTTCACCCTCGGCCTGACGGAGCTGGTGCGCGAGCTGGTCGCCTGGGGGCAGACGACGCTCGGGTCGAGCAGCGGCCTCTACGTGCTGACCGACGTCAACGAGAAGATGATCTACTGGATCCTTCTCGGCCTCGCGGCGTTCGTCTTCCTGATCGGCTGGTGGATCAGGCGGTCGCGCATCGGCTTCGCGCTCCGCATCATCGGCGACGACGAGGTCGTGGCGGCCCATTCGGGCATCGACACGGCGCGCGCGAAGATCGTGCTCTTCGTCGTCTCCGGCACCATCGCGTCGGTCACGGGCGCGATCCTCGCGCCGCGCTGGACGTACGTCGAGCCGGTGATCGCCTTCAGCCCGATGATCTCCTTCCAGGTCGTCATCATGGCGCTGCTGGGCGGCGTCCACCGGCTCTGGGGCCCGCTGGTGGGCGTCATCCCGTTCGCGCTCGTGTGGGATGCGATCTCGGCGCAGTTCCCGAACCAGACGACGCTCTTCCTCGGCGTCGCGTTCCTCCTGATCGTCTACGCGATCCCGAACGGCTTCGTCGGCCTGATCGAGCAGGCCCTCGCGCGCGTCCGGAAGGGGAGGTGAGCGATGGCTGAGAAGACCGCTCTCTCCGTTTCCGGCGTCACGCGCCGCTTCGGCGGCCTCGTCGCCGTCAACGAGCTCAGCTTCGACGTCGACGAGCACGAGGTGCTCGGTCTCATCGGCCCGAACGGCTCGGGCAAGACGACGATGATGAACCTGATCTCGGGAGCGCTCCGGCCCGATGCGGGCGCGATCCGCCTCTACGGCAAGGACCTCGCCGGAAGCCGTGCCGACGTCATCGCCAACGAGGGGATCGCGCGCACGTTCCAGCTCGTCCGCGTGCTGCCGTCGCTGAGCGTGCTGGAGAATGTCGCCGCCGGATGCGTGTTCGGCGCGAAGCGCCTGTGGGGAGCGGAGCGGGACGATTGTGCCCGTGCCCAGCTCGCCCGCGTCGGCATGGCCGGCGCGGAGGCGCTGCCCGTCTCGGCACTCACCTACATCGACCAGAAGCGGATCGAGCTCGCGCGAGCGCTCGCTTCCGACCCGCGCGTTCTCCTCCTCGACGAATGGCTCGCGGGCCTCAACCCGACGGAACTCCGCACCGGCATCGAGCTGATCGCGGGGCTCCGCCGCGACGGGCGGACCATCGTGATCGTCGAGCATGTGATGGACGCGATCCGGAGCCTGTGCGACCGCTGCGTCGTCATGAACGGCGGCAGCAAGATCGCCGAAGGCACGCCCGCGGAGGTCCTCGCCGATCCGGAAGTGATCCGCGCCTATCTCGGAGACGCCGGTGCTTGAGATCTCTAACCTCTCGGTCTTCTACGGTCGCCACCAGGCCCTCGACGGCGCGTCCGCCTCCGTCTCGAAGGGCGAGATCGTCGTCATGCTCGGCGCGAACGGCGCGGGCAAAAGCACGTTCCTCCGCGCGGCCGCCGGGCTGACTCCGAAGGCGTCCGGCGCATCGGTCCGATTGGACGGCCGCGAACTCGCGGCGCTGCCCGCGCACGAGGTGGTCGAAGCCGGCATCGCGCTCGTTCCGGAAGGCCGCGGCATCTTCGGAGAGCTTTCGGTCGAGGAGAACCTGAAGCTCGGCGCCCAGCCGAAGCGCGCGCGCGCGGACGAAGCGGCGAACCGGGAGCGCCTCCTGTCGCTCTTCCCGAAGCTCGCCGAGCGCCGCAGCCAGATCGCGCGCACCATGAGCGGCGGCGAGCAGCAGATGGTCGCTATCGGCCGCGCCATGATGTCCGCGCCCGACATCCTCCTCCTCGACGAGCCGTCGCTCGGCCTGTCGCCGCTGCTGTGCAGCGAGCTGTTCCGCTCGCTCGCGAAGATCCGTGAGCTCGGCGTCGGCGTCCTCATGGTCGAGCAGAACGCCAAGCAGAGCCTTGCCATCGCCGACCGGGGATATCTGCTGGAGAACGCCCGCATCGTCGGCACCGACAGTGCGGACGCCTTGATGAAGGACGAGCGGGTGCAGAAGGCCTATCTCGGGGCCGGCTGAGCGCGCCAGATCCAACTCAGATCCGCCTCAGAGATCCATCGACATCCGGATGTGCGGTATTCCGGCTTCCATGAACCCGTCGCCTTCCTGACGGAAGCCGAGTCGCCGGTAGAACTCTCCCGCGTGCGACTGCGCATGGAGGAGGGCGCGGCCGTGGCCGTCGGCCCGCGCGTCGGCGAGCGCACGCTCCATCAGGGCCCATCCGATGCCGCGTCCCCGGTGGTCTTTCAGGACGGCGACGCGCTCGAACTTCACATTGCCGCTGCCGAGGGGACGGAGACGCGCGGTGCCGACCGCCGTTCGTCCGATCCGGGCGAGGTAATGGCGGCAGCTATCGTCGAGCCCGTCGAACTCGAGGTCGGCCGGCACGCCCTGTTCGCGGCAGAACACCGCGGTGCGGACGGCGTAGCAGTCGTCCCGGTCTCGGGCGTCCAGCGCTTCGCTGATAAGAAGGGCGGTCATGCCTTGGGTGGGTACCGGTGGGCCTATGTTGACGCAGACTATGGCCGGTCCGCACGGCTTCCTGCAATGGCCCATGCCGCGGACGCAACGCCTCCGCGGATTTTGGGGGTTTCCAATTCGCCCTGGACGAAATAGACCCGCAGCGGGAGGGGCGCTATCTTGCGCCGACAATACGCATAAGCCGACAATACGCATAACAGGTGGTGAGGATGAGAGTACTGGTCTTTTCTGCGTCCCTCCGGAAGGACTCGCTCAATCACAAGCTGGCCGCCGCGACGGCCCGGATGGTCGAGGCGGCAGGCGAAAAGGCCGAACTCAGGCGCATGAACGACTTCGACATGCCGTTCTACGACGCCGACCTCTATACGGCGAAAGGGACGCCGGACGGTGCCCAGAAGCTCGCCGACCTGGTTACCGGGACAGATGGCATGATCCTGTCCTCGCCCGAATACAATTGGGGCGTTCCCGCGACGATCAAGAACGCCATCGACTGGCTTTCGCGCATGGAACCCAATCCGCTGCGCCATCGCACAGTGCTCCTCTGCGCGGCCGCGCCGTCGCCGGTCGGCGGGGTGCGGGGCCTCCTGCATCTCCGAGATTCTCTCGAGACGCTCAGCACGTTCGCCTATCCGAGGCTTCTGTGCCTGCCGCGCGCCAACGAAGCCTTTGCGGACGACGGCAGTCTCAAGGACGCGAAGATCGCCGACGAGTTCCAGGGGATCGTCGCGGACTATCTGAAGTTCGCGGCCGCCGTGCAGAGCCGCTGACGGGACGGACCGGAGCAAGATGACGGAAACTGCGAAGATCTGGATTGGGGCGCGCTACCCGCGCAAGGAAGACGCGGCGCTGCTGACCGGCAATGCGCGCTTCATCGACGACATGGAGCCGGTCCCGGGCATCCGCCACGTCGCGATCCTGCGTTCGCCGCACGCGCATGCGCGCCTCGTCTCGATCGACGCCTCGAAGGCGCTTGAGCTGCCGGGTGTCCACGGCGTGGTGACGGGCGCCGACGTCGCAGCCTCGATCGCCCCGATCCCGAGCGCGGTGCGCGTGCCGATCAAGTTCTATCCGATCGCCGTCGACAAGGTGCGCTACGTGGGCGAGCCGGTCGTCGTGATCGCCGCCGAAGACCGCTACATCGCCGAGGACGCGATGGAGCTGATCGAGGTGGTCTACGAGCCGCTTCCGCCGGTCGCCGATCCGGTGGCGGCGCTGGCGGAAGGTTCGGCGCTGCTCCATGATGATGTCGGCTCCAACGTCGTCCATCACCGCACCTTCCGCTACGGAGATCCCGAGACGGCGTTCGCGAAGGCCGACAAGGTGGTGAAGCTCGACTGGCGCTTCCCGCGCTATTCGTCGACGCCGATGGAGACCTACGGCATCGTCGCGCAGTTCGAGCGCCAGCCCGACCG
>JAYOEF010000136.1:0-10650 GCA_038106605.1 Alphaproteobacteria bacterium
GGCCCGCGTATTGTGATGGGGCGGCAGACGTGATAGCCACCCTGCAGACTTTTGACCGGAGCATCCCATGGCCGACACCCCGTCCGACAGCAACGACCAGCAGGGCGAAACCCCGCCGCTCCTGATCGGCGTCCAGTACATCAAGGACCTGTCCTTCGAGAACCCGAACGGCATCGAGACGCTGTCGGCGATGCAGCAGGGCCCGGAAATCAGCGTCGACGTCAGCACCAACGCCCGCCAGCTCAGCGCCGACGGGATGTTCGAGGTCTCGCTGTTCATTCGCGCCGAGGCCACCGCGCAGGGGCGCACGGGCTTCATCGTCGAGCTGACCTATGCCGGCGTCGTCCAGGTTTCCGGCATTCCCGAGGAACAGATCAAGCCCGCCGTGCTGATCGAGGGCCCGCGCTACCTGTTCCCGTTCGCCCGCAACATCGTTTCCAATGCGGTGCGCGACGGCGGTTTCCCGCCGCTGATGATCAATCCCATCGATTTCGGCGCGCTGTATGTCGAGCAGCACGTCGATTCCGAGGGCGCGAACATCTGATTTTCCGAGAGCCGCGGTATCGGCCCGCGGCATATTCGCTGCCGTAAGGTCAGCTTGCGGCGTATTCTCTGCCGTAAGGTCAGCTTGCGGCGGAATCGTCCCCGGCGCGCCAGAGCGGCGATTTCAGGGCCGAAACGAAGGCCTCGTGCGCCGCAAGCTCGTTCGCGGTCGGCGCATGGGGACGGGCGGGGCGCGCTTCGGCCGCCTTGCGGATCGGCAGCACCGTGACCGGTCCCGACGATGTCGACGCGCCGGCCTCCGCCGCCGACAGGCCGAGACCCGGCTGGCGGCCGCCGCGCAGCTCCAGATAGACCTCCGCCAGCAGTTCCGCGTCGAGGAGCGCGCCATGCTTCGTGCGCGCGGAGTTGTCGATGTCGAACCGCCGGCACAGCGCATCGAGCGAGGCGGGGGCGCCGGGATAGCGCCGCCGCGCCATCGAGACCGTGTCGACCGCGCGGTCCATCGGGAGGACCGGCCGGCTGGTGCGCCGGAGCTCGGCATTGATGAAACCCATGTCGAACGCCGAGTTGTGGATCACCAAGGGCGAGTCGGCGATGAATTCGAGAAACGCATCGGCGACCTTGTCGAACACCGGATGCTTGGCGAGGAATTCCTCGCTCAGCCCGTGCACGTTGTAGGCCGCGGTCGGCATGTCGCGCTCGGGATTGACGTACTGGTGGTAGGTGTTGCCCGTCGCGATGTGATTGAACAGCTCGATGCAGCCGATCTCGACCAGCCGGTGGCCGTCCTTGGGATCAAGCCCGGTGGTTTCGGTATCGAGGACGATTTCGCGCATCGGGGCTCCGGCGGCTGACGGTGCGTTCTGCAAAGGGATCGGGCGGCCAGTGGGTGCCGTGCGCCCGCTTCATCAATTTGGCAATTCGTTCGAGTCGACGCAAGGTAACTGCCCGGCCGCGGCCGCTCGGCACCACGAAATCGGCGCGGCGCCGCTTCTCGGTGTCGGGCATCTGGCGGGCGAGGATGCCGGCGAACTTCTCCTCGGTCATGCCGGGGCGCGCCATCACGCGCGCCTTCTGCAGGAAGAAGGGCGCGGAGACGACCACGGACGCATCGCAGCGCCCGTCGAGCTTCACCTCGAACAGCAGCGGAATGTCGAGGACGACGAGCGGCTCCCGCCGCGCCGCATTGCGCCTGAGAAAGCCATCCTGCACGCGGCGGACCACGGGATGGACAATAGATTCCAGGGTCTTGAGCGCGGCGGGGTCGCCGAAGACGCGCTTCCCAAGGGCGTCGCGATCCACCGCACCGTCCTTCACGACGCCGGGGAACGCGGCATCGATCGCGGGCACCGCGGCGCCGCCCTTCGCAAGGACGCGGTGGACGGCGGCGTCGGAATCGTAGACCGGTATCCCCATGCGGCGGAACATCTTCGCCGCCGTCGACTTTCCCATGCCGATGGAGCCCGAGAGGCCGAGGACGATCATCTCACTTCCCGAGATCGGCGAGGACGTGGGCGCGGAGACCGGCATCGACCTCCGGGTCGGTGCCGAACCACGCGCGAAAACCCGGCCGCGCCTGGTGGAGCAGCATGCCGAGCCCGTCGACGGCAGCGTTTCCGCGCGCTCTGGCCGAAGCGAGGAGCGGCGTTTCCAGCGGCACATAGACGATGTCGTAGACCACAGCGTCCTTGGGCAGCGCGTCGAGCGCGAGATCGAGCGCGGGCTTTCCCTCCATGCCGAGCGAGGTGGCGTTGACGACGAGCGCCGCACCCTCCAGCGCATCGGCACGCTCGTCCCACGAGACGGGCTTCACCGGTACCCCGAACTCGGCGGCGATCTCGTCCGCGCGCGCGGCGGTGCGGTTGGCGATGCGGATCTCGGGCGCGCCCGCGTCCTGAAGGCCGGAAACGATAGCGCGTGCCGCACCGCCGGCACCCAGGATCACCGCCGGACCCGTCTCGGCGCGCCACCCGGGCCGGCTCTCCCTCAGGGATTCGAGGAAGCCGTATGCGTCCGTATTCGAGCCGTGGAGCGAACCGTCCTCGCGGACGACGATGGTGTTGACCGCCTTCATGCGCTCGGCCGACGGATCGAGCGCGTCCATCGCACGGAACGCATGCTCCTTGTTGGGCACCGTGACGTTGAGGCCGCGGATGCCGAGCTTGGAAAGCGACCGAAACGCCTCGACCGCATTTGCCGGATCGATGGCGAAGGGCACGTAGACGCCGTCGATGCCGTAGCGCCGGAGCCAGTAATTGTGGATGCGGGGCGAGCGGGAGTGACGCACCGGCCAGCCGCAGACGCCGGCAACAACGGCGGCGCCGGTAAAGGGGTCTTTTGCGGTCATGTCATCAGGATCCGGTGGGCGCGGAGATAGTCGAGAAGTTGGAAAAGCGGCAGCCCGAGAATGGTGTAGTGGCTGCCCGAGATCGAAGAGAACAGCTGGGCGCCGACGGATTCGACCCGGTAGCCGCCCGGCCCGTTGAACGCGTCGGTCCCGGCGGCGTCGAGATAGGCCTCGAGAAAGCCATCGCTCGAGTTCCGCATCGTCAGCGTCGCGCGATCCACCGCGTGCCAGATGCGCTCTCCGCCACGGACGATCACCGCATAGCTGATCAGCACGTGTTTTTTGCCGCGCAGTTCCCGGAGCTGGCGGAGCGCATCGGCGCGATCCACCGGCTTGTCGTAGGTGACGCCGTTGCATTCGAGCACCTGGTCGGCGCCGAGCACCATCTCACCGGGATGTTTCCGGGAGACGTACATCGCCTTCGCCTCGGCCAGCACCTCGGCGATCTCGACCCCGCCGGCGCCCTCGGCGCGGAGCCCGATCTTGAGCTCGTCCTCGTCGACCCGCGCAGGCTCCACGGAAAACGGCACGCCGGCGCCTTCGAGGAGCCGTCTCCGCGTCTGACTCGAAGACGCGAGAACGATGGCGCCGCCGGGCGTACCCACGGTGCGGATGCGGTCGTCGAGGGTCGCCGTCATTCGCTCTCGCCGGTCGCGTGATCCTCCTGGAACCGCGTGTAGATCTGGTAGATGCCGGCCGCGGTTTCCTCGATCGAGCGCCGTGTCACGTCGATCACCGGCCAGCCGTTCCGCGCGAAGACCTTGCGGGCCTCCACGAGCTCGGCCTTCACGTTCTCGATGTCGACGTAATCGGTCTCGGGCTCCTGGCGCAGCATAAGAAGCCGGTTGCGCCGGATCTGGACGAGACGGTCGGCCGAAGCGGTGAGCCCGACGATCAGAATATCCTTCAGATCGAACAGGTTGTCCGGCAGCGGGATGCCCGGCACGAACGGCACGTTGGCGGTCTTGAGACCGTAGTGGTTCGCGAGATAGATCGAGGTCGGCGTCTTCGACGTGCGCGACACGCCGACGAGAACGAGGTCGGCCTGGGAGATGTCCCGCGTCGCCTGGCCATCATCGTGGGCCATGACGTAATGGAGCGCGTCGATGCGCTCGAAATATTCGGCGTTCAGCGTGTGCTGGCCGCCCGGCCGGTTGACGGTCGTACGGTTGAAATAATGGGCGAAGGCGTCGATCACCGGGTCGAGCACCGAGACGCAGGGCAGGTTGAGCCGGGCGCATTCCTCGACCAGCGGCTGGCGGGTGCGCGCGCTGACCATGGTGAAGATCACCGGGCCCGGATGCTCGCGCACGCCCTCGATCACCTGCTCGACCTGCGCGGTCGACAGAACCATCGGCCAGATATGTTCCTGGACCTCGACGCCCTCGAACTGGACGATGCAGGCCTTAAGCACGCCCTGGGTGGTTGCGCCGGTCGAGTCCGAAACCAGATGTAAGTGGTAGACGTCGCTCAAATCGATTCGCTCACAGCCCGGCCGATTCGGCCCGATTGATGGGGATAACCCGCCTTTTCGGAGGCGGGCCGGAAAACAATACCCGGACCGGCGGATTCGATCCGCGCGGTTACCAAGCGCATAACTTTTCTACCATAGCCCGGGACAAAAAACGTTATGCACGGAATTCAGGTTTTGCGATCCGCCGGCCGGTGCGTTGCGTTCAGGGAGAGACCGGCGGGGCGGAGGGGTCCATCCCGCGCTTCTGCACAGATCGCCCGGCGCCCGTGACAAGCTGTGGACAAGACGATCTCCCCGGGATTCACAGGCCTTAACCACTGCTACTACCTAAATTGAAAATGAATATAAAAAGATTGGGCCTTCGAACGGTTCGGGGATCGTGAGATAGTCCAGCCATCGTGACGAGCATGAAGAAACCCCTGATCGCGGCGCTTTCCGGCGAACGCGTCGACCCGCCGCCGGTCTGGCTGATGCGCCAGGCTGGGCGCTATCTGCCCGAGTACCGCGAACTGCGCGCAAAGGCGGGCGGCTTCCTCGCGCTCTGCTACGATCCGGCCATGGCGGCGGAAGTGACGCTGCAGCCGCTTCGCCGCTTCGGCTTCGACGCCGCGATCCTGTTCTCGGACATTCTCGTCGTCCCGCATGCGCTTGGCCAGGAGGTCGCCTTCGAGGCGGGCGAGGGCCCGAAGCTCGATCCCATCCGCGACGAGGCGGCGCTTGCCGCGCTCAGGCCCCAGGATCTGCACGCGAAGCTCGCACCGGTCTACGAGACCGTCGAGCGCGTCTCC
The DNA here is from genome assembly GCA_038106605.1 of Alphaproteobacteria bacterium. Lineage (GTDB taxonomy): Bacteria > Pseudomonadota > Alphaproteobacteria > MPNO01 > UBA830 > JAYOEF01. The sequence goes on from JAYOEF010000136.1 coordinate 5,114, forward strand.
GCTGGTCTCCCGGACGGCGCGGCGCTGATCGGCTTCGCGGGCGCGCCATGGACGGTCGCGACCTACATGGTCGAGGGCAGCGGCAGCCGCGATTATCCGAACGCCAAGGCCTGGGCGCTCGGAAAGCCGGAGTCCTTTCAGAAACTCGTCGACCTGCTCGTCGATGCGACGGCGGCCTATCTCATCCGTCAGGTCGAGTGCGGCGCGGAAGCCGTGCAGATCTTCGATACCTGGGCGGGCGTACTGCCCAAACCGGCGTTCGACCGCTTCTCGGCAGCGCCGATCCGCGAGATCGCGCGCCGGGTGAAGGCCGCGCACCCGTCTGTTCCGGTGATCGCCTTTCCGCGCGGTGCCGCGCTTTACCTGCCCGAGCTCGCCCGCGCGCCCGAAATCGACGCCATCGGCATCGACTATGCGACCGATCCCGAATGGGCGGCCCGCGAGATCCAGCCCCATGCGGCGGTGCAGGGCAATCTCGATCCGATCCTGCTGCTTGCCGGCGGGTCCGAGCTCGAAAAGGGTGCTCGCGCGATCCTGAAGGCGCTGTCCAGGGGGCCGCACATCTTCAACCTCGGCCACGGCATCCTGCCGCAGACGCCCATCGAGCATGTCGAGGCGCTGCTTCGGGCGGTGCGGGAAGGTGCGGCGTGAGCCGTATCGCCGTTGTCGCCTACAATCTCGGCGGGCCCGACAGCCCTGAGGCCGTAAAGCCGTTTCTGAAGAACCTGTTCTCGGACCCGATGATCATCCGCCTGCCCGGCCCGCTCCGCTGGTTCGTGGCCTCGATGATCTCGCGGCGCCGCGCACCTGTCGCCCGCGAGATCTATGCGAAGATCGGCGGCCGGTCGCCGATCCTGCCCGAGACGCAGAAGCAGGCGGACGCGCTGCAGGCCGCGCTCGGCGACGGTTTTCGCGTGTTCGTTGCCATGCGCTACTGGCATCCCTTCGCCGATCAGGTGGCGCGCGACGTCGCGGCATGGAAGCCGGACCGCGTCGTTCTGCTGCCGCTCTATCCACAGTTCTCGACAACGACGACGGAATCCTTCCTCCGCATCTGGCGACACGCCGCGCGCGCCGCTTCGCTCGACGTGCCGACCGCGGAGGTCTGCTGCTATCCGGACCATGAGGGATTCGTGCGCGCTCTCCATCGCGTGACGGCGGACGCGATCGCCGAGGTCCCGGACGGTATGAAATATCGAGTGCTGTTCTCCGCCCACGGTCTGCCGAAGAAGATCGTCGATGCCGGCGATCCCTATGCCGATCAGGTGGAACGCACTGCCGCGGCGGTGATCGCGCGGCTCGGCGTGGAGGGCCTCGATTCCGTCGTCTGCTACCAGAGCCGCGTCGGCCCGCTCGAATGGCTGAAGCCCTACACCGAGGACGAAATCCATCGCGCCGGAGACGAAAAGACAGCGCTCGTCGTCGTGCCGGTCGCCTTCGTCAGCGAACATTCGGAGACATTGGTCGAGCTCGACATGGAGTACCGCGAGCTCGCGCACGAGGCGGGCGTTCCTGCCTATGTTCGTGCGCCGACCGTGAACGCGGATGCGGCCTTCATCGCGGGACTGGCCGCCATCGTCCGCGCCGCGCCCGAGAGAGGCACGATGCCGGGCGGCGTTTCGTGCCCGCCCGGGTTCCGCGACTGCCCGTGCCGGAGAGTGGCATGACGGACTGGCTCGCCGGGGCCTATCCGTGGATCAAGGCGCTCCACATCATCAGCGTGATCGCGTGGATGGCGGGAATGCTCTACCTGCCGCGGCTCTACGTCTATCACGCGGACGCGAAGCCCGGCTCCGAGACGTCCGAGACCTTCAAGGTGATGGAGCGGCGCCTTCTCCGCGCGATCATCAATCCGGCGATGATCTCGTCCTTCCTGTTCGGCGGGTTGCTGATGGCGACGCCGGGGATCGTCGACTGGAGCATGGGCTGGATCTGGGTGAAGATCGCCATGCTCGTCGGCATGACGGGCTTCCACGGCATGCTGTCGCGATGGCGCAGGGACTTCGAGGCGGACCGCAATGTGCGGCCGGCGAAATTCTACCGTGCGATGAACGAGGTGCCGACGCTGCTCCTGATCGTCATCGTGATCATGGTGGCTGCGAAGCCGTTCTGAGCGGTTTTCCTAAAGCGGATCCTGGCGCAGATAGGTATAGGCCTTGAGGCAGGCGTCGTAGAAATCGACGAGCTTCACCCCCTCCCGTGAGCGCAGAGCGCCGCCCTTCACCTCCTCGTCGACGAGGCGTTTGACGCGCTCGCTCATCGTCCCGGTGTTGTACTGCATGATCGTCAGCACCTCGCCCGCGGTGGTGCCCGGTACGACCTCTTCGATGTAGAAGTCGGTCGGATCGTCGTCGTCCGAGAAGACGTGGGCCTCGTTCACGCGGCCGAAGAGATTGTGCATGTCGCCCATCACGTCCTGGTAGGCGCCGGTCATGAACATGCCGATGTAGTAGGGCTCGCCCGGCTTCAACGCGTGCAGCGGCACCGTCGACTGGGTGTCGTACTCGCCGATGAACTGCGCGATGCGCCCGTCGCTGTCGCAGGTGATGTCGGCGAGCGTGCAGGGCCGCGTCGGTTCCTCGTCGAGGCGCGTTAGGGGCACGATGGGCAGCACCTGGCCGATCGCCCAGCTGTCGATCGCCGACTGGAAGAGCGAGAAGTTGCAGAGATACTGGGAGGCGAGCAGGGAATCGAGTTCGCGCAGATACTCGGGCACGAAATCCGCGGTGCGGATTCCGGCTGCGACGGCACGCATCAGCTTCCAGTAGAGGGTCTCGGTTTTCGCCAGCTCCTCGAGGCGGATGACGCCGAAGCGGAAGCCGTTGAGCACATCGTCGAGGATGCGCGTGGCCTGGTTGTAGACATCCTGGTAGTTCTTCTCGGCATTAAGCTCGTCCCAGAGGTCCCGCATGTTGGTGACGAGAAGATGCTCGTCGTCGGCCGGACCGGTGTCGATCGGATTGGCGTCGCTCGTGATTTCGCCCAGGACTCGCATGATCAGGCAGGAATGGTGCGCGGCGATTGCGCGCCCGCTCTCGCTGACGAGGTTGGGGTGCGGCACGTTCTCCATCTCGCAGACCTGGCGCACCGCGTTGACGACGCCGTAGGCGTAGTCGGCGAGCGTGTAGTTCATCGACGAATGGCCGCTCGAGCGCGAGCCGTCGTAATCGACCGCGAGCCCGCCGCCGATGTCGAGATAGCCGAGCGGAACGCCGCGTTTCCGGAGCCGCGCGTAGATGCGGGCGGCCTCCTGCACCGCGTCCTGGACGAAACGGACGTCGGAGAGCTGGCTGCCGACATGGAAGTGGAGGAGCTGGATGCAGTCGCCGTAGCCCTGCGCCTCGATATAGGCGATGGCGTTCAGGATCTCCGACATGGTGAGGCCGAACTTGGCGCGCTCGCCGCTCGACTCGCTCCAGCGGCCCTCGGTCTTGACCCGCATCTTTATCCGTAGCCCGATGATCGGCCGCGCCTCGAGCTCGCCTGCAATACGAAGAAGCGGCGCGATCTCCGAGAACTTCTCGATGACGACGACCACCTTGCGGCGGAGCTTGGAGCCGAGCAGCGCCAGCCTGAGGAACTCCTCGTCCTTGTAGCCGTTGCAGACGGTGAGCGCTTCCGGGCCGGTGTCGTAGGTCAGAACGGAGAGGAGTTCCGGCTTCGAGCCCGCCTCGAGCCCGTAGTGATAGGGGCGTCCGGCGTCGACCACCTCGTCGACGACTTCCCGCATCTGGTTGACCTTGATCGGGAAGACGCCGCGGTAGATGCCCTCGTAGCCGGTGTCGCGGATCGCGGCCGCGAAGGCCTCGTTGATCTCGCGCACGCGCGTCCGGAGGATGTCGTGGAAGCGGAGGACGACCGGGAACTGGATGCCCTGCTCGACCAGCTCGTCGACCACTTCCTTGAGCGCGAACTTGCAGTCGGGCGAGCCGATCAGGGGCATGACCTGAAGGAGTCCGTCCTCGACCCCGAAATAGCCCTCGCCCCAGCGCGCGATGCGGTAGAGCTCCTCGGACGCCTCGGATGTCCACTCCTGCATTGATGTCTGCCCCCTTGGCTGTAAGGTGCGCTATGTTCGGCCCGCTCGAGACAGGGCTATGCGACACAGGGCTAGCAGAAACCGGCCGCCGGATCACCCCCGCGGCTAGGGGTAGGCCCCGTTAAGAAGCGGGCAAAAAGAGACGGGCTGAGATGAGCGACGGCGAGCAGGGCGACCAGGCCTTCCGGAAGCAGGACCCCTACGGCCGCTGGCCGGAGATGACCTATGGCGGGGCGTTGTCGTTCCTGCGGCGGCGCTATTCCCGCGACCTCGAAGGCGTCGACGTGGCGGTGAGCGGCATCCCCTACGACAGCGCGGTCACCTACCGCTCGGGCGCGCGGCTCGGACCGCGGGCGATCCGTGCGGCCTCTGTGCAGCTCGCCGAGCTCAAGGCCTTTCCCTTCGGTTTCGATCCGTTCGACACGCTGTCGGTCGTCGATTACGGCGACTGCATGCTCGATCCGCACCATCCGGAGACGATCGTCCCCGCGATCGAGGCCCATATCGCCGGAATTCTCGACGCAGGCGCCTTTCCGCTGAGCTTCGGTGGCGACCATTTCGCGACCTACCCGATGCTGAAGGCGGTGGCGGCGAAGCACGGGCCGCTGGCGCTGATCCATTTCGACGCCCATTGCGACACGTGGGACGACGACGGCACGCGCTTCGATCACGGCTCGATGATCCTCCGGGCGAAGAACGAGGGCATCGTGGATGCGTCCGCATCGTGCCAGATCGGGCTCCGGACGTGGAACGACAGCGACCACGGCTTCGACATCCTGAGCGCGCCCTGGCTCCACAGGAACGGCGTCGATGCGGCGGTGGAGGCAGTGAAGGCGCGGGTCGGCGGCCGCAAGGCCTATCTCACCTTCGACATCGACTGCCTCGATCCGGCCTTCGCGCCGGGAACGGGAACGCCGGTGGCGGGCGGGTTGTCGAGCGCGCAGGCGCTCGGCATCCTCAGGGGGCTCGAGGGCGTGGCGCTCGCCGGCGCCGACGTGATGGAGGTGGCGCCCGCCTACGACGTCGCCGAGATCACCGCGATCGCGGCGGCCACCGTGGCCCACGACATTCTCTGCCTCCTCGCGGGGGCGAAGGGGGCGAAGCGGAAGACCCTGGGGCGGCCCGCCTGAACGGGCCGTCAGGGTGGGGCTCTGTAAGCCCCTGAAACGAAATGAAATGTAACAGAAACTTCAATTGACTTGAATTTAATAATTTAATAACTATTTCGGTGCTATTCGGGACGGCAATCCGCCGAAGCTCCCAGCGGTTCTTCCAAAAATAACCAGCGTCCTCGCTCGTTAGCGTCCGCCCAGCGGCGTACCCGTTTCCGAATTTCCCCGTCCCGGCGTCCGCGCCAACCCCTCAAATATCCCTGGTCCAAGACCCATGAACCTCCAGGAACTCAAAAAGAAATCACCCGCCGACCTCATCGCCTATGCGGAAGAGCTCGAGATCGAGAACGCGTCGAACCTGCGCAAGCAGGACATCATGTTCGCGA
>JAYOEF010000137.1:0-10623 GCA_038106605.1 Alphaproteobacteria bacterium
GAGCAGCGCCGCGACCTGACCCGCCACGCCGAGCCCGTCGCGCACCGCGCCGAGGTCGCGCGGACCGCCGCGGCCCAAAGTGAGCCGGGTCAGCGCGCGCTCCATGTCGGGCATGGCGCGGAACCGGTCGCGGAGATCGCCGCGGAGCCGGGTTTCTGAAAGAAAGAAGGCGACGGCGTCCAAGCGGCCCCGGATCGCGTCGGGATCGGTGAGCGGCGCGGCAAGCCGTGCGGCGAGCAGGCGGCCGCCGGCACCGGTCACCGTGCGGTCGATCACGGACAGCAGCGAGCCGTCGCGGTTCCCGGACAAGGTCTGCACGATCTCGAGATTGCGCCGCGTCGCCGCGTCGATCTCCATCGTCGCGCCGCGCCCCAGTCGCCGCGGGCGCTGGAGACGGGGTAATTTCCCGCGCTGGGTGAGCTCGACATAGCCGACGACGGCGCCGATGGCCGAGATCTCGGCACGGCCGAAATCGCCGAAGGCGTCGAGCGCGCGCACGCCGAACACCTCCTCCAGCCGCCGCCGCGCCGCCTCGCTGTCGAAGCGGGGATCGGGGAGCGGCGCGATCGCGTCGCGGAATTCGAGGAGGATGCCCGAGAAGGCGGGCTTCGCCGTCAGCCGCTCGGGCACCAGCAATTCGCCGGGCGCGATGCGCGCCAAGGCTGCCGCGAGATCGGTCTCGGCCGCGGGTTGGGCGTAGAACGCGCCGGTCGAGACGTCGAGCCAGGCGATCCCGAGCGCGCCGCCCGCCTCGGCGATGGCGGCGAGATAATTGTGGCGGCGCGCATCGAGAAGCGCGTCCTCGGTGATCGTGCCCGGCGTGACGACGCGCACGACCTCGCGCTGGACGACGGACTTGGAGCCGCGCTTCTTCGCTTCGGCCGGATCCTCGGTCTGCTCGCAGACCGCAACGCGGAACCCCTTCCGGATCAGGCGCGAGAAATAGGACTCCGCGGCATGCACCGGCACGCCGCACATGGGGATGTCTTCCCCCAGATGCTTGCCGCGTTTGGTGAGCGTGATGTCGAGTGCGGCGGATGCGGCCTCGGCGTCGGCGAAGAACATCTCGTAGAAGTCGCCCATGCGATAGAACAGCAGGGCATCGGGATTGGCGCGCTTGATTTCGAGATACTGCGCCATCATCGGCGTCGCGCCCGGGATATCCCCCGAAGGTTCCCCCGGCCGATCACCTGCGCGGGCGTCGGTCTCCGCTTCCGGGGCGGCGCCCGGGTCCCTCTCGATGTCTTCTATCTCGGCCACGTCGGCAACCTAGCACAGGGCGGGACCGCGCCGAACCGCGAAGGCGGCGCATCGAGCCTGCATGGCGGGCGTCCGGCAATTGTCATCAATGCGTTATTGGAGCGACGCGGTTTCCTCACTATCCTTACCGCTTCATCCAATTACGGGGCTTTCCGGGGCACGCCATGTCCAAACGCAAGTACAGCGATCTCGACCGCGACTCACTCGTGATGCACCGGACCGGACGGCCGGGCAAGGTCGAGGTCGTCGCCACCAAGCCCCTGACCACCCAGCGCGACCTCGCGCTCGCCTATTCGCCGGGCGTCGCGGCACCCTGCCTCGAGATCGCCGACGACCCGTCGACCGCCTACGACTACACCGCGAAGGGCAACATGGTCGCCGTGATCTCGAACGGCACCGCGGTGCTCGGCCTCGGCAATCTCGGCGGCCTCGCGTCGAAGCCGGTGATGGAGGGCAAGGCCGTCCTGTTCAAGCGCTTCGCCGACGTCGACGCGATCGACCTCGAGCTCGATACCGAGGACGTCGACGAGTTCATCAATTCCGTGCGCCACCTCGGCCCATCGTTCGGCGGCATCAACCTCGAGGACATCAAGGCGCCCGACTGCTTCGTGATCGAGAGCCGGCTGCGCGAGCTGATGGACATCCCGATCTTCCACGACGACCAGCACGGCACGGCGATCATCGCCGCCGCCGGCCTGATCAACGCGCTGGAGCTGACGGGCCGCGACATCCGGACGACGCGCCTCGTCGTCAACGGCGCGGGCTCCGCCGGCATCGCCTGCATCGAGCTCCTCAAGGCGTTCGGCATGCGCCATGACAACGTCATCCTGTGCGACACCCGCGGCGTCATCTATCAGGGCCGCGAGCAGGGCATGAACCAGTGGAAGTCGGCGCACGCCGTCGACACCAAGGCGCGCACGCTGGAGGAGGCGATGAAGGGCGCCGACGTCTTCTTCGGCCTGTCGGTCGAGGGCGCGGTGACTCAGGACATGGTGAAGTCGATGGCCTCGAAGCCGATCATCTTCGCCATGGCGAACCCGAACCCCGAGATCGACCCGGCCGCGGCCCGCGCCGTCCGCAAGGACGTGATTTTCGCCACCGGGCGCTCCGATTACCCGAACCAGGTCAACAACGTCCTCGGTTTCCCCTACATCTTCCGCGGCGCGCTCGACGTGCGCGCGCGCACCATCAACGAGGACATGAAGATCGCGGCGGCAAAGGCGCTGGCCGAGCTCGCCCGCGAGGACGTGCCGGACGAGGTCGCCGCCGCCTATTCCGGCCGGCGCCTGCGCTACGGCCCGGACTACATCATCCCGGTGCCGTTCGACCCGCGCCTGATCTCCGCCATCCCGCCCGCAGTCGCCAAGGCCGCGGTCGACACCGGGGTCGCCCAGAAGCCGATGCCCGAGCTCAAGAGCTACCGCGTCCAGCTCTCCGCCCGCCTCGACCCGACCGTCTCGATGCTGCAGGCGATCCACGAGGAAGTGCGGGCCAACCCGCGCCGCGTCGGCTTCGCGGAAGGCGAGGAGGAGACGACGATCCGCGCCGCCATCGCCTTCGCCCAGTCGGGCCTCGGCACGCCGGTTCTCATCGGCCGCGAGGAGCAGGTGCGCGAAACGATCAAGCGGCTCGGGCTGACCGGCGCCGACTCGATCGAGATCCACAACGCCCAGCTGTCGCGCGGCAACCGCCATTACATCGAGTACCTGTACCGCCGCCTGCAGCGCGAGGGGTTCCTCTACCGCGACTGCCAGCGCATGGTGCACCAGGACCGCAACGTGTTCTCGGCCTGCATGCTGGTGCATGGCGACATCGACGCGATGGTCACCGGCCTGTCGCGCAGCTACTCGGTGAGCTACACCGACATCCGCCGCGCCATCGACCCGATCCCGGCGCGCGAGGTGTTCGGCCTGACCATGGTGATGACCCGCGGGCGCACCGTGTTCATCGCCGACACGTCGATCAACGAGCGGCCGACCGGGCCGCAGCTCGCGCGCATCGCGCGCCAGCTTGCCGACGAGGCGCGCGCCATGGGCCACGAGCCCCGCGTCGCCTTCCTGTCGCATTCGAACTTCGGCAACCCGCCCGGCGCGCTCGCCACGCAGGTGCGCGAGGCGGTCGCGATCCTCGACGACGAGGGCGCGGACTTCGAGTACGACGGCGAGATGTCGCCCGACGTCGCGCTCAACCAGAGCCTCCGCGCCGTCTACCCGTTCTGCCGCCTGAGCGGGCCTGCGAACGTGCTGATCATGCCCGGCCTGCACGCGGCCGCGATCTCCGCGCAGATGATGCAGGAGCTCGGCGGCGGCACCGTCATCGGCCCGCTGCTGACCGGCCTCAGCCGCTCGGTGCAGATCGTTCCGATGCATGCGAACGACGCCGACATGGTGAACTTCGCGACCATCGCCGCGCACGATTCGCTCACCATCGCCGCGCGCGACAAGGCGAAGGCGGAGAAGCGCAGCGCCGGCGAGATGATCGCGGCACGCGCGGTCGCCCGGGCGTCCGAAAAGAGTGCTTCGGAAAAGAAGGCGTCGGAAAAGAAGGCCACAGCGAAGAAGCCGGTTGCGAGCAAGCCTGCGGCAAAGAAACCCGCCACGAAGGCGGCCCCGAAGAACGCCGCGACGAAGAAAGCCGCACCGAAGAAGGCCGTAGCGAAGAAAGCCGCCGCCAAGAAACCTGCCGGAAAGAGGAAGGCCTGACCGCCGGCGCGTCCGCGCCGGGCCGGGACGTGAACGCATGCCGCACCCGCCGATCCCGACGAACCGCTCGCTTGCGCTGACCGCGATCTTCGCGGCGCCGCCGGTCGCTGCGTTCGCGATCCTCGCGCTCGCGGGGCGGTTGTCGCCGGGCGCCGCCCTCGTCGCCGGGGGCGTCACCGTCCTCGGGCTCGCCTGGATCGTCCGCCGCGCGCTCGGCGACATCTATCGGGTCATGCGCTTCGCCGAGATCCTCGGCCGCGAAGGACAGGCGCAGATGCCGGCGACGGAAATGTCCGGCATGTTCCCCGAGTTCACGCAGGCGGTGGAGACGCTGCGCATAGCCTGGGGGCGCGAGAGCGGCCGCCTCGGCGCCAGGGCAAGCTCGGCCGAGACCATCCTCGAAGGGCTGCCGCATCCGCTGATCCTGCTCAATGCCGACCGCCACATCGTACGCGCAACCGTGGGCGCCCGCGCGCTCCTCGGCGCGGCCACGCCGGGGCGCGACCTCTCGTCGCTGCTGCGCAATCCGGCGGTGCTCGAGGCGGCCGACCGCGTCCTCCAGGGCGGCGGGCGCGAGACCATCGAATTCGACATCCAGTTCCCGACCCGGCGCTCGCTCAATGCGGTGATCGAGAGCCTGCCGTCGCCCGCGGCCGACGGTTCGACGGCGGTGATCGCCCTGTTCGACGTCACCGAGATCAAGCAGATCCACCAGATGCGGTCCGACTTCGTCGCCAACGCGAGCCACGAGCTGCGCACGCCGCTCTCGGTCCTCAGCGGTTGCGTCAAGACGCTGCAGGGCCCGGCGCGCGACGACGCGGAGGCGCGCACCCGTTTCCTCGCGATGATGGAGCACCACGCCGACCGCATGACGCGGCTGATCGAGGATCTGCTGTCGCTGTCGCGGATCGAGATGAACGAGAACACCGCGCCGTCCGGCCGCGTGGACCTGTCGCGCGTGCTGTCGAACGTCGCGACCTCGCTGGAGCTGCCCGCCTCGGCGCGCAGCATCGACATCGTCATCGAACCCGGCCTCGGCACGCGCGAGGTCGTCGGCGACGAGGGCGAACTCGGACAGCTGTTCCACAACCTGATCGACAACGCCCTCAAGTACAGCCGGGAAGGCGCGGTGGTCCGCGTCGTCCAGCGCGAGGGCGCGGGACCGGCCCCCGCGCCGCTGTTCGAGGGCGCGCGCTTCGTCGAGGTCTCTGTGATCGACCAGGGCCCCGGCATTCCCGCAGAGCATATCCCGCGGCTGACCGAGCGGTTCTACCGCGTCGACACCGCGCGCTCGCGCGAGATGGGCGGCACCGGCCTCGGGCTCGCCATCGTCAAGCATGTGCTCAACCGCCACCGCGGGGCGCTCACCGTAGAATCGACGCTGGGCGAGGGCAGCAATTTCACCGTCTATCTCCCGGTCGACCCGCCGCCGGCGCCGGCGCTGCCGGCCGCCTGAGCCGGGATCTCCCGAGCGGACGTCGGACGAACTGAAGTCCGCCCGATTACCGGCGCATTTCAGCGGCGTCACATAACTGTCACATAACCGTCATAGTCTCGTCGCGACCGGTTCCTACGGTGCGTCGGGACGGAACGGCGCCCCTGCCCGCAGGGCGGACGACGTTCCGCCGGACGGCGCCGGAACCGGCGAGTCCGCCACGAAAAGAAGAGCCCCGGATGTCGCCGACCTTTCTCCTTACCGCGCTGATCGCGCTGACGCTGTTCAGCTACACGTTCGGGCGCCGCCGGGCCCTGTCGACGGTGTCGGGGCGCGTCCGCGATCTCCATTCGCGGCCGAACTATTACGGCATGTACCTGGCGATATGGTGCGCCGTCCCGGCGGCTTTCATCGCGCTGGTCTGGCTGAGCCTGCAGCCGGTCATCACCGAGACGCTGGTCGTCTCCGCGCTGCCGCCCGAGATGCAGCGGCTTCCGGCGAATCGCCTCGGCCTCCTGCTCAACGACATCCACAATCTCGCCGACGGCAACATCTCGAGCCGGACGCCGGATGCCGCGACCACGGCAGCGGCGGCGCACCTCAACTGGATCCGCTCGATCGGCCATACCGCGCTCTTCGTCGTCGCGCTGTGCGCCGCCGCGTTTTCGGTCGCTTTCGGCTACCGGCGGATCGCACCCGAGCTGCGCGCGCGCAACAAGGTCGAGGCCGCGGTCCGCTGGTTTCTGATCGGCTGCTCTCTGATCGCCATCGTCACGACGATCGGCATCGTGCTGTCGCTCGTCTTCGAATCCGCACGCTTCTTCCACAAGGTTTCGATCCTCGATTTCCTGTTCGGCCTCGACTGGAGCCCGCAGACGGCGCTGCGCAAGGACCAGGTCGGCGCCTCGGGCGCGTTCGGCGTGATCCCGCTGTTCATCGGGACGCTGCTCGTCACCGGAATCGCCGTCGTCGTCGCGCTGCCGATCGGCCTGTTCTCGGCGATATACCTCTCGGAATACGCCTCGCCCCGGGCGCGCGCCGCGATCAAGCCGGTCCTCGAAATCCTCGCCGGCATCCCGACCGTGGTCTACGGCTTCTTTGCCGCGCTCACCGTCGCGCCGCACCTGCGCGAACTCGGCGCGGCGCTCGGCCTCGACGTCGCCTCGGAAAGCGCGCTCGCCGCCGGCCTCGTGATCGGCATCATGATCATTCCGGTGATCTCGTCCCTGTCGGACGACGTGATCAACGCCGTGCCGCAGTCCCTCCGCGACGGCTCCTACGCGCTTGGCGCGACCCAGTCGGAGACCATCAAGAAGGTGATCCTGCCCGCGGCGCTTCCGGGCATCTTCGCGGCCTTCCTGCTCGCCGTCAGCCGCGCCATCGGCGAGACCATGATCGTCGTCATGGCCGCCGGCCTCGCCGCGAAGCTGACCGCCAACCCCTTCGAGGCGGTGACCACCGTCACCGTCCAGATCGTCACCCTCCTCGTCGGCGACCAGGAGTTCGACAGCGCCAAGACCCTCGCCGCGTTCGCCCTAGGCCTTCTGCTGTTCTGCGTCACGCTGGTGGTTAATATCGTCGCCCTGCATGTTGTGCGAAAGTATCGGGAGCAATATGACTGACATCTCCAGATCGGCGACCCTTGCAAGCGGCAGCAGAACCGTCATGAACGACACGGCCGAAAGGCAGATCAGGCGCCGGTATTCGGCGGAGAAGCGCTTCCGGATCTACGGGATCGCGGCCATCGTGCTCGCCCTCGCGGCGCTGCTGTGGCTCCTCGTGAGCATCGGCGCGACCGGCTACAAGGCATTCGTGCAGACGACGATCCAGGTCGAGGTGTTCTTCGACCCGCAGATGATCGACCCGGAAGGCACGCGCAAGGCGGAGACGCTTGCCCGCGCGGATTACGCCGCGCTGTACAAGCAGGCGATCCGGGACCGCTTTCCGAACGAAACGGACCGGCGGGCGCGCCGCGACCTCGGCAGGCTGATCAGCTCGGGCGCGGATCTCACGCTGCGCGACATCGTGCTGTCCGACCCGTCGGTTATCGGCTCGCGCCAGAAGCTCTGGCTGCTTGCCGATGACGAGGTCGACCAGTTCGCCAAGGGCGCGTTCGACCGCAAGAAGCCCGAGTCCGAACGTCCGTTCAAGGATCGCGACATCGCGTGGTTCGACGCGCTGAAAGCTGCCGGCGATCTGCGGACGGAGTTCAACTGGCCGTTCTTCACGTCCGGCACCTCGCGAGAGCCGGAACTCGCCGGCATCTGGGGCGCCATCGTCGGCTCGTTCTGGACCATGCTGGTGACGCTGCTGCTCAGCTTCCCCGTGGGCGTGGCGGCGGCCATCTATCTCGAGGAGTTCGCGCCCAAGAACCGGTGGACCGACCTGATCGAGGTCAACATCAACAACCTGGCCGCCGTGCCGTCGATCGTGTTCGGCCTCTTGGGCCTCGCGGTGTTCCTCAACTTCTTCGGGCTGCCGCGCTCGGCGCCGCTGGTCGGCGGCATGGTGCTCGCGCTGATGACGCTGCCCACCATCATCATCGCGACCCGCGCGGCGCTGCGCGCCGTGCCCCCCTCGATCCGCGAGGCGGCGCTCGGCGTCGGGGCGTCGCGGCAGCAGATGGTCATGCACCACGTCCTGCCGCTGGCGCTGCCCGGCGTCCTGACCGGCACCATCATCGGCATGGCCCGCGCCCTCGGCGAGACCGCGCCGCTTCTGATGATCGGCATGGTCGCCTTCATCGTCGACGTGCCCCATGGCCCCCTGAGCGCCTCGACGGTCCTGCCGGTGCAGATCTTCCTGTGGAGCGACCTGCCGGAGCGCGGCTTCGTCGAGAAGACCAGCGCGGCGATCCTCGTCCTCCTCGCGTTCCTGGTGTTCATGAACGCGGTCGCAGTTTTCCTGCGAAAGAAATTCGAGCGCCGCTGGTAAAAAGGAACAGGTGAGAGCAATGGATCAGGTCCTTGTCGAACGACAGGCGGATACGGCGGCCCCCGGCGGAATGGCGGGCGACGCCGGCGACCCGCGGGAGAACACCAAGATCGCGGCACGCGGCGTCGACGTGTTCTACGGCGAGAAGCAGGCGCTGTTCGGCGTCAACCTCGACATCGGGGAGAACCAGGTCACCGCGCTGATCGGCCCGTCGGGCTGCGGCAAGTCGACTTTTCTCCGCTGCCTCAACCGCATGAACGACGTGATCGACATCTGCCGCGTCGGCGGCAAGATCACGATCGACGGCGAGGACATCTACGACCCCTCGCTCGACGTCGTGCAGCTGCGCGCCCGCGTCGGCATGGTGTTCCAGAAGCCCAATCCCTTCCCGAAGTCGATCTACGACAACATCGCCTACGGGCCGCGCATCCACGGCATCGTCGCGAACAAGACCGAACTCGACGAGATCGTCTACACAAGCCTCACGAAGGCAGGGCTCCTGAAGGAGGTCGAGGACCGGCTCGACGAGCCTGGCACCGGGCTCTCCGGCGGCCAGCAGCAGCGCCTCTGCATCGCGCGCGCGATCGCCGTCAGCCCCGAAGTCATCCTGATGGACGAGCCGTGCTCGGCGCTCGACCCGATCGCCACCGCGCGCATCGAGGAGCTGATCGACGAGCTGCGCGAGCGCTACACGATCGTCATCGTCACCCACTCGATGCAGCAGGCCGCGCGCGTCTCGCAGCGCACCGCGTTCTTCCATCTCGGCAACCTGGTCGAGGTCGGCGACACCGAGCAGATGTTCACGAACCCGCGCGACGAGCGCACCCAAGGCTATATTACGGGCCGTTACGGCTGAGCCCCGGCCGTCACGAAAGAGGCAGCCGTCACGAAAGAGGCAGACGTCTCAAGGAGCAGGCATGGCGACGAAGCAGACTTCCGGCGACCACATCGTCAAGTCGTACGACGAGGAGCTCGAGCAGCTCAACAACGACATCATCAAGATGGGCGGCCTCACCGAGGCGCAGATCGCCCGCGCGATCGAATCCGTGGTCAAGCGCGACCCCGACCTCGCCAGCCGCGTGATCGCGGACGACGAGCTCGTGGACGAGCTGAACTACGAGATCGACATCCAGACGACGCGGCTTCTCGCGCTGCGCCAGCCGATGGCGCTCGACCTCCGCCACATCGTCGCTGCGCTCAAGATCTCGTCCGACCTCGAACGCATCGCCGACTACGCGGCGAACATATCGAAGCGCGCGATCACGCTGTCGAGCGCGGCGCCGGTGGCGCCGGTCCACTCGATCCCGCGCATGAGCCGCCAGGCGCAGCAGATGGTGAAGGACGTCCTCGACGCCTACATCGCGCGCGACGTGAACAAGGCCATCGCGGTGTGGCAGTCGGACGAATCCCTCGACCGGATGTACACCAGCCTGTTCCGCGAGGCGCTGACCTACATGATCGAGGATCCGCGCAGCATCTCGATCTGCACGCACCTGCTGTTCATCGCCAAGAACATCGAGCGCATCGGCGACCACGTGACCAACATCGCCGAGACGATCTATTTCCTCGTGCACGGCAACCGCATGCGCGCGACGCGGCCGAAGGGCAGCGGCGAGGTCGAGAGCCTCTCCCTTTCCCTCGGCGGCGGCGGCGAAAGCGACAAGAGCGGGAACTGACCATGAAACCGGTGATCCTGATCGTCGAGGACGAGGCCGCGCTGGTCGAGCTGCTGCGCTACAACCTCGAGCGCGAAGGCTTCGAGGTCGTCGCGACGCCGAGCGGCGAGGAAGCGCTGATGATCGTCGACGAGCGGCGCGTCGATCTCGTGCTGCTCGACTGGATGCTGCCGCACATGTCGGGCATCGAGGTGTGCCGCCAGATCCGCCGCAAGCCGGACCTGCGCAGCCTGCCGGTGATCATGCTGACCGCGCGCGGCGAGCAGTCCGACCGCATCCGCGGCCTCGATACGGGCGCCGACGACTACGTCACCAAGCCGTTCGCGCCCGAGGAGCTGATCGCCCGCGTGCGCGCCGTGATGCGGCGCGCGCGGCCGGCGCTGACCGAGGAACGCCTCGGCTACGCCGACATCGTGATGAACCTGACCGAGCACAAGGTCGTGCGCGGCGAACGCGCGGTGGCGCTCGGCCCGACGGAATTCCGCCTGCTGCGCCACTTCATGGAGCATCCGGGCCGCGTCTTCTCGCGCGACCAGCTGATCGATTCGGTGTGGGGCCACGACATCTACATCGACTCGCGCACCGTCGACGTCCATATCCGCCGGCTGCGCAAGGC
>JAYOEF010000138.1:0-10615 GCA_038106605.1 Alphaproteobacteria bacterium
GCTTCGCGGGCATCGGCGGCGCCGACGGCTCGCGCGGGGCCGAGGCGGAGCTCGCCGCCTGCTGGACCGGCTTGTCCGGTTCGCGGTCGATGAAGAAGGTCAAAAGGATCGCGGCTGCGACGATCAGCCCGCCGACGATGCCGACGAGAAGGGGCCTGTTCAAAGTCGTACGCCCTCTTTCAACGTGCTTTTCCCTTGCAGAATAAGGCAGTCAGGCAGAATCGCGCCAGCGTTGCAGGCGGCGGGGCCTCAGCCCTTACGCCCGATCCGGTTCTTCACCGGTGCGAGCGACTTCACGTAGGCCGCGATCGCCGCGAGATCGGCGTCCGTCATCTTGCTGGTGTTATGGCTGATGACGTCGGCCATCAGAGAACCCGCGAAGTCGCCGTCCGGCGTCAGACCCGACTTGAGATAGTCCGCGATCTCGGATGCCGACCATTTGAGGCCGGTGTCGGGATCGGGCGTGATGTTCGGCACCCGCTCGCCCTCGGGTCCGTCGTTGGCGCCAGCCATCCACATGTCGCCGTCGAGACCGCCCAGCGCGTTGCGCGGCGTGTGGCACTCGCCGCAATGGGCGAGCGCGTTCGAGAGGTAGGCGCCGCGGTTGATCTCGGCCGATTTCGAGGGATCGGGCTCGAACGCGCCCGAGCGGAAGAACAGGAGCTTCCAGCCCGTCTGCAGGAAGCGCCAGCTGAAGGGAAAGGCTATATCATTGGGCTTCGACGGCTCGGCGACGGCAGGAACGGTCGCGAACCAGGCCCGCATCGCCTTCATGTCCTCGTCGGTGATCTGGGTGTAGGACGTGAAGGGAAACGCCGGGAAATAATGGGCGCCGTCGGGACGCTTGCCCTCCCTGAGCGCCCGGATGAACTCCGCGTCGCTCCACTTGCCGATGCCGTGCTGCGGGTCGGAGGTGATGTTGGGCGGATAGAAGGTTCCGAACGGGGTCTTGATCCCCGCGCCGCCGGTAAACGGTTTTCCCTTTGCCTTCGTATCCGTGTGGCAGCTGGCGCAGCCGCCGGCATTGGCGAGATAGGCGCCGCGGGCGACGAGACCGGCGTCCTGGGCGGACGCGGGAAGCCCGGATAGTGCCATTGCCACCGCGCAGGACGCAACCGCGAACGCCGCGCCGATGATGCCTCGAATGCCTGCCACAGCCGCCTCCTCAACCCTACCCTTGATCGCCACCGGATTTTCGTGGTTTCTCGCACTCGGTCAAGTGACCGGTGTCACACCCGTACAACAAGGGGACTCCCCTCGCCCATGTCGATTACCAGCATCTCCTCTATCTGCGTTTTCTGCGGCGCCTCGGTCGGCAAGGACCCAGCCTTTGCAGCCGCCGCCGCCGATCTCGGCCACCGCATGGCGGAATCGGGAATCCGTCTCGTCTACGGCGCCGGCAACGTCGGCATCATGGGGACCGTCGCCGACGCCGTGCTCACGCGGGGCGGCGAAGCGGTCGGCGTAATCCCCGAGTTCCTCAAGGAACGAGAGATGGCGCACAAGGGCCTGACGGAGATGCACGTCGTCGACAGCATGCATACCCGCAAGCGCATGATGTTCGACCTGTCGGACGCCTTCATCGTGCTGCCGGGGGGCCTCGGCACGCTCGAGGAGATGTTCGAGATGATCACCTGGCGGCAGCTCGGCCGCCACACGAAGCCGATCGTCCTGATCAGCACCAACGACTACTGGGCGCCGTTCGAGGCCATGGTCGACCGCGTCGTCGACAACGACTTCGCCCACGGCCGGGTCGAGACCTATTTCCGCGTCGTTCCCGACGCGGCGGCGGCGCTGGCCTATCTCGCCGGACCGCACTGACGCTTACCTGGCTCGGGGACAGCACCCTACGCCGCTGATAGATTTCGAAGACGAGACGCGGACCGGCCGAAGAGCCGGACGCGCCGATGAAAAAGGGAGGAAGCGCATGAAAGCCGCCGTCGTCACCGAGAACGGGCTCGTCGTCAAGGACGTGCCGGATCCCAGGCCCGCCCCCAATGAGGTGCTGATCCGCGTCCGCGCCTGCGGCATGAACCGCGCCGACGTCATGGTCGCGGGCGGCGCGGCGCACGGCCGCGCCGGCGGCCCCGGCACCATCGTCGGCATCGAGTATGTCGGAGAGGTCGTCGAAGTCGGCGCCGAGACCGAGGGGCTCAAGCCCGGCGACCGCGTGATGTGCTCGGGCGAGAAAGGCTGGGCGGAGTACGCCGTCGCCGACTGGGGCCGCGCCGTTCCCCTCCCTGCCAACAACATGACCTGGTCGCAGGCGGCGACGCTCCCCGTCGCGCTGCAGACCATGCACAACGCGCTCGTCACCAACGGCGGGCTCAAGACGGGCGACGCGGTCCTGATCCAGGGCGCGAGTTCGGGTGTCGGCCTCATGGGCCTCCAGATCGCCAAGGCGATGGGCGCGAAGTTCGTCGCGGGCTCGTCGACCAACGACGGGCGGCGCGCACGCCTCACGGAGTTCGGGGCCGATCTCGCCATCGACTCGCGCGACGAGGGCTGGGTGAAGCAGATCCTGGATGCGACGGACGGCCGCGGCGTCGACCTGATCGTCGATCAGCTGTCCGGTTACGTCGCCAACCAGAACCTCGCCGCGACCGCGATCGAGGGACGCATCGTCAATGTCGGTCGCCTCGGCGGAATGACCGGCGAGTTCAACTTCGACCTCCATGCGCTCCGCCGTATCAAGTATATCGGCGTCAGCTTCCGCACCCGCACGATCCAGGAGGTGCGCGACGTGGTGAACGCAATGAAGGCGGATCTCTGGGCTGCCGTTGAGGAGGGCAAGCTCGCGCTTCCCATCGACAGCGAATACGCCCTCGCCGACGCCCCCGAAGCCGTCGCCCACATGCGCGCGAACCAGCATTTCGGCAAGGTCGTCCTGACCGTCGCCTGACCGGCATTGCTCTAAAAGAAGAAGCCCCGCGCCATCCGGTGCGGGGCTTCGCCGTTTCAGGCGTGAAACGCGAGGTTTACTTCGCACCCCACGGCTTGATCTCGGCCTTGAGCGCCTTGTATCCCTCGAGGAAGCCCGGACGCTTGCCGGCATAGACCTTGTCGAAGCCGTCGAGCGCGGCGTCGAGCCAGGCCTTGAGCTTCGCGTTGCCGGGATTGGCGTCGAGATAGGCGTCGCGGATCAGCACGAAGTGGATGCGCGGATCGTAAGGCTGCTTGGTGCCGCCCATCGACTCATCGCCGTCGAGGAGACGGAGCAGCATCGCATCCGCGGAGCCAAGAGTCTGCTCGTGGATCGCCGGGCCCTTCATGCGGTGCATGACCGACGTCATGTCGCGGCCGTTGCCCGTGGTGTAGCCCATGTCGGTCCAGAGCGCGTTCGAGTCGATCTTCTGGCCGAGCTTCTCGGCGACCTTTTTGCTGTAGGCGCGAAGCGGATCGGAGACGTCGGCCAGCAGGTCCGTCAGGCGGTCGCCGTCGAGGTCGGTGGCGAGGATGATGCAGTCGCGCTGCTCGATCAGGTCCCACAGCAGCAGGCCGTAGTTGGTGTCGGCGATGTGCTGCTCGATGCGGCCGCCCCAGTTCTCCATGCCCGCCTTGAAGTCCTTCGGCAGCAGGGCGATGATCCGGTCGATCGCCTCCTTCTGCTCCTCGTAGGGATCGACGGCGTACTTGCGGCCGACCTCGAACTTCGTCCCCTTGATCATCCAGGAGTGGAGACCGGCGTTGATGCCGTCCTCCATCGCCTGCGTCGGCTTCATCGCGACGCGGCCGAGGCGGCCGGTCTCGTGGACGAGCTTGAGGAACAGGCGGTTGGCGTAGGCCATCTGCACGCCGGGCGAGTTCATCTCGGAGTGGACGATGCCGGTCTTCTCGTCGACGTTGAACTTGGCGCGCGCCTGCGAGTACGGCAGGCAGGGCATGCAGCGCACGACCGTGATCGGGCCGTAGGGGCGGACGTTGCAGTAGACGCCGGCCTGGGTGCGGAGCGGCGCGTTCGCCGACTTGCCCATGACGACGACCTTGCCGCCCTTGCCGTCATTGACCATGGCGTCGCCCGCGGTCGACCACTTGATCGAGATGCAGGGCATGTTGCCGAACCAGGCGAGCGAGGCGAGCTTGGTGTCGTGGCGGTACTGCGACCACATCGGCACTGCGTAGAACGGCAGGCCGAGGACGTCGATTGCGGCAAGGGTGCCGATCAGCGCGTAGGCATCGGTCAGCGAATGCGCGACCGGGTTCACGGCCCCGTCATGATTGCCGCCCTTCCAGACGACGGCGTCGGGGTAGCCTTCGGGACGGACGTCCGCCGGCTCGAACATCCCCTGGAAAAGGCTGAACAGGTCGCCGCCTGCGGCTTCCGTTCGGGCAATGTTCATCAGATCGATCATGAGGGCCTCTTTCGGATTGGACTCGGTTGATTGACGTTTCGTTTTCGTTCTTGGGCGTCGGACGCGCGCGCCGCAGCGGGGCGCATGCGTCCCCGGACGCGGTCTTTGCCCGGAAAATGCTGGCTGCGGGCCGCTCTGTAAAGCCCCAGAACGACGCAGGCGGGCGGATAATACGCGATTTCGCGATTTGCGCCACAATCTGCCGCCGATACCGCCCGGACCGGCAGATTTCAAGAATTCGTCAGCTTTTACAGTGTTCAATCGGGTCGCAACCGCGGCGGGCGGATGTCAGCCCCCCACTCCGAGGGCGCCGCATCCCCGTCCGACGCTAACGGAGAGCCCCATGGCCAGGATCAAGGTAGCCAACCCGGTCGTCGAAATGGACGGCGACGAGATGACCCGCATCATCTGGCGGTTCATCAAGGACAAGCTGATCCTCCCCTATCTCGACATCGACCTGAAGTACTACGACCTGAGCATCCAGAAGCGCGACGAGACCCGCGACCGCATCACGGTCGAGTCCGCGGAAGCCACGAAGAAGTACGGCGTCGCCGTGAAGTGCGCGACCATCACACCGGACCAGGCGCGTGTCGAGGAATTCGGCCTCCACGAGATGTACCGCTCGCCCAACGGCACGATCCGCAACATCCTCGGCGGCACCATCTTCCGCGAGCCCATCGTCATCAAGAACGTGCCCCGCCTCGTGCCCGGCTGGACCAAGCCCTACGTCATCGGCCGCCACGCCTTCGGCGACCAGTACCGCGCGACCGACATGATCGTCCCGGGCGCCGGCACGCTGACCATGACCTTCACGCCCGACGGCGGCGGCCCGCCCGTGACCCGCGAGGTCTACCGCTTCGAGGAGCCGGGCGTCGCGATGAGCATGTACAATCTCGACGAGTCGATCCGGGGTTTCGCGCGCGCCTGCATGAACTACGCGCTCGACCGCGGCTGGCCGCTCTACCTCTCGACCAAGAACACGATCCTCAAGGTCTATGACGGCCGCTTCAAGGACCTGTTCCAGGAGATCTTCGACGCCGAGTTCCGCGAACGCTTCGACGCCAAGGGCATCCACTACCAGCACCGCCTGATCGACGACATGGTCGCCTCCGCCCTCAAGTGGGAAGGCGCGTTCGTCTGGGCGGCGAAGAACTACGACGGCGACGTGCAGTCGGATACGGCGGCGCAGGGCTTCGGCTCGCTCGGCCTGATGACGTCGGTGCTGATGACGCCGGACGGCAGGACCGTCGAGGCTGAGGCCGCGCACGGCACGGTGACGCGCCACTACCGCCTCCACCAGCAGGGCGAGGAGACGTCGACCAATCCGATCGCCTCGATCTTCGCGTGGACCCGCGCGCTCTACTATCGCGGGACGTTCGACGGCACGCCCGAGGTGGTCCGCTTCGCGCGCACGCTGGAGAAGATCTGCATCGAGGCCGTCGAGGCGGGTTCCATGACCAAGGATCTCGCGATCCTGATCGGGCCCGACCAGGGCTGGCAGACGACAAACCAGTTCCTCGACACCATCGACGCGCGGCTACGCGCGGCGATGGCGATCGCCTGAAACAGCGGCAATGGCCGCCGCCTGATAGGGGTTCGGACGCCTCAGATCTCCGTCCCCTCGTAGCCGTGCTGGCGCTCGTGCGCGATCCGTTCGATGGCCGCGCGGAGGTCGGGTTCGTCCTCCATCAGCTGGGCGAAGTCGGACTGGTCGAGCCGGAGAAGCTGGCACTCCGTGATGCTCGTGACCGTCGCGCGCCGTTCCGTTCCCTCCAGAAGGGCCTGCTCGCCGAAGAACTGGCCCTCGCTGATGTGGATGATCTGCGTCGGCGTATCGACCTCGAGCTCGCCGGAAACGACGAAGAACATGGCGCGCGGCGCCTCGCCGCGGCGAATGACCGTGAAGCGCGGCGGCACCACCTCCGGTATCAGCAGCTGGCCGATATCGGCGATGCGCGCGGCGTCGAGCCCGGCGAAGGCCGGCACCTGCGCCACCATCTTCCAGGTGACGACGAAATTGCGCTTCCGCGTTTCGGCGATGAAACCGGCCGCGAAGATCGACGTCCACAGCACGAACACGCCGATGCCGAGGAACATGACGAGGCTGCCGACGATCCGGCCCGCGGGCGTAATCGGCGTGACGTCGCCGTAGCCGACGGTGGTCAGCGTCGAGACCGCCCACCACATCGCCTGCGGGATGTTCGCGAACACCTTGGGCTGGGCGTCGTGTTCGAGCTGGTACATCACCGCCGCCGACAGCACGACGAGCACGGTGAGGACGCAGACCGCGCCGAACACCGCACGGCGCTCGTTCCTGAGCACCGTCGCCATGGTGCCGAGCGCGGGCGAATAGCGCGCGAGCTTCAGGATCCGGAGCAGACGCAGCAGACGGAGAACGCGGAGATCGACCGCCACGAAAGCGGCGAGGAAGAACGGCAGGAAGGCGAGAAGGTCGATGATGCCGAGCGGCGACAGGACGAAGCGCTTGCGTGCGGCCCATTCGGTGCCGCCGGCGTGGCGCGGATCCTCCGGCGCCGCCCACACCCGGAGCGCGTACTCGGCGGTGAAGACGAGGACGGAGAACGCCTCGAATGTCTGGAAGATCGTATGCCATTCGGCGCCGATGCTCTCGACCGTCTCGAGCGAATAGGCGAGCGCGTTGAGAACGATCAGCGAAACCAGGAAAACGTCGCACCAGCGGCCCGCGCGCTGACGCTCGCCGCTGCCCTCGAGGAGGTTCCAGACGGTGAGGCGCGGTTCCGGCATGGTGGATCCCGTCGGGTCTACGCGACCCGTTCGGCGATCGCGCTGGCGATGGCGTCGAGGGCCTTTTCCGCCGCTTCCCCATCCGGGCCGCCGGCCTGGGCCATGTCGGGACGTCCGCCGCCGCCCTTGCCGCCGAGCGCCGCGGAGCCGACGCGCACGAGGTCGACCGCATCGACGCGGTCCGTGGCATCCGGCGTGACGCCGACCACGAGCGAGGCCTTGCCGTCGTCCACCGAGACGATGGCGACGACGCCGGTGCCGATCTGCTTCTTGATCTCGTCGGCCATGGGCTTCAGCTCCTTCGCCGGAATGCCGTCGAGACGGCGCGCGGCGAACTTGAGGCCCGAAATCTCCTTAACGCCGGCATCGCCACCGCCCGCGGCAGCCCCGCCGCCGCCGGTGGCAAGACGCTTGCGCAGGTCGGAGATCTCGCGCTCCAGCTTCTTGCGCTCGTCGAGCAGACCGGCGACACGGGCCGGCACCTCGTCGGCACTGGTGCGGAGCTCGGAGGCCGCCTCGGCGAGCAGCTTCTCCTGGCGGATGGCATAGGCATCGGCAGCGGCGCCCGCGAGCGCCTCGATGCGGCGCACGCCGGCCGCGACCGCGCTGTCCGAAACGATGTGGAAATGGCCGATGTCGCCGGTGCGGCGCACGTGGGTGCCGCCGCAGAGCTCGACCGAGAAGCGCTCGTCCTCGCCGCCCATGGAAACGACGCGGACCTCGTCGCCGTACTTTTCGCCGAACAGCGCCATCGCGCCGTTCTCGATCGCCTCGTCCGGCGTCATGAGCCGCGTGTCGACCGGCGTATTGAGCCGGATGCGCGCGTTGACCTCGGCCTCGATCGCCTGCAGATCGGCGGCCTCGAGCGCCTTCGGGTGCGAGATGTCGAAACGCAGCCGGTCGGGCGCGACCATGGAGCCCTTCTGGGTGACGTGGCTGCCGAGCCGGCGGCGCAGCGCCTCGTGCAGCAGATGCGTGACCGAGTGATGGGCGCGGAGCGACGACCGCCGCCCGTGGTCGACCTCGAACCGCGCGGTGTCGCCGACCTTGACCTCGCCCTTCGTCACCGTGCCGACATGGACGTGAACGTCGCCGAGCTTCTTCTGGGTGTCGGTGACGTCGATCTCGGCGCCGTCGTCTGTGACGATGCGCCCGACGTCGCCCATCTGGCCGCCCGACTCGCCGTAGAACGGCGTCTGGTTGGCGACGAGCGAGACGGTCTGTCCGGTCTTGGCCGACGACGCCTCGGCGCCTTCGACCACCAGCGCCCCGATCGCCCCGTCGGCGGTCTCGGTGGTGTAGCCGAGGAACTCGGTGGCGCCGACCCGGTCGCGGATGTCGAACCAGACGCTCTCGTCGGCATGCTCGCCGGAGCCTGTCCAGCTCTTTCGCGCCTCGGCGCGTTGGCGCTCCATCGCGGCATCGAAGCCGGCGGTGTCGACCGACCGCCCCTGCCCCCGCAGCACGTCCTGCGTGAGATCGAGGGGGAAGCCGTAGGTGTCGTAGAGCCGGAACGCGACCTCGCCCGGCAGCGGCTGCTTGTCGCCGAGCTTGCCGGTCTCCTCGGACAGCAGCTTCAGGCCGCGGTCGAGTGTCTCCTTGAAGCGCGTCTCTTCGAGCTTCAGCGTCTCGGTGACGAGCGCCTCGGCGCGGCCGAGTTCGGGGAACGCCTTGCCCATCTCCTGCACCAGCGCCGGCACGAGACGCCACAGCAGCGGATCGCGGCAGCCCATGATGTGGGCGTGGCGCATCGCGCGGCGCATGATGCGCCGCAGCACGTAGCCGCGTCCCTCGTTCGACGGCAGCACGCCGTCCGCGATAAGGAAGCTTGAGGCGCGGAGATGGTCCGCGATCACCCGGTGCGAGGCCTGGTGCGGGCCGTCGGGTTCGACGCCGGACGCCTGCGCCGACGCCTCGATCAGGTGACGCATCAGGTCGATGTCGTAGTTGTTGTGCTTGCCCTGAAGCACGGCGGCGATGCGCTCGAGGCCCATGCCTGTGTCGATCGAGGGCTTGGGCAGGTCGAGGCGCGTTGCGGCGTCCACCTGCTCGAACTGCATGAACACGAGGTTCCAGATCTCGATGAAGCGGTCGCCGTCCTGATCCGGGCTGCCGGGCGGGCCACCCGGGATGCCCTCGCCGTGGTCGAAGAAGATCTCCGAACACGGTCCGCACGGACCGGTGTCGCCCATCGACCAGAAATTGTCGGACGTCGGAATGCGGATGATGCGGTCGTCCGAAAGGCCCGCGACCTTCTTCCAGATGTCGAAGGCCTGGTCGTCCTCGGAGAACACGGTGACCAGCAGCCGGTCCTTGGGCAGGCCGTAGGTCTCGGTCACCAGCTTCCAGGCGAGCTCGATGGCGAGGTCCTTGAAATAGTCGCCGAACGAGAAGTTCCCGAGCATCTCGAAGAACGTGTGGTGGCGCGCGGTGTAGCCGACGTTCTCGAGGTCGTTGTGCTTGCCGCCGGCGCGGACGCATTTCTGCGATGTGGTCGCGCGCGAATACGACCGCTTCTCGAGCCCGGTGAAGACGTTCTTGAACTGCACCATGCCCGCGTTGGTGAACAGCAGCGTCGGGTCGTTGTGCGGCACCAGCGGCGACGAGGCGACGATCTCGTGATCGTTCGCCGCGAAATACTCGAGGAAGGCCGTACGGATATCGCTGGTCGTCGTCGTCATTGCTTCGCCTTGACTGAAGGTCCGCCCGGGACGGTTGCCGCCCTGAAAACTGCGCCGTTCGGCGGGATGGGGCATCGCCCCTCTGCCCGACCGTCCCACCTCCCGGCGCGGGAAACGTCCCGCCATGCGCGGGCGTCCGGTTTTAGCCGGAGGCGCGCGGGGTGTCCAGATATCCGAGGGGTCCGGAGCCCCCGGTTCCAGCGGCGGAGCGCATCGGCCCCGTGCCGCAAAATAAAGCGGGCCCCGTCTCCGGGACCCGCCTTACCACGTGCGGGGCGCCCGGCAGCGCCCCGATGAGTTCCAGTATGTCTCAATCCATGTCGGGCGGCGGCGTATCGTCGTCCGTCTCGTCGGCATTGCCCGCCGGGTCGGTCATCGCAGCCTCGGACAGCACGCCCGCATGGGCCAGAATCTCGCGCTCGAGCTGCTCGGCGAGGTCCTTGTTGTCGCGCAGGAAACCCTTCGCGTTCTCGCGGCCCTGGCCGATGCGCTGGCCGGCGTAGGAGAACCAGGACCCCGACTTCTCGACGATGCCGGCCTTGACGCCGAGATCGACGAGTTCGCCCGTCTTCGAGACGCCCTCGCCGTACATGATATCGAATTCGATGGTCTTGAAGGGTGGCGCCAGCTTGTTCTTCACCACCTTCACGCGGGTCTGGTTGCCCACGACCTCATCGCGGTCCTTGATCGCGCCGATGCGGCGGATATCGAGGCGGACAGAGGAGTAGAACTTGAGCGCGTTTCCGCCGGTCGTCGTCTCCGGGCTGCCGAACATGACGCCGATCTTCATGCGGATCTGGTTGATGAAGATGATCA
>JAYOEF010000139.1:0-10493 GCA_038106605.1 Alphaproteobacteria bacterium
ATCGCCGACGAGACGTCCGACGTCGAGGTGATCGCGACCGACCTGCTCGGCCAGGCGGAGCACGGTCCCACCTCGCCGGCGATCCTGATCACCACGTCCGCGAAGCTCGCCGACGGGCTCCAGGCCGAAATCGACCGCCAGCTCGCGCGGCTGCCGACGGCGGACGTCGCCGGCGTGGCCTGGCGCGACTACGGCGAGGTCATCCTCGTCGACGACATCGACGAGGCCGTGCGCGAGGCCGACCGCGTCGCCGCCGAGCATGTCGAGGTGCTGACCGAGAACCCGCGCTATTTCCTCGAGCACATGACCAACTACGGCGCGCTGTTCCTCGGGCCGGAGACGAATGTGTCCTATGGAGACAAGGTGATCGGCACCAACCACACGCTGCCCACCAAGGGGGCTGCGCGCTATACCGGCGGGCTCTGGGTCGGCAAGTTCCTCAAGACCTGCACCTATCAGGAGTGCACCGAGGAGGCGAGCGTCGTCGTCGGCGACTACTGCTCGCGGCTCTGCGCCATCGAGAAGTTCTGGGGCCACAAGGAACAGGCGGACCTGCGCCTCCGGCGTTACGGCGGGCGCAACATCGGTCTCGGCGCGGACGAGGCGGAGTAGGGCGCGGGCAAGCGGATCGCAGACGTCGCGCCTCGATTGAGCGCCCTGTTCTCAAAGCTCGGACTGCGCGCCGAGATGTTCGGCGGAGTCGGGCGCGCGCTCTCGAGCCCGTACTACCGGAAATATGCCTGCGGGCATGTCCCGAACGTCTTCGGCTGGTGGGCCAACCGGCTCGGCGTCGGCTGGCTGACCTGGGAGCTGACGGGCTCTGCAGGCTGGCTCGGTATCGTCACCTTCGCCGGCATGATCCCGGTCGCCCTCGTCGCGCCTGTCTCGGGCGTCCTCGCCGACCGATACGGTCACCGCGAGGTCGCGATCACCGCGGGCGTGCTCGGCGGGCTGGTGACGGCCACCATCGCGCTCCTCGCGCTCGGCGGGCTGATGACGGTGCCCCTCCTGATCGGGCTCAGCGCGGCGCAGGGCTTCTTCTTCGGCATGGAGTTCCCGGCGCGCCAGGCGCTGATCCCGCAGCTCTGCAAGCGCGAGAACGTGCCCGCCGCGCTCGCCTTCAACGCGACGACGTTCCAGGTCGGCACCTTCCTTGGCCCGGTGATCGCCGGCTGGCTGATCGCGCGCTGGGGCAGCGGCGCCTCGATCATCGCCTTCGCCTTCACGAACTTCTGGATGGCGCTGATGATCCTGACGCTCCGCTTCCGCCCGGAGCCGAAAGAGCCCAGCGAACCGACCGGCATCCTCGCCGACATCCGCGCAGGCTTCGCCTATCTCCTCGGACTGCCGCCGCTCCGTCTCCTGTTCGTGATGTCGCTGACGAGCGGCATCCTGCTCCGGCCCTATACGGAGATGATGCCCGCCTTCGCCGCGGACGTGTTCGGCGGCGGCCCGGGGACGCTCGGTACGCTCAACGCCTCCGCCGGTTTCGGCGCGCTCTGCTGCGCGGTCTTTCTCGCCTTCCGCGGACGGACGCGGGGTCTCGCGGCGATCATGATGACGGGTGCGGCGGGCGGCGCGGCCGGAATCGCGATCTTCACGCGCATCGGCGATCTTCACCTCGCGATGGTCGTGCTCGGCTTCACCGCGATGCTGCTGCTTGCTGCCCATGTCGGCGCCTACAGCCTCGTGCAGAACGTCACCGACCCCAGGATGCGCGGGCGCGTGATCAGCATCGCGGTCTCGATCAGCGTCGGCGGGCCCGCGCTCGGCGCGCTGATGATCGGTTGGCTCGCTGAGCTGATCGGTCTTCAGGACGCGGTCGCCGTCAGCAGCCTGCTCGCACTGTGTATCGTGCTGACCGCGCTGCCCTTCATCCGCCGCCGCACCGCCGAGATCGAGGGAACCGGCGGCGACCGCTGACCGGGCTCAGATCTTCCCGAGCGCGGTCAGGATTTTCTTCGGCGTGAACGGCATGCTGGTGAGCTTCGCCCCGAACGGCGTCAGCGCGTCGTTGAGCGCGTTCATGACGACGGCCGGCGCGCCGCAGGTTCCCGCCTCGCCCGCGCCCTTGGCGCCGAGGTCGGAATCCGCCGTCGGCGAGACCGCATGGCCGCACTCGATGTCGGGGAGTTCTGCCGCCATGGGGACGAGATAGTCCGCCATGTTGCCGTTGAGCATCTGCCCGTCCGCGTCGTAGAGGCACTCCTCCCACAGCGCGCCGCCGAGGCCCTGGACGACGCCGCCCCGGATCTGCTCGTCGACGAGGAGCGGATTGATCACCGTGCCGCAGTCCTCGATGCACCAGAGATTGAGGATCTTGACGAAGCCCGTGTCGGTGTCGACCTCAAGGTAGCAGGCCTGCGCGCCGTTGGTGAAGGCGAAGGGATACTTGCGCGGCACGTAATGGCGTGTCGCGACGAGCTCGGCCTGGAAGCCGTCGGGAAGCGTATCGGGGCGGTAGTAGCAGATGCGCCCGATCTCGGCGAGGCTGATGCGCTCGTTGCCCGTGGCGTCGTCCACGACGACACCGTTCCGGATATCGAGGCTCGACTTGTCCTCCTGCAGCATCGCCGCCGCGGCGTCGAGGATCTGCATCCGGAGCGCGCGCCCCGCCTGGGCCACCGCTTCGCCGCCGATACCGGCCGCGCGCGAGCCCCAGGTGCCGCCGCCGTAGGGCGTGTGCTCGGTGTCGCCCGTGATGATCTTGAGCCGCTCGACCGGAACGCCAACGGCCGTCGCCGCGACCTGGGAGATCACGGCCTCCATGCCCTGGCCCTGCTCGGTCGCGCCGGTGGAGACGTAGACGTTGCCCTTCGCGTCGAGGCGCATCGTCGCGCCGTCCTGGGCGGAGATGCGCGCGCCGCCGACGCCGTAGAACATGGCAGACGGGTTGGTGACCTCGATGAAGCTCGCGAATCCGATGCCGCGATAGACGCCTTCCTTGCGCTTCGCGTCGCGGTCGGCCCGGAGTGCATCGTAATCCATCGCCGCGAGGAGCTTCGTCATCGACTCCTCGTGCGACAGGTTCTCGAACGGCAGGCCCTGCACGGACTTCACCGGGTACGAGCCGTCCTTGTGGAAGTTGTGGCGGCGGAGCGCGACGGGATCCATGCCGATCTGGCGCGCCGCCTCCTCGACGAGGCCCTCGGTGACCGCGCACTTGATCGGATGGCCGACCGCCCGGTACTGGCACATCATGTTCTTGTTCTGGAACACGACCGAGGCGACGGCGCGGTAGTTCGAGAACCGGTAGGGGCCGCCGATCATGTTGACGACCTGGTTCGCCTCGATTCCGCTGGTGCGCGGATACATCGAATAGGGGCCGATGCCCGTCAGGTCGTCGATCTCGAAGGCGAGGATCGTGCCGTCGTTCTTAAGCGCGATCTTGCCCTTCACGCGGTGGTCGCGCGCGTGGATGTCGGTGAGGAAACTCTCCAGCCGGTCGGCGATGAACTTCACGGGACGCTTCAGCAGGATCGACAGCCCCACGGTCGCGATCTCGTCGGCGTAGGTGTGGACCTTGATGCCGAACGAACCGCCAACGTCGCGCGTGATGACGCGGACCTTGTGCTCCTCGAGCCGGTAGTGCGTCGCGAGGATGTTCTGGATCATGTGCGGGCACTGGTTGTTGTGCCACACGGTGAGCTGCTCCTCCGCCGGATCGAACTCGGCGAGGATGGCCCGCGGCTCCAGGGTGACGCCCGTGTGCCGGCCGAACACGAACGTCTCCTCGATGACGTGGTCGGCCTCCGCATAGGCCGCATCGACGTCGCCGAAATTGGCGCGCCGCCGCCAGGTGAGGTTGTCGCCCATCGACTCGTGGATCAACGGCGTCGCGGGATCGAGCGCCGTCTCGGCGTCGGTCACGGCGGGCAGCACCTCCCAGTCGATCGCGACGAGCTCCGCCGCGTCTTCGGCCTGCGCCCGCGTGTTCGCGACGACGGCGACGACCGCCTCGCCCTGCCAGTTGGCGGTATCGAGCGGCAGCGCGTATTGCGGCGGCGACTTGATGCCCTCCAGGTGGGTCAGCACGCCCACCCAGGGATCGTGGATCTCGGCAAGCTCCTTGCCGGTGACGACGGCGAGCACGCCGGGTGCCTTTTTCGCGGCGGCCGTGTCGATCGAGCGCATCCGGGCACGCGCGTGCGGCGAGCGCACGAACGCGGCATGGACCATGCGCTTCATCTCGACGTCGTCGACGAACGTGCCGCGGCCTTCCGCGAGGCGCCGCGCGTTGGGGCGGGGGACCGAACGGCCGATGTAGGAGTTCGGCCGGTCGAGAATCCAGCGGTCGGTGACGATGTCGCTCATTCGGCGGCTCCCGCGCGTCCCCGCGCCATTTCAAATGCGTCGACGATGGCCTGATAGCCGGTGCAGCGGCAGTAGTTGCCGGAGATGAACTCGCGGATCTCCTGCCGGTCCGCATCCGGGTTCTTCTGCATCAGCTCGGCGAGCGTGATCAGCATGCCGGGCGTGCAGAAGCCGCATTGGAGCGCGTTGCGCTCGACGAATGCGTCCTGCAGCGCGCGAAGCTCGCCGGTGTCGGTGAGGCCCTCCACGGTCCATACCTTGGCGCCGTCCGCCTGGGCGGCGACCATCAGGCAGCCGCGTACGATGCGGCCATCGACACGCACCGTGCAGGCGCCGCAGACGCCGTGCTCGCAGCCGACGTGGCTGCCGGTGAGCCCGACTTCGGTGCGGAGGAAATCGACGAGGTTGGTGCGCGCCTCGACGCGCCGTGTGACGGTCTCGCCGTTCACCGTCATGGTCACTTCGACTGTGTTGTCCATCGTCTATCCCCGGCTTTCGGCGAGCGGTGCGAGCGTGCGGCGGACGAGGACGCCCGCGAGGTGGCGGCGCATCGGTCCGTCGGCGTTGAGATCCGTCGGCGGGTCGAGCTCGTCCTTGAGGGACGCGGCGAGGGCGTCGGCGAGCCCGTCCGACCACGGTTTCCCCTTGAGGAGCGCAGCGGTCTTCGGCGCGGAGACCGGACGGTCTCCGGCCCCGAAGAAGACAAGGCGCGCGTTGCCGAAGGTCTCGCCGGAGATTTCGGCATGGACGCAGAGCCCGATGATCGCGTAGTCGCCATGGCGCCGCGCGAGTTCCAGGAACCCTGACTTCCAGCCCGAACCGATCTTCGGGATCGAGACGGCGGTCAGGATTTCGCCGGGCCCAATCGCCGTTTCGTAGAGCCCCTTGAAGAAATCGTCGGCGGAGACGGTGCGCGTTCCCGACTTTCCGGCGATCGTCATCGTCGCCCCGAGGGTAACGGCGCAGGCCGGCAGTTCGGCGGCCGGATCCGCAAATGCGATGGAGCCGCCGAACGTGCCGCGGTTCCGGATCGCCGGGTGGGCGATGTGCTCCATCGCTGCGGCGATCAGGGGGGCGTGCTGCGCGACGAGCGGCGAGTCCTCGATATCCGAATGGCGCGTCATCGCGCCGATGCGGAGCGTGTCGCCGGCGTCCTCTATCCCGGAAAGTCCGGCAACCCGATTCAGGTCTATGAGGATTTCGGGCGCCGACAGGCGCATGTTGAGCGTCGCCATCAGGCTCTGGCCGCCGGCGAGGAGTCTCGCGCCGTCGCCGTGTTCGGCGAGCAGCGAGAGCGCATCCTCGAGCGACGAAGCCCGGGCATACGCAAATGGGGCCGGTTTCATGGACTCTCCCTATCGCAGCGTTTTATGTTCTTTATCGAACGCTTAATTAGCACCCATTCTGCAACGCGCTGCGCGGAGGTCAAGAACCTGTGAGCACAATCGGCGATCTGGAGGGCGAAACGCGGCCGCGCCGCCGGCTCCCGCCGGAGGAACGCGAACGGCAGATCGTCGAGGGCGCGATCCGCTTCTTCGCCGAGGTCGGCTTCGACGGCCAGACGCGCGAGCTCGCCCGCCGTCTCGGCATTACCCAGCCGTTGCTGTTCCGCTATTTCCCGACGAAGGACGACCTGATCGACCGGGTCTACGAGGAGGTCTATCTGCGGCGCTGGAAGCCGGAATGGACGGACTGGCTCGAGGACCGCTCGGTGCCGCTTGAGAAGCGCCTCGTGCGCTACTACGAGGACTACTCGGCGACGATCTTCGATTACGAGTGGGTGCGGATCTTCATGTTCTCCGGCCTCAAGGGCGAGGACATCAACCGCCGCTATCTCCGCATCGTGCGCGAGAAGATCCTGGCGGTCGTCTGCGGCGAGCTGCGCCACGAGCTCGGCCTGCCCGGGCCTGACGAGGTGCCGATCCGGCCCGACGAAATCGACCTCGCCTGGTCGCTGCACGCCGCGATCTTCTACGTGGGGGTGCGCAAGTACGCCTACCGCGAGCCGGTGCCAAAGGAGCTCTCGGGTTTCATTTCGCACAACGTCCGCATCTTCCTCGGCGGCGTCGCGCCGGTCGTCCGCGAGCTCGTCGCCGGGCGCGATGCATGACCGCGCGAATGGGGGTTCTGCGGCGGGCCGCTCCGGCTCTACAATCCGCTTGAGATATGACCGGGCCGCCATATAATTTATCGGCCGATAAATAAGGGATGACAGACCATGAGCCTCAGTTCCCTCGACCATTGCTCGATCCGCACGGTGAAGCTTAAGGAAACGCGGGATTTCTTCGTCGACATTCTGGGCATGGTCGATGGTGACCGGCCGAATTTTCCGTTCCCCGGCAACTGGCTCTATGTCGACGACCGCGCGGTCGTCCATCTCGTCGGCGTCGACCCGGTCGATCCCTCCGGCCTCGAGGAGTATCTGGGCGGCAAGATCGACGCGGAATCGCTCGATGGGTCCGGCGCGTTCGATCACATCGCCTTCCGCGCGAAGAACGCTGCGCCGCTGATCGCGCGGCTGAAGGAGAAGGGCTATCCGTTCTTCGAACGTCAGGTGCCGAGCATGAGCTTGCACCAGGTCTTCGTCGAGGATCCCAACGGCATCACGATCGAGCTCAACTATTGGGCCGAAGACCAGAAGGCAGCCTGACGGGCATGGCCGAAGGAACCGCCGCCGTCCGTGTCGGGACGCCCGACCGCGAAGAGATCGTCGCCCGCGCCGCGGCGCTGACGCCCGTGCTCGCCGAACGCGCGGAGCATGTCGAAAAGACGCGGATGATCCACCCGGATACCGTCCGGGATTTCTGGGACACCGATCTCTGGATCGCGCTCAAGCCGAAGCGGTACGGCGGGCTGCAACTCGATTTCCGCGTGTTCATCGACGTTTCCGACCAGATCGCGCGCGGCTGCGCGTCGACGGCGTGGATCTACGGCAATTTGCTGAGTCACGACTGGATGCTGCCGATGTGGAATGCGCGCGCTCAGGATGAGGTGTGGAAGGACAATCCGCGCGCGCTGATGTCGTCCTCTCTCGTTCCGACCGCGGGCGTCGCGAAGCCGGTCGTCGGAGGCTACGAGATCACCGGGCAGTGGCCCTATTGCTCGGGTCTCGATCCGTCCGACTGGCTCCTGATGTCGGCGATGATCGACGACGGCGGGCCGAGGCGGCCGATCTGGTTCGCCGCCCGGCGCGCGGACTTCGAGGAAATCGATACCTGGCACGTGAGCGGCCTGATCGGGACCGGCAGCCGTGACATCAAGTGCGCAGGCGTCTTCATTCCCGAGCATATGACGCTGTTGCCGCACGAGGCGCGCGGCGGCCCGACGCCGGGGACGGAGCATGTCGACGGCACGCTCTACAAGCTTCCCGTGCTCGGCCTGTTCCCCTATGTCCTTGCCGGCGTGATGATCGGCATCGCGCAGGGCGCCTACGACGACTACGTTTCCGAAATCCGGAACCGCACGTCGACCTACAACTCGTCGAAGCTCGCCGAACATGTGCAGATCCAGATGAAGGTCGCCGAGGCCGGCGCGCTGATCCGTGCCGCGCGGCTTCTCTGCTACGAGGCTATCCGGGAAGCCGAGGAGATCATCGAGGCCGGGCATATCCCGACCGTCGCGCAGAAGGTCGGCTGGCGTCGCGACGGCGCGTTCGCCGCGCAGAACTGCGTCAAGGCGGTCACGCTTCTCCATTCCGCGATCGGCGCAGCGGGCATGTACCTGTCCCATCCGTTCCAGCGGCGTCTCCGCGACATGAACATGGCGGCGACCCAGATTCAGGTGAATTTCGACATCAACGGCGCGGAATTCGG
Organism: Alphaproteobacteria bacterium; assembly: GCA_038106605.1. Classification (GTDB taxonomy): domain Bacteria; phylum Pseudomonadota; class Alphaproteobacteria; order MPNO01; family UBA830; genus JAYOEF01. Next base: position 8,127 of record JAYOEF010000139.1, read on the forward strand.
CCGCGTCGAGCTCGGTCTCGATCCGATTAACAAGGGGATCTAGACCCGACTTCATACAAGGCCGGAAAACGGCCGCTTCAAGACCGGGTCCGGAAAAGGGCCGCCCGGTGCGCAGAGGAGGAACCATGCCGCGTCTACCCGTCGCTTCGCCCGACGAGCTCAAGGAGCTTCACGCCGATCTCGACCTCGTCACCCGCAATCTTGGCGGCACGCTGCCGAACAGCATGCTCACCATGGCCCGCTGCCCCAAGATCCTGAAGGCGGCGCGCGACCTCTGGCTGACCGTCGTGATGGAGCCGGGCGAGGTGCCGCGCGGCCTCAAGTGGATGATCGCACATGTCGCGAGCGTGTCTGCCGGCTGCCAGTATTGCGCCGCGCACACCGGCGAGAACTCCCACGTCGCCGAAGTCCCGGCCGAGAAGATCGAGGCGATCTGGGAGTACGAGACGAGCCCGCTCTTCACCGACGGTGAGCGCGCGGCGTTCCGCGTGGCGCAAGGCGCCGTCCAGGCGCCCAACGCGGTGACCGACGCCGAGTTCGAGGAGCTTCGGAAGCACTGGAACGACGGCCAGGTCGTCGAGATCATCGCCACGATCTCGGTGTTCGGTTTCTTCAACCGATGGAACGACACGATGGCGACGGAACTCGAATCCTCGCCGCTCCGCTTCGCCGAGGACCATCTCTCCCAGGCAGGCTGGCAGGTCGGCAAGCACGCAGCCGAATAGGCACGGTCCGCACGGCTTGATGCAGCGGCGGGAAAGTGGCATACCTCAATTGTTGACCGATCAACAATTAGGATACGAAACAATCGCCGGCCAACCGGCGGGAAACGTTTCCGGGTGACTGCCATGAAGACACTGCTCACGCTCACGGTGAACGGGCGGCGGCGAGACGACGCCGTCTCCGGCAACCTCCTTCTCGTCGACTACCTGCGCGAAACGGTCGGGCTGACCGGCACGAAGATCGGCTGCGACGGCGGCGAATGCGGGCTCTGCACCGTTCTTGTCGACGGCCGTCCGCGCCATGCCTGCCTCACGCTCGCCGCAACCTGCCAGGGAACCGACATCGAGACCATCGAGGGCCTCGCCGCGGGTGGCCGGATGAACGCGATCCAGCGCGGTTTCCACGAGAAGCTCGGCGCCCAGTGCGGCTACTGCACGCCCGGCATGGTGATGGCGGCCGAGGGCCTGCTGCGCGCGAACCCCGACCCCGACGAAGCGACGATCCGCACCGAGATGGCGTCGAACCTCTGCCGCTGCACCGGCTACGTGAAAATTATCGAGGCCGTGCAGATGGCGGCTGAGGAGATCAATTCCGGGCGGGAGGTCGCGTGATGGACGGACTGCCCGTACGCCCCGTGCAGTCGATCGGCGTCCGCCTGCCGATGGTGGACGGACCCGAGAAGATAACCGGCCGCGCGCTCTATACCGCGGATTTCTCCGATGTCGATGCGCTCGCCGGCGCGATCAAGCGGAGCCCGCACGCGCACGCGCATATCCTGTCGGTCGACACCTCTGCCGCCGAGGCGCTGCCCGGCGTCCGCGCCGTAATCACCGGCAGCGAGACCGACGAGGGCCATGGCGTGCTGCCGGTCTCACGCACCGAACTTCCCATCGCCTACGACCGCGTGCGATACCGCGGCGAGCCGGTCGCGGCGGTTGCCGCAGATACCATCGAGATCGCGCGCCGCGCCTGCGACCTGATTCGCGTCGAATACGAGGTCCTGCCCGCCCACTTCACGCCCGAGGAAGCGATGGCCGACGGCGCCGTCGCGCTGCACGACCACCGGCCCGGCAATATCGAGCGCCATGTCGATTACGAGATCGGCGACGTCGAGGTGGGCTTCGCCGAGGCCGACCTGATCCATGAGACGGAATACCGCTGCGCCGAGGTCTGCCAGGTGCAGACCGAGCCGCACGCCGCCTTCGCCGAATGGGACGGCGAGCGCGACGAGCTCACGGTCCGCGCCAGCACGCAGGTGCCGTACTACGTGCATCTGATGCTTTCCAAGATCCTCAAGATGCCGAAGTCGAAGATCCGGGTGATCAAACCCTATCTCGGCGGCGGATTCGGTAGCCGCACCGAGGCGCTCAACGTCGAGATGATCACGGCGATGCTCGCCCGACGTGCGCGCGGCACGGTGAAGACGGTCCTCAGCCGCGAAGAGACCTTCATCACCCACCGCGGCCGGCCCGAGCAGACGGTGAAGATCCGCATGGGCATGACGAAGGACGGGCGCGTGACGGCGGTCGACTGCCGCACGGTCCAGCGCGGCGGCGGCCATTCCGGCTACGGCATCGTCACCATCCTCTATTCGGGCTCGATGCTGTTCGCGATCTACGACCTGCAGAACGTGCGCTACGACGG
>JAYOEF010000140.1:0-1876 GCA_038106605.1 Alphaproteobacteria bacterium
GTCTCGAACACCTCGTAGGGCACGACGCTCGCATGCGCGTTGCCGAGCCGGGCCGGGTTCTCGCCCGTGTTGAGATACTCGACCGCGTGATAGTAGAGCCACGAGATCTGCGTCTCGAACAGCGACAGGTCGATATGCTGGCCTGCACCGGTGGCGTCGCGGTGGCGCAGCGCGGCGAGGATTGCGGTCGAGGCATGCATGCCGGTCATGATGTCGGTGATGCCGATGCCGACCTTCATCGGCATGCCGTCGGGCTCGCCCGTCACCGACATGATCCCGCCCATGCCCTGGGCGAGGAAGTCGTAGCCGGCCCTGTCACGATACGGGCCGGTCTGGCCGAAGCCCGAAATCGAGCAGTAGACGAGGCCCGGGAACTCGTCGCGCAGCTCCTCGTAGCCGAGGCGGTACTTGCTGAGCGCGCCGACCCGGAAGTTCTCGATCATCACGTCGCACTTGGCGAGCAGCTTCCGGATCAGCGCCTGGCCCTCGGCGCGGGTGATGTCGATGGCGACCGAGCGCTTGTTGCGGTTGGCCGACAAATAGAACGTGCTTTCCCGCGTGTCGTAGCCGTTCGTGTCCTTGACGAAGGGCGGGCCCCAGCTCCGCGTGTCGTCGCCGGCGCCCGGCTTCTCGATCTTGATCACGTCGGCGCCGTAGTCGCCGAGGAGCTGCGTGCAGACCGGTCCCGCCAGGATGCGGCTGAGGTCGAGGATGCGGATTCCCGAGAGTGCGCCCGTCATGGCTTGCCGGTCACTCCGCCGCCTGCTGCGGCTTGGGGAGATTGTCCTCGGGTGTGCGCTTGTCCATCTCGAACATGCAGCTCTCGTCGACCCAGGCGTAGTCCTTGTAGCCGAGCCGCGCGATCGGGCGGACGCGGCTGACGTCGAAGATGCCGTCGTCCCGGATCGCATGATCGGCGATGTGAACGCCGACGACGCGCCCGAACACGACGTGATGGATGCCCATCTTGGTGTGGCCGGGCAGCACGACGATCTCGTGCAGCTTGCACTCGAACTGCACCGGCGATCCCTTGATGCGGGGCGGCGCGACGAGGCGCGACGGTTCCGCTTCGAGGCCGGTGGCCGCAAGCTCGTCGACCGTGCGGTCGACGATCATGCCGGTCTCGCTCATCGCGTGGCGCTGGTCGTACGTCGCCATGTTGTAGACGAACTCGCCGGTCGCCTTGATGTTGGCGACGCTGTCCTTGGGCTCGTGGTCCTCGGCGTGGCCGCCGGCGGAGAACAGGCAGAAGGGCGGGTTGTAGCTCAGCATGTTGAAGAAGCTGAACGGCGCGACGTTGACCTTTCCCTGATCGTCCAGGGACGTGATCCAGCCGATGGGGCGCGGCACGACGCAGGCCTTGATCGGGTTGTAGGGCAGGCCGTGGTCGTTCTTGTCCGGTTCGAAAAACATGCCGCGCGTCGTCTCCCTCAGGGTTTTCTCAGGCGTCGAGTTCGACGACCGTGCCGTCGGCATTCCTGCCCTGGCGCCGGTAATGGCCGATCTTCTCGAGAAGCGGCCGGTCGCTGATCGCGTATATCACGGCGTCCTCGTCGGCGCTCGCGTTTACGTGGCGGAACCAGGTGTGGTTGGGCACGACGAAGAGGTCGTTCGGCCCCCATTCGAGCCGCTGGCCGCCGACCTCGGTCCAGCCCCGGCCCGAGATGCAGGTGAAGAACGTGCCCGCGGTCGAGCGCGTCTCGGCCGTCGCCTCGCCGGGCCGCAGCATCGTCGCCGCATAGCCGAGCGTGGCGAAGATCGCGCCCCCCGTCGCCGGGTTGGCGAAGTCGACCGTGATCGCGTCCCACGGCGTGCCGTCGAGGTCGCGCATGCCGTCGAGCGTCGAGGCGATATCGGTGCCCTGGTAGTGGAACAT
>JAYOEF010000140.1:1976-10374 GCA_038106605.1 Alphaproteobacteria bacterium
TCCTCGTCGTCGTTGCCGTGGCCGTGCCACGTGCCGTTGGGCGTGAGGATCAGATCGCCCCTGCGCGCGGTGCAGCGCTCGCCCTCGACCGTCGTGTAGCCGCCGGCGTTCGACAGGATGGTGCGGCTCGCGTTCGGCGTGTGCTGGTGGGTGGCCGCGTCGTCGCCCGGCTTGTAGATCGACACCGCGACGCGGATCGAGTTGGTGACCTTGAGTTGGCCGCCGAAGCCCGGGTTCATCAGCAGGAACTGCTGGCGCTCGGTGAATTCGAGCGGCGCGATGGCGGCGATGCGGTGCAGATAGGGCTCGAAGTCCGCCCATTTCCAGAGCGCCGGCTTCGCGCGCCCGGGCCGCGTCGACGGCGGCGCCTCGGGCCGGTGCCACGGCGGATGCATCGAGGCGTTGGCGTGCGTCCTGAGCCAGATGTTGAGATGCGCTGCGTCCTCGTTGAGCCGCTCCATTTCGGCGAGCACGTCGGGCGGCAGTTCCGGATCGGCGAGCGTCGGTCGGAGGTTCGTGGCCATGGCGGCGTTCCCTATCTCTGCCGCCGCTTCTGCCGCGGCGGCTTCCGGGAGTTTACACCCGAACGGGCGGCCCCGGGCAATTGAGGGGCAATCGGCGGCGATCAGCTCCGCCAGCGGAGCGTCGTCGGCTCCAGCGGGTTCTCGAACGGACGCTTCTCCTCGGCGGCGGCGATCCATTCGCGCTTCAGCCTGGCGTACCACTTGGCCTGGGTATCGGCGTCGTCGATCAGGATCAGGTTAGGCTTCCGCGCGAGTCCCTCCTGCTGGAGGACGACGACGCGCCGGTCCTGCTCGAGGAACGTCGTCGCGAGGCGGCGGACGACCGGCTTCAGCACGTCGAGCCAGTCCATCGTCCAGTAGAGCGCCTGGTGGACGACGGTGTTCGACACATCGACCGGCGTGATCGCCGTCAGGCTGACGAGGCGGTGCTTCTCGCCCTCCACCAGCTCCGTGCGGAGGCCGGGCAGCGCGTAGACCAGCTCGGTCGTCACCTCGCGGCCGATCAGGCGGTAGAGGCGGTTTGCCGACGGCACCGGATGGCGCGCCATGCGCCAGCCGAGCGGCGCGGGCTCGAACGTCTTTTCCTTGTGCTTCAGCCGGTCTGCCTTCTTCTTCCACCACCACGATGTGTGAACGAACGCGGCATGCGTCGGGTCCATCAGCCCGAAGGCCGCGTGGTCGGTGTGGCACGGGAAGGGCGAGGCGATGCTCACCTTGGGCGCGGCGTCGCCGAGGCCGGGGATCTCGGGAACCGGCGGCAGCGCGGCGTCTTCGGACGCATTGCCCTCGGGCACGAAGACCCAGATGTTGCCCTGCACCTCCCTGCACGGGAAGGCGCCGGCGCGGATGCGCTCGGTCCGGAGGCTCTGGCCCTCAACGAGCGACGGGATCGCGGTGCAACGCCCGTCCGGCGCGAAGCGCCAGCCGTGATAGCAGCAGGTCACTTCCTCGCCGTCGAATGTGCCGTGGCGCAGCGGTATGCCGCGGTGCGGGCAGATGTCGCGGAGTGCGAACACCTCGCCCGCGTTGGTGCGGCCGATCAGCATCGGCTCGCCGAGGAGCGTCTTCGCGACCGTGCGGCCGCGGCGGAGCTCGGCGCCGGGCAGCGCGAGGTACCAGAAGTTCCGGAGCAGGGCGTCGCCCGCGTCGAGCATCAGTGCGTTCCAGCGGTTCGGGTGGCGTCCCGGATGTCTAGCATCAAATCGTCCCTCACCCGAGGATCGAAATCCACGCGGGCAGGGTGACGACCGCCGCCGCCGTCTGCGCCGTCAGGATGCCGGCCATGAGGCGCGCGTCGCCGCCGAGCTGTCGCGCCATGATGTAGGCGGACGGCGCGGTCGGCAGCGCATGGAAGACGATGAGGACCTTCGCCGACAGCCCGTCGATGCCGAGGACGGTGGCGAAGCCCAATGCGATCAGCGGCATGGCCGCGAGCTTGAGCGCGACGGTGAGCGCGACCCAGCCCTTGCCGTTCCGCGCGGCGACGAGGTCGAGCCCGGCGCCGACGCAGAGGAGGCCGACCGACGGCGCGGCGCGCCCGAGGAGCTGGAACAGCGTCTCCACCGGCTGCGCGAGCCCGAGCCCCGACAGGTTGACCGCGACGCCGGCGACGCAGGCGATGATCAGCGGATTGCGCAGCATCTCCTTCGCCGCCCCTAAGGCGCTCGCATTGCCCGAACCGTATTTCGCCAGAACCCAGACGCTGACGACGTTGATGAAGGGGACCATGAAGGCGATGAAGAGCGCACCGAGTGCAATCGTCGCGTTGCCGTAGAACGCGATCACGAGCGGGATGCCGAGATAGGTGTTGAAGCGCACCGCGCCCTGGATCACCGAGGTGAAGCCCGGCCCATCGATCGGCAGCGCTTTGCGGCAGACGATCAGCGCGAGCGTCATGAGGAGCGGCGTGCCGATCACGCCGATGGCCATGGCGCCGACCGGCAGGTCCCGGAGGTTCGCGGTCGCGAGGTTTCCGAACAGCAGCGACGGGAAGAGGATGTAGTAGGTCAGTTTCTCGACCGGCGGCCAGATTTCCGCCGGGAAGAAGCGGAAATGGCGCAGCACGAAGCCGATCACGATCAGCGCGAAGATCGGCGCGACGGTGCTGAGGACGACGAGCACGTGCGCGCCTCAGCCTTCGAGGTTCTGCAGGAAGTCGAGCGCGCCCTGGAGGATGAACTGCGCCGCCATCTTGTCGATCACCTCGTCCCGGCGCTTCCGCGTCACGTCCTGGGCGATCAGGTGGCGCTCCATCGCCATCGTCGACATCCGTTCGTCCCAGAAGCCGATGGGAAGCTCGGTCTTGCCTGCCAGATTGGCGCCGAACTGGCGCGCCGACTGGCAGCGCGGGCCCTCGGTGCCGTCCATGTTGACCGGCAGGCCGATCACGAAGCCGCCCGCCTTGTATTCCGCGGCGATCTGGAGGAGCCGTGCGGCATCGGCGGTGAACTTGCCCTTCCTGAGCGTCTCCAGGGGCGTCGCCACCCGGCGGCCGTCGTCGGAGACCGAAACGCCGATCGTCTTCTCGCCCAGGTCGAGCCCGAGAAGCGCGGCGCGCGGCGCGAGAAGCCCGCGGAAATCAGAGAGTTGCTGCACGATCACGGCACCCTTGATAATCGAGAGCGCGAAGGACGGGAAGCGTTCTTGCTGCATGCCGGGCCGGATGATAGGTTCCGCCCGCTTTTGCGGGAGATTTCAAGCACATGGCTGTCGACCGGGATACCGTCAGGCGGATCGCGCGTCTCGCGCGCCTCGAAGTGCCGGAGAGCGACCTCGAGACGCTCGCGGGCGAGCTGTCGAACATCATCGGATGGGTCGAGCAGCTCGACGAGGTCGATACCGCCGACATCGCGCCCATGGCCTCGGTCGCCGAGATGAAGCTCCGCTGGCGCGACGACGTCGTGACCGACGGCGGGATTCCGGAGAAGGTCACGTCCAACGCCACCGATCCCAAGAGCGGCATGTTCACCGTCCCGAAGGTGGTCGAGTGATGGCCCCCCCGACCGGAAGCCTGACCGAACTCACGCTGGCGGCCGCCCGCGACCTCCTGGCGAAGGGAGAGATGTCGGCGGCGGAGCTCACGGAAGCCCATGTCGCCGCGATGGAGGCGAACCGGGGCCTCAACGCTTTCGTCACCGAAACGCCGCATGTGGCAATAGAGGCCGCCAAGGTCTCCGACACGCGCCGCGCGAAGGGGGAGACCCTCGGCGCGCTCGACGGCATCCCGCTCGCGATCAAGGACCTCTTCTGCACCGAGGGCGTACAGACGACGGCGTCGTCCCACATCCTCGAGGGCTTCATCCCGCCCTACGAGTCCACGGTTACCGCGAAGCTGAAGGCGGCGGGCGCCCTCATGCTCGGCAAGACCAACCTCGACGAGTTCGCCATGGGCTCGTCGAACGAGACGAGCTATTTCGGCAACGTCGAGAACCCGTGGCGGCGCCGGGGCGACAACCGCCCGCTGGTGCCGGGCGGCTCGTCCGGCGGCTCGGCCTCTGCCGTGGCGGCGGGCCTCTGCCTCGGCGCGACCGGCACGGACACGGGTGGTTCCATTCGTCAGCCCGCGGCGTTCTGCGGCATCGTCGGCATGAAGCCGACCTACGGCCGCTGCTCGCGCTGGGGCATCGTCGCCTTCGCGTCCTCGCTCGATCAGGCAGGTCCGATGGCGAAGACGGTGCGCGATTCCGCGATCATGCTGGGCGCGATGGCGGGCTTCGATCCGAAGGATTCGACCTCGGCCGACCTGCCGGTCCCCGATTTCGAGGCGGCCTGCGCGGGCGGCGTGAAGGGCCTCCGCATCGGCATCCCGGCCGAATACGCGGTCGACGGCATGAACCCGGAGATCGCGGCGCTGTGGGAGACCGGCAAGGCGATGATGCGGGACGCGGGCGCCGAGATCGTCGACGTCAGCCTGCCGCACACCAAGTACGCGCTCCCGACCTACTACATCATCGCGCCCGCCGAGGCGTCGTCCAACCTCGCGCGCTACGACGGGGTGCGTTACGGCCTTCGCGTCGATGCCGACGACCTGACCGGCATGTACGAGAAGACCCGCGGCGCCGGTTTCGGGCGCGAGGTGAAGCGCCGCATCCTGATCGGCACCTACGTTCTGTCGGCGGGTTACTACGACGCCTACTACATCAAGGCGCAGAAGGTGCGCGCGCTGATCGCCCGCGACTTCAGGGACGCGTTCGAGCGCTGCGACGTCATCCTGACGCCGACGACGCCGGGCCCGGCCTTCGCGATGGGGGAAAAATCGTCGGACCCCATCGCGATGTACCTCAACGACGTGCTCACGGTTCCGGCCTCGCTCGCAGGCCTGCCCGCGATCTCGCTCCCCGTCGGGCTTTCGGGCGACGGGCTGCCGCTCGGGCTCCACATGATCGGGCGCGCCTTCGACGAGGAGACGCTGTTCCGCGCCGCGCAGGCGCTCGAGGATGCGGCGGGGTTCGATGCGAAGCCCGCGCGCGGCTGACCGGGGCGGCCGCGTCCGTGCAGTCGGTCTGGTACATCCTGATCCATGTCAGCCTCGGGCTGATCGGCTGGCAGATCTTCACCTTCACCAATCTCGGGGTGTTGGCCGCGATGGCGGCCTGCGCGGGCGTGCAGGCGTGGCCGATGTACGAACTGCACAAGATCGCGTGGCCGCGCTTCAGGGCGATGCGCGACGGCATCGCGGACGCGGCGAAGCGGCGCGAGGAGACGCGGGGCTATTTGCTCCGCATGGGACGGCTTTATATCTTCCGTATCAGCGCCTACGCGATACTCACGCTGTTCGTCGCGTGGCTGATGCGGGGCTAGAAGGGAGCACGGCATGTCGCTGATCCAGGGACGGACGGGAGACTGGGAGATCGTCATCGGCATGGAGGTCCATGCCCAGGTGACGGCGGATTCCAAGCTGTTCTCGGGCGCGGCCACCGAATTCGGCGCCGAGCCCAACACCCAGGTCTCGCTCGTCGACGCGGCGATGCCGGGCATGCTGCCCGTGATCAACGCGAAGGCCGTCGAGCAGGCGGTGCGCACCGGCCTCGGGCTGAATGCAAAGATCAACCTCGTCTCGATCTTCGACCGGAAGAACTACTTCTATCCCGACCTGCCGCAGGGCTATCAGATCTCGCAGTATCTCGACCCCATCGTCGGCGAGGGCAAGATCGAGATCGACCTCGAGGACGGCAGCTCGCGGACGATCGGCATCACGCGCCTCCATCTGGAGCAGGACGCGGGGAAGTCGATCCACGACCAGGACCCGCGGCGCACGCTGATCGACCTCAACCGCGCCGGCTGCGCGCTGATGGAGATCGTCTCCGAGCCCGACATCAGGACGGCCGAGGAGGCAAGCGCCTACCTCGCGAAGATGCGCTCGATCCTGCGCTATCTCGGCACCTGCGACGGCAACATGCAGGAAGGCTCGATGCGCGCCGACGTCAACGTTTCGGTCCGCCGTCCGGGGGCGGAGCTCGGCACGCGCTGCGAGATCAAGAACGTGAACTCGATCCGTTTCGTCCGCCAGGCGATCGAATACGAAGCGCGCCGCCAGATCGAGATCATCGAGGACGGCGGCAAGATCGTGCAGGAGACGCGGCTGTTCGACCCCGACAAGGGCGAGACGCGCTCGATGCGCTCCAAGGAAGAGGCGCACGACTACCGTTACTTCCCCGATCCCGACCTGCTGCCGCTGGAGCTGGAGCAGGGCTGGGTCGACGCGCTGAAGGAGACGCTGCCCGAGCTTCCCGACCAGAAGAAGGCGCGGTTCGTGGCCGATTACGGCCTCGGTGTCACGGATGCCGGAACGCTGGTGGCCGAGCGCGAGACGGCGGAGTTCTTTGAGGCGGTGGCGAAGGGCCGGGACGCGCGCGTCGCCGCCAACTGGGTGACGGGCGAGCTGTTCGGCGCGCTCAACCGGGCGGGCATCGAGATCGCGGCCTCTCCCGTGACCGCGGATCGTTTGGGTGCGCTCGTCGACCTCATCGGCGACGGCACGCTGTCGAACCGCCTCGCGAAGGACGTCTTCGAGATCATGTTCGAGACCGGCGACGATCCCGCGAAGATCGTCGAGGAGCGCGGCCTCAAACAGGTCACGGATACGGGCGCCATCGAGGCCGCCGTCGACGCCGCCATCGCCGCGGGCGCGAAGCAGGTCGAGCAGTACAAGGGCGGCAACGAGAAGATCCTCGGCTGGTTCGTCGGCCAGGTGATGAAGGCGACCCAGGGCAAGGCAAACCCGCAGGCGGTCAACGAGATTCTCCGGAAGAAGCTCGACGGCTGAGCCCTGCCTCGATTACGCACGTATTCAGCCGGTCCCGGATTCTCGTTCCGATCCGGCGTGCATGGGGTTGTTTCGATTCAAAATGGTTTCGCCGCCCGGCCGCGCGCTTCGCGCGGCCCCGGGATCGGTATAAGCTGACCGCAATCCGCGTCGGCGGAACAGGATACCCACAAGGGAGAGGATGATGATCGACGTCTACACGTGGCCCACGCCCAACGGGCACAAGGTCCACATCATGCTGCACGAGACGGGGGTCGAGCACACGATCCACCCGATCAACATCCAGGAGGGCGACCAGTTCAAGCCCGACTTCCTGAAGATCAGCCCGAACAACAAGATGCCGGCGATCGTCGACCGGGAAGGTCCCGACGGGAAGCCGATCTCGGTGTTCGAGTCGGCTGCGATCCTGATCTATCTCGGCAACAAGACCGGCAGGTTCCTGCCCCAGGATCCGCGCAAGAACTACGACGTCCTGCAGTGGCTGATGTTCCAGATGGCCTCGGTCGGCCCGATGCTCGGCCAGTGCCACCACTTCATGGCCTATGCGCCCGCGCGCGTGGCCGTGGAGAAGCTCGAATACGCGCAGCAGCGCTACGTCAACGAGGGCAACCGCATCTACGGCGTGATCGACCGCCACCTCGACGACAAGGAGTGGATCGCGGCGGGCGAGTACACCATCGCCGACATGGCGATCTTCCCGTGGCTGCGCGACCCGGCGAAGCAGGGTATCGACGGCTCGAAGTACCCGAACCTGCTGCGCTGGCGCGACAAGATCTGGGCGCGCCCCCAGGTGGTCGCCGCGCTCGAGACGCTGTCCGCGAACCGGCGGAAGGACAACAGCTTCTCCGACAAGGGCTGGGAGATGATGTACGGCAAGACCCAGTCGAGCCAGGGCCAGGCCGCAGAGTAGACGGCCTCGGGCAGCGGGACGCGGCCTCGCGTCCCGCAAGGCGCGGGCGTGCCCCGATGATCGATCTCTACACCTACCGGACGTCGAACGGCCGCAAGGTCTCGATCATGCTGGAGGAGTGCGGCCTTCCCTACGCGCTCCACGTCGTCGACATCACGAAGGGCGACCAGCACAGGGCCGACTTCCTTGAGATAAGTCCCAACGGGCGCATCCCGGCGATCGTCGACCGCGACGGGCCGGTGGGCCGCCCGATGGCGCTCTTCGAATCCGGCGCGATCCTTCTCTATCTCGCGGAAAAGACCGGCCGCTTCCTCTCCCGAGAGCCCGAGGCGCGGTGGCAGGCGATCCAGTGGCTGATGTGGCAGATGGGGGGCGTCGGGCCCAGTTTCGGCCAGGCGTTCCACTACCTCCACCAGTCCGCGGCAGGCACGCCGGACGAGGCGCTGGCCTATGGCCGCGACCGCTTCAACGGGGAGGTACGCCGGCTGCTCGGGGTGTTGGAAGGAAGATTGCGCGAGGCGCCGTGGCTCGGCGGCGCGGACTACGGCATCGCCGACATGGCGACGTTTCCGTGGGTCGCGCTGCACGGTTGGCTCGGCGTCGCGCTCGACGACTGGCCGTCGGTCGCGCGCTGGCACGGGGATATCCGGGAGAGGCCCGCGGTCCGCCGCGGCATGGACGTGCCGACGCGCGCGGAGG
>JAYOEF010000141.1:0-10319 GCA_038106605.1 Alphaproteobacteria bacterium
GTTCGCGACCCGGTCGAGCGCGGCGGCAGCGGCGCCGAACGCGGCGTGATGTTCCGTCCTGTGCGCGAGCACGTCGGCCGCGCCGGTAACGACGCGGTAGAGGAAGAGGCCAGGCAGCCCCGCGAGCACATACCAGAACACGGGACCGACGAAGCCGTCGCACAGCCGGACGGCGAAAAGCTCGACCGATCCGCGGGCGAGGCCGTGCTCGTCGACCGCGGCGGTCTCGTAGCGGACGGCGCCGCCGAGGACGGCGCGGGCGCGGTCGAGCGCCTTGCGCGCCATCGCGCGGCGCAGCGCACCGGCTGTGATCAGGGGCCGCTGGAGGCCGACGCAGGTCGCGACGAACAGGGTCTCGACGAGCCATCCGTCGGCGATCGAGCGGCAGAAACCGGCTGCCTCGACACCCGCGAACCAGCCCGCGGGCAGAAGGACGAGGAAAACGAGCGCGCCGCGGAACCGGCGGCTGCGGGCCGAGCGCCGCGCGCGGTTGAGCCGCGCGTCGGCCCAGCCGGCGATCGAGGCGCTGACATAGGCGGGAAGATTGAGAAGCGTGGAAATGCCGGGGATGCCGCCCGCGAGCGCATCGAGCGCGAAGGCCCCGCATAGGACGGCGAACAGCGAATCGCTGCCATAGAGCCAGTCCGGTCCGATCGGCATGTTTCCCCGCGCGTCAGTCTGCTGGGGCCCCGGATTATCGGATTATGGTGAACGAAACCCTAACCGGCCCCATGGCCGGCCCTATGGAATGACCGGCGGCCGGCATCGCGGCCCGCGGACGACCTTTCGTGCCGACGGCCTATCGGCCTTTCGCGGCGCGGTCGAGCACCCGGATCACCGCCGAACGGTTGTTCCGCCGCGCCCAGTCCTGGACGGTGCGGCCCGTGAAATCGGTGGCTTCCAGATCCGCCTTGCGGTCGATCAGCATCTGCACCGCGGCGAGGTGGCCCTCCGCCGCGGCGATCATCAGCGGCGTCGCGCCCTGCCGGTTCGCGGTGTCGATGTCCGCACCCGCGTCGAGCATCGCCTTCAGCGCGCCCACATTGTCGCCCGCCGCCGCATAATAGAGGGCGGCGTTGCCGAACCTGTCGACGGAGTTGACGCCCGCGCGGTAGCGGAGAAGGAGCCGGACGATCTCGTCGTACCCGCTCGCCGCCGCGAGCATCAGGGCGGTGCGCCGGTTTTCGTCGGTGACGTTGGGGTCGTGCCCGCGCGCGAGCAGCTCCTCGGCGGTTTTCGCGTCGTTCGTCTTCGTCGCCTCGATCAGCTTGTCGCCCTGCAGGAGGTTGACCTGCGCGCGAGCGGCAGGCGCGGCGGCGAATACGACGGCACCGGAGACGGCGAACATCGCGCAAATGAACAGGAGGGGTCGGAGCGATACGGTCTTCATGGGCGAAATTTGCGGCGGCATATGTTGTCCGTCAAGCCGCTCTTCGCGGATCTGCCCGGGCCGTTCCCCGCGGCGTTTTTGAAACCGCTCCCCGCGGCTTTGTTCAGGCCGCTCCCCGCGGCTTTGTTCACGCCGCTCCCCGCGGCAGGCGATGCTGGCCATTCCGGGGCGGCGCGCTTATATGTCGGACATCCTTCAGCGAACGAAAATACAGGAGGGACGCGGATGCGCCGTTACCAGGCGGCCCTTATCGCCATCACGGCGATCGTGATCGCCGCCATCGCGGCCTACGTGCTCTACGGCGGCAACAAGCCCGGCGGGACCGGCACGGCCCTCGTCGGCGGCCCCTTCACGCTGGTCGACCAGGACGGCCGCACGCGGACCGAAAAGGACTTCGCGGGCAGCTATATGCTGATCTATTTCGGCTACACGTTCTGCCCGGACGTGTGCCCGACGGCGCTGCAGGTCATGTCCCAGGCGATGGACCGGCTCGACCCCGCGGTCGCGGCGAAGATCGCCCCGGTCTTCGTCACCGTCGATCCGGCGCGCGATACGCCGACGCAGCTCAAGAGCTACGTCGGCAATTTCCACCCCCGCCTCGTCGGGCTCACCGGTTCGGAACAGCAGGTCGCCGCTGCCGCCAAGGCCTACCGCGTCTACTACGCGAAGTCGAAGGAGACCGCGAAGTCGGCCGACTACCTGATGGACCACAGCTCGGTCGTCTTCCTGATGGGGCCGGACGGGCGCTACCTGACCCACTTCACGCACAACGCGCCGCCCGACCGCATGGCCGAGGCCCTGACCGCATACGTGCGCGGCAAATGAGCGACGACATCCCCTTCTGGCAGGCCAAGACGCTCGACCGGATGACCGACGCCGAATGGGAATCCCTGTGCGACGGCTGCGCCCGCTGCTGCCTGATCAAGCTCGAGGACGAGGACACCGGCGAATACGCCTTCACCGACGTCGCCTGCCGTCTGCTCGACCTCGGCAAGTGCACCTGCACCGACTACCCGAACCGGAGCCGCCGCGTGCCCGACTGCGTGAAGGTGACGCCCGAACTCGCCCGCACCGCGGGCTGGCTGCCGTCGACCTGCGCCTACCGCATGCTGGCCGAGGGCAAGGACCTCGAATGGTGGCACCCGCTGGTCTCCGGCAAGCGCGACACGGTGCATCTCGCCGGGATCTCGGTGCGCAACCGCTGCATCCACGAATCGCGGCGGATCGACCCCGAAGACCGCATCGTCGACTGGCCCCGATAACCGAACAGACCGGGTAACGCAGCCCGAAGGAGCGTCCGATGGCACTCCCCTCCCCCCTTGAAAGCGGCGCGATGGCCGCGGTGCTCACGCCCCTCGACCGCTTCCACAATCCCGATCCGGCGATGCTGATCGAGCATTGCGAACGCCTGCTGAAACAGGGCTGCACCGGGCTCGCCGTGCTGGGCACGACGGGCGAGGCGAACTCGCTTACGGTCCGGGAACGGCTCGCCATCCTCGATGCGCTCGGCGCGTCCGCGATCGACGGCGGCATGCTGGTCCCGGGCGTCGGCTGCTGCGCGGTGCCGGACACCGTCGCGCTGTGCCGCAAGGCGGTCGAGATCGGCGCCGCGGGCGTCCTGATGCTGCCGCCCTTCTATTACAAGCCGGTCTCGGACGAGGCGCTGTTCGCCGCCTATTCCGACGTCATCCAGCACGTGGGCGACTCTCGCCTCCGCGTCCTGCTCTATCACATCCCGCAATATTCTGGCGTCCGCATCACACCCGGGCTGATCGCGATGCTGACCGATGCCTATCCCGACACCGTCGTCGGCATCAAGGATTCGGAGGGCGACTTCGGCGGGCTGAAGGCGACGGTCGAAGCCTTCCCGGGCTTCCGCGTCTTTTCGGGCTGGGACCGGCACCTTCTCGAGCTTCTGCGCATCGGCGGCGCGGGAACGATCACCGCCTGCAACAACGTCGCGATGAAGCTGTCGGCCGACCTCCTCGCGCACTGGCGCGAACCGGGGGCGGAGGAGCGCCAGGCCGCGCTCGACGCCATCGCCGAGCTGCTGCCGAAATATCCGCTGATCGAAGCGCTCAAGGAGACCCTGGCGCGGGCGACGGGGAATCTCGCCTGGCGCACGGTGCGCCCGCCGCTGCTGCCGATGACGCCGGAGAGCGCCGCTGCGCTGCGGCGCGACTTAGGCACCGCGGGCTTCTCGCCGGACCTTGCCGCCTGAGTTCACGAGGACGATGCCGCCGAGGATGCAGGCGGCGGCGATCCACACCGACGGGCCGGGACGCTCCCCAAGCAACACCATGCCATAGAGGATGCCGGTGAGCGTGGTGACGTAGACCGACTGGCTGCCGAAGGTGGCGTCGGTGCGGCGGATCAGCTCGTAGAGGCCGAAGAAGCAGACCGCGATGATCGCGGCGTGGGTGAACATCGCCGCCTCGGCGAGGTCGAACGGGCGTTGCCACAGCGGATGGAAGTCGCCCATCAGGAGCGCGAGCGGCAGCGAGATCGCGGCGACCAGCAGGAACACGCCCGCGGTGAGCGCGAGCGAATCCTCTCCCGCCGGGCGCGTCCGGTCGGTCGTGATGTTGGAGAACGCATAGGCCAGCGGCGTGACGAAGCCGAGCGCGAGCCAGCCGAGCGGCACCGCCCCGTTCCCCGCGATCACCCCCGGCGCGAACATGGCGACGATGCCCGCGAGGCCGAGCGCGATGCCGGCGCCGCGCCTGCGGTCGAAGCGCTCGAAGCCGAGCGCGAGCTGGGCAGCGAAGGTGAGCAGCGGCGCCGTGCCCATCACGATCGCCACCATGCCCGCGGGCACGTGTTGCAGGACCGTGTACATCGCGAACCCGGCGACGAGAATCCGCGTACAGCCCGAAAGCAGGTAGTAGCGGATGTGGCGGAGCGTGAAGCGCGGCCGCCGCCCCCGCGCGAAGCACATCGCCCAGCACAGCACGCACGCCGCAACGCCCACCCAGAACACGTAGCCCATCGGGCGGATGCCGGAGGTGACGGCATAGCGCGCGATCGACGGCACCGCCCCCCAGCCGCCGCCGACGGCGAGCAGAATGAGGAGGGGGACGAACGGAAACGAGGTTCGGACGGAGGCGGGCGGGTGCGTCATCGCCCGCCTATATCAGGCGGAGGAGGGAGGGTACAAGCGCCCGGGCGCACGCCCGGGTTCGGCGGAAGAGATCGTCAGTCGCCGCGGCTGAAGCGGTCGGGGTCTTCCCACGACGGGATGTCCCGTGCGACCGGCGAGGCGGCGGGCGCCGCATCCGGGTTCGCCCACGGCGCAGCGCGCACGGGCGCGAGCGGCCCCGCCGCCGTGCCCCGGAGCGCGTCCGCCATGAAGGCGCCCCACAGGCGCGCAGGCAGGCTTCCCCCGGTGACCTGCTTCATCGGCGAGGAATCGTCGTTGCCGACCCAGACGCCGGTCACCAGCTCGCCGGTGTAGCCGACGAACCACGCGTCGCGGAAATCCGAGCTGGTGCCTGTCTTGCCGGCGGCGGGGCGTCCCGGGTGCGCGGCCTTGCCGCTGCCCCATTCGACGACGCCGCGCAGCAGGTCGTTCATCGAGCGCACCGTCTGCGGATCGAGCGCCCGCTTGGCCGAGCCGTCGCGTCGGGCGTAGAGGACACGGCCGTCGCGTTCGCGGATCTCCTCGATCGCGTGCGGCCAGACGGTGACGCCGCCGTTGGCCACCGCGCCGTAGGCCGACGTCAGCTCGAGGAGCGAGAGCTCGGTCACGCCGAGCGCGATGCTGGGATTGGACGCCAGCGGCGAGGTCACGCCGAGGCGGCGCGCGACGTCGATCACACGATCGCGCCCGACGCGCTCCGAGACCTGGACGGCGACCGTATTGACCGAACGCGCCACCGCTTCCCTGAGCGTCATCGCGCCGTCGTATGTGCCGTCGTAGTTCTTCGGCTGCCAGTTTCCGATCTTCAGCGGGCCGTCGACGAAACGGTCATCGGGCGTCAGCCCGTTCTCCATCGCCGCGAGATAGACGAAGAGCTTGAACGCCGAGCCCGGCTGGCGGTGCGCCTGGACGGCGCGGTTGAACTGGCTTTCGGCGTAGTCGCGCCCGCCGACAAGCGCGCGCACCGCGCCCGACGGCGTCATCGAGACGAGTGCCGCCTGCGTCGCGCCGCGCGCCTTGCCCGGCCCGGCGAGCATCGCCTCGACCCTGCGCTCCGCCGCCACCTGCATGCGCGGATCGAGCGTGGTGCGGATGACGAGGTCGGCGGAGCTGTGACCGACATAGCCGGTAACGCGGTCGAGCACCCAGTCGGTGAAGTAGCGGATGTTTCGGCTGCGCGCCGCCGCGCCGGCGACGCGCAAGGGCTTCTGGCCGGCGCGCTTCGCCGTCGCCGCGTCGATATAGCCGGCGTCGACCATGGCGCCCAATACGACGCGCGCGCGGTCTCTGGCGGCTTCGGGATCGCGGCGCGGCGAGTAGCGTGTCGGCGCCTTGAGGAGGCCTGCGAGTACCGCCGCCTCCTGCAGGTCGACGTTCCGCGCCGATTTCCCGAAATAGGCACGCGACGCCGCCTCTACCCCGTAGGTGCCGGCGCCGAGATAGACGCGGTTGATATAGAGCGAGAAGATCTGCTCCTTGGTGAAATTCGCCTCAAGCCAGAAGGCGAGGAGCAGTTCCTGGATCTTGCGCCGGAGGGTGCGGTCGGGCTGGAGAAAGATGTTCTTCGCAAGCTGCTGCGTGAGCGTGCTTCCGCCCTGGCGGACGCGGCCGGCGCGCAGGTTGGCGAGCGCGGCGCGGGCGAGCGCGACCGGATCGAAGCCCGCATGCTCGAAGAAGCGTCGGTCCTCGGTCGCGACGATGGCCTGGACGAGATAGGGCGGCACTTCGGCGAGGCGCACGGGATCGGCGTAGAGGTCGCCGTAGGTTGCGATGTCGTTCCCCGACGCGTCGACGAGGGTGACGCTCGCCCGCCGCGACGGCGCTTCGAGCCGGTCGATGTCGGGGAGATCGTAGGCGTACCAGGCGACCAGCGCGCCGAACGCGAGTCCACCCCAGATCGAGAGGATCAGCGACCAGCGGAATGTCCGGATCGCGATCGATGCCGTGCGCGAGCGGCCGGAGCCTTTGCCCGATCCTTTGCCGGAACTGCTGCCCTTGCCTTTGCCCTTGGCGCCGGATTTCGGCTTGCGCCGCGATTTCGCGGGAGACGCGTCGCCCGAGGTGACGGCGGCGCGCGTGCGCGGCGTCGGCGCCGCATCCGATCCGGATGCCTTGGCTGCTTTGCGTTTTCCCTCGGCCATGCCGCTATATGTAGTATGTTGAGAGTCGCATCAATCTTCATCAGCAATGTGGCGACAACAAGGCGATAGCAAGCGGTCCCCCGCCCGTATCGATGTCCGCCCGGCGACGGCAGCGGACGCCGGGGCCATCGCGGCCATGGCCCGCGCGCTTAGCGAGTCGGACGGCGGACGGCCGTCGCGCTTCTCGGCCGACGCGTTCCGGCGCGATGGGTTCGGCGCGCGGCCCGCTTTCCATTCGATGATCGCCGAGGTCGACGGCTTCGCTTCGGGCTATGCCGTCTATTACTGGGGCTACGACACCGACAGCGCGACGCGCGGCATCTATCTCGCCGATCTCTACGTCGATGCCGGCCGGCGGCGGGCGGGTGTCGGGCGCGCGCTGGTCACCCGCGTCGCGCGCGCCGCGCGGGAAGACGGCGCCAACTGGATCTTCTGGTCGGTGCTGAGGCGCAACCGCGGGGCTCGCAAATTCTACCGCACGCTGGCACCCGAACTGCGCGACGTCATCGTCTGCGCCGCCTTCGGAGAGGGCTTCGACCGCATCGCGGGAGAGTGATTTTTCAGAAGGTCTGCTTTTTCTTAGGTCTGCGCCTGCCCTCTCCCCCTCCCGGCCACCCACAGGATACTGGCGATGGGTGGCCGGGAGGGGGAGAGGGCCGGAGCCGCTAAATCACATCACACGTCGAGGTTCGTGACCTTGAGCGCGTTGTCCTGGATGAAGTCGCGCCGCGGCTCGACCACGTCGCCCATCAGCGTCGAGAACACGTCTTCGGCCTGGTCGCCGTGCTCGATGCGGACGCGCAAGAGCGTGCGCACGTTGGGATCGAGCGTCGTCTCCCAGAGCTGTTCGGGGTTCATTTCGCCGAGACCCTTGTAGCGTTGGATGCTGATGCCCTTGCGGCCGAGCGCGAGCACGGTCTCGAACAGCCCGACCGGGCCGGTGATGCGCTTCTCGAGATCCTTGGCCGTGAGCGTCGCCGGGCGCGCGTAGAGGAGCTGCAGGTCGCCCACCATCTCGTCGAGACGCCGCGCCTCCGACGAGCGCAGCAACGGGCCGTCGATCACCTGGCGTTCGGTGACGCCGCGCCGCGTGCGCGTGAACGCGATGCCGCCGCCGTCGACCATCTCCGCCGCCCAGCCGCGGTCGGCGGGCTCGGCGAGCCCGTCGAGACGGCGCGCGAGGGCATCCGCCACCTGCTGGGATTGTTCGGGGGATTCGAGGAGGGTCTGGTTGAACGCGCCGAGCACGGCGGCCTGCTCCGCCACCTCGGCGTTGCTGAGCCGCGCCGACATCGGCTGCAGCAGGCGGCGCGCGCGCTGCGCCTGCTTCACCCGGTCGTAAAGATCCTGGCCTGCGATCTGCGCGCCGTCGCTGATGGTGAGCACCGCGTCGCGCAGCCCGGCATCGATGAGGTACTCCTCCATCTCGGAATCGTCCTTGAGGTAGCGCTCGCTCTCGCCCTTCTTGGCGCGGTAGAGCGGCGGCTGAGCGATATAGAGGTAGCCGCGCTCGATCACCTGCGGCATCTGCCGGTAGAAGAAGGTGAGCAGCAGCGTGCGGATGTGGCTGCCGTCGACGTCGGCGTCCGTCATGATGATGATCTTGTGGTAGCGCGCCTTCTCGACGTTGAAGTCCTCGGTGCCGACGCCGGTGCCGAGCGCCGTGATCAGCGTGCCGAGCTCGGCCGACGACAGCACCTTGTCGAAGCGTGCGCGCTCGACGTTGAGGATCTTGCCGCGGAGCGGCAGCACCGCCTGGTTGGCGCGGTTGCGCGCCTGCTTGGCGGAGCCGCCCGCCGAATCGCCCTCGACGATGAAGAGCTCGGACTTCGACGGATCGCGCTCCTGGCAGTCGGCGAGCTTGCCGGGGAGCGACGAGATGTCGAGCGCGCCCTTGCGCCGGGTGAGGTCGCGCGCCTTGCGCGCCGCCTCGCGCGCGACGGCGGATTCGATCACCTTGCCGATGACACGCTTCGCGCCGTCGGGGTGCTCCTCGAACCACTGGCTGAGGCGCTCGGCGGCGACGCTCTCGACCGCGGGCCGCACCTCGGACGAGACGAGCTTGTCCTTGGTCTGCGACGAGAACTTCGGATCGGGCACCTTGACCGACAGCACGCAGGTCAGGCCCTCGCGCGCGTCGTCGCCCGACAGCGTGATCTTCGCCTTCTTGGCGAGGCCGCTCTCGTTCGCGTAGCCGTTCACGGTGCGCGTCAGCGCGGCGCGGAAGCCGGCAAGATGCGTGCCGCCATCCGACTGCGGGATGGTGTTGGTGAAGCAGAGGGTCGACTCGTGATAGCTGTCCGACCATTCGAGCGCGATGTCGACGCTGATCCCGTCCTGCTCGCCGTTGATGACGATGGGGCTTTCGATCAGCGGCGTCTTGCCGCGGTCGAGGTTCTTCACGAACGCCTCGATGCCGCCCTCGTACTGCATGACGACGGCGTTGGGCTCGACGCCGCGCGCATCGGTAAGCACGAGGCGGATGCCGGAGTTGAGGAACGCGAGCTCGCGCAGACGATGCTCCAGCGTCGAGAAGCTGAACTCGGTCTGGGTGAAGGTCTGCGACGACGGCATGAACGTCACCGACGTGCCCTTGCGCCCCTTCGCCTCGCCGACGACGGCGAGCGGCGCTTCCGCCTCGCCATGCCGGAAGCGCATCATGTGCTCCTTGCCGCCGCGGCAGATGCGGAGCTCGAGCCATTCGGAGAGCGCGTTCACGACCGAGACGCCGACGCCGTGGAGACCGCCCGAGACCTTATAGGAATTCTGGTCGAACTTACCGCCGGCGTGGAGCTGGGTCATGATGACCTCGGCCGCCGACACGCCCTCCTCCTTGTGGATCTCGACCGGGATGCCGCGGCCGTCGTCGGTCACGGTGACCGAGCCGTCGCCGTTGAGCGTGACCGTGATCTCCTTGCAATGGCCGGCGAGCGCCTCGTCGATGGCGTTGTCGACGACCTCGTAGACCATGTGGTGCAGGCCCGAGCCGTCGTCGGTGTCGCCGATATACATGCCGGGCCGCTTGCGCACGGCCTCGAGCCCGCGCAGCACCTGGATCGAGCCTGCGCCGTATTCGTTCTCCGCCGCCTCGACGCTGGAGGGTGTATCTGCTGGTGCGGTCATTCCTACCTCGAGCTCCGGCCTACGGTTCCGGCCTACCTGGACATCGGGAGCGCGCGTATGCTGGCGCTCTCCACGCGAAAATACTGGGCCCGGCCGCCGAACGCCTCGAACAGCGCGAGGTCGGTGCCGGTCATCCACGCCTGCGCGCCGATGGCGCAGATCTCGTCGAACAGCGCCGCGCGGCGCTCGGCGTCGAGATGCGCGGCGATCTCGTCGAGCAGCAGCAAGGGCGCGGTGCCGCGGTCGAGTGCAACGAGGCGCGCGTGCGCGAGCACGATGCTGATCAGCACCGCCTTCTGCTCGCCGGTCGAGCACATCGCGGCGGGCAGGCCTTTCTGCAGGTGCGTCACTTCGATGTCGGCGCGATGCGGGCCGACGAGCGCGCGCCCGGCCTCGCGGTCGGCGGCGCGCGAACCCGCGAGCGCCTCGCGCAGACGGTCCTCGGCATGGAGCGCGGAGGCGCCGTCGAGCCACATCTCGACATCGCCCGCGAGCGTCACCGACGCCGCCGGGAACGGGCCGACGC
>JAYOEF010000142.1:0-10289 GCA_038106605.1 Alphaproteobacteria bacterium
CGTCGCGCACCGACCACGAGACGATCTGGCCCATGCCCTTCATCTTGTTGAAGCGAGGGAAGTTCATCAGGATCGCGAAGCTCGCGAACAGCTGGAGCCCCTCGGTGAAGGCGCCGAACACGGCGAGCGTGCGGGCGATGTTCTCCTTGGTCTCGACGTCGAACTTCTGCAGGTAGTCGAACTTGTCCTTCATCTCCTTGTAGTGGAGGAAGGCCTGGTACTCGGTCTGCGGCATGCCGATGGTGTCGAGCAGGTGCGAATAGGCGGCGATGTGGATCGTCTCGATGTTCGAGAAGGCCGACAGCATCATCTGCACTTCGGTCGGCTGGAACACGCGCGAGTAGCGCTTCATGTAGCAGTTGTTGACCTCGATGTCGGACTGCGTGAAGAAGCGGAAGATCTGCGTCAGAAGGTTGCGCTCCTCGGCGGAGAGCTTGTTGTGCCAGTCCTTGACGTCGTCGGCGAGCGGCACTTCCTCCGGCAGCCAGTGAACGCGCTGCTGCATGAGCCAGGCGTCGTAGGCCCACGGATAGGAAAACGGCTTGTAGACCGGATTGGCTTCGAGCAGCGACATTTTCTTCGACTCTCCTGCATTCCTACCGCCCGGCCCGTGCCGGAGTCGGCTTGCCCTTCTTCCCCGGATCAGGGGGATGGCTGCCCTTCGCCCGGGCCGTTCCCTCTCAGCGGGACGGCATCGGGCGGGGCAACCGGCGCGAGGGTGCCCGGCCGCCTACTGGCAGCTCAGGCATTCCTCGTAATCGTTCTCGTTTCCGCCCGCGGGAGCGGCGGCCATCGGCAGCGGCTGCGGGTCGAGATTGCCGTTGGCCGGGATACCGGCGCCGGGCGTGGCGACGTGCGGCACCGCGCCCGTCACCGACTTCGACGCATGGCTCTCGGCCCGCGCGACCGAGCGCGAGCGGCAGTAATAGAGCGACTTCACGCCCTTCTTCCAGGCCCGCCAGTGGACATCGTGCAGCGTCTTCTTGTGCACGTCGGCCGGCAGAAAGACGTTGAGCGACTGCGACTGGCAGATGTACTCGGCGCGGTCGCCGGCATGGTCGATCAGCCAGCGCTGGTCGAGCTCGAACGCGGTCTTGAACACGTCCTTCTCGTCCTGCGACAGGAAGTCGAGATGCTGGACCGAGCCCTCGTTGACCGTGATCGACGACCAGGTGTCGTCGTCGTCCTTACCCTTCTCGGCGAGGAGAGCCTTCAGGTACTTGTTGCGCACGCTGAACGAGCCCGACAGCGTCTTGTGGGTATAGGCGTTGGCCGCGTTCGGCTCGATGCCCGGCGACGAGCCGCCGCAGATGATCGAGATCGAGGCGGTCGGCGCGATCGCCATCTTGTTGGAGAAGCGCTCCATGATGCCGTACTCGGCGGCGTCGGGGCACGGGCCGCGCTCCTCCGCCAGAGTCCGCGACGCATCGTCGGCCTGCTCGCGGATATGCTTGAACATCCGCTTGTTCCAGACCTTGGCCATGACCGATTCCATCGGCACGCCCTGGCTCTGCAGGAACGAGTGGAAGCCCATCACGCCGAGGCCGATCGAGCGCTCGCGCATTGCTGCGTAGCGGGCGCGGCCCATCGAATCCGGGGCGCGCTCGATGAAATCCTGCAGGACGTTGTCGAGGAACCGCATGACGTCCTCGATGAACGTGGGATGGTCGTGCCACTCGAGGTAGGTCTCGAGGTTGAGCGACGACAGGCAGCAGACCGCCGTGCGCTGCTCGCCGTCCTTGTCGACGCCGGTCGGCAGCGTGATCTCGCTGCACAGGTTCGACATCTTGACCTCGAGCCCGGCGAGCTTGTGGTGCTCCGGGATCGCCTTGTTGACGTGGTCGATGTAGAGGAAATAGGGCTCGCCCGTCTCGATCCGGGTCGACAGCATGCGGATCCAGAGGCCGCGGGCCGAGATCTTGCGGATGACAGCGTTGTCCTTCGGGCTCCGGAGCGCCCATTCCTCGTCGTTCTCGACCGCGCGCATGAACTCGTCGGGGATGATGATCCCGTGGTGCAGGTTCAGCGCCTTGCGGTTCGGATCGCCGCCGGTCGGACGGCGGAGCTCGATGAATTCCTCGATCTCGGGATGGTCGACGCGGATGTAGATCGCCGCCGAGCCGCGCCGGAGCGAGCCCTGCGAGATCGCGAGGGTCAGCGAATCCATCACCCGGATGAAGGGAATGATGCCCGAGGTCTTGCCGTTGGAGCCGACCTTCTCGCCGATCGAGCGCAGGTTGCCCCAGTAGGAGCCGATGCCGCCGCCGAGGGCCGCGAGCCACACGTTCTCGTTCCACAGGTCGACGATGCCGTTCAGGCTGTCCGTCGCCTCGTTGAGGAAGCACGAGATCGGAAGGCCGCGCTCAGTGCCGCCGTTCGACAGCACGGGCGTCGCCGGCATGAACCAGAGGTTCGAGATGTAGTCGTAAATGCGCTGCGCATGGGCGGAATCGTCCGCGAAATGGCACGCCACGCGCGCAAACAGGTCCTGGTATTCCTCACCGGGCATCAGATAGCGGTCGGACAGGACCGCCTTGCCGAAATCCGTCAGATTCGCGTCGCGCGCGCGATCGATCCGGACCGTAATTCCCCGTTTGGACTGGAAAAGATCATGTTTCGCCTGCACAAGATCCAGCACACCCAACCTCCGTTATCTGACTCGCCAGGGGGCAGTCGATTGTCCGGCGCCAACCCACCCCCTGGTTAGCTGCGCCGGTTGGCCAAGGTTGCTGTCTGTGAAAATGGCCTGAATCGGCCGATCCCCAGTAAATTCACCCCGCCCCGCGGCCAGATAAGCGCTCCACCTACTCCTGTGGATAACTTTCCCCGATGACCGCGACTTCGAAGTTTGCAACAACATGTAGGGTCGGTCAACACCTATCCCCCTAGATGCTGCATTTTACACAACATGTTGTGGAGAACCTGTGGAAACGGCGGAAAACGTCGGACGATAAAAACGGGGATAACGGGTATAGCGCCGAGACGGGGCCGAAAACCGTCCCGGGACTTCGCCC
Organism: Alphaproteobacteria bacterium; assembly: GCA_038106605.1. Taxonomy (GTDB): domain Bacteria; phylum Pseudomonadota; class Alphaproteobacteria; order MPNO01; family UBA830; genus JAYOEF01. The sequence goes on from JAYOEF010000142.1 coordinate 3,015, forward strand.
GGAGGCGATTCACGGATTCGTTGATTCGTCCTTCGCGACAGGAGCGCTTCAGAGGCGCTTCAGGAAGCGTTCGAAGGCCGCCAGCGTCTCCTCGGAAACGTGGTGCTCCAGCCCTTCCGCGTCGGCGCGCGCGATCTCCTCGCTGACGCCGACGGCCGTAAGGAATTCCACTACGATCTGGTGGCGCCGCCGCGAGGCCTCGGCGATCCGCCGGCCTTCGCGCGTGAGGAAGATCGCCCGGTAGGGCTGGGATTCGATCCAGCCGGCCTCCTTCAAGCGCCCGACCATGCGCGCGACCGTGGGAGTGGTGACGCCGAGCCGTTTTGCGATGTCGACCGAGCGCGCCTCGCCCGTGGAATCGATCAGGTCGGCGATCAGTTCGACATAGTCCTCCATCACCTCGGTCTGGCGCGCGGCGCGGACCTGGCGGTGGTGGTCCGCCTGCTTGTCGGGTTCCGGCAGTACCGGAGCCACGGGCGGACGGTCGTCGGCGGGGTCTATCTTGAGCTTGCCGGGCATGGACCCACTATGACCGAGCGCAGGGATTCTGCCAACGATTCTGCCAACGATTTGCAGTTGCAGCTGGCCGGGGCCGGAAACCGCCGTCAGGCGTATTTCTTCTCGAACTCGATGACGTCGTTGAAGCCCATAAGTTCGTTGTATTCGGCGAACGAAAACAGATCGATGCCGCCCTGGGTGGCGTCGCCCTTCTCCTTCAGCGCCCCGAACACGGCCTGGAGCGCGGCGCAGGAGGCGAGCACGCCGGCCGACGGGAAGATGGCAATGCGGAAGCCGAGCTCAGCGAGCTGGGCCGGCTTGAGCACAGGCGTCACGCCGCCGTTGACCATGTTCGACAGGATCGGCACGTGGGGCCCGAAGCGGCGGCCGACCTCGCGCATCTCTTCCACGTCCGCGGGCGCCTCGTAGAACAGGATGTCGGCGCCGGCGGCGACGTACATCTCGGCCCGGCGCATCGCCTCGTCGCGGCCGACCGCCTTGCGGGCGTCGGTGCGGGCGATGATCATCGTGTCGTCCGACCGGCGGCTGTCGAGCGCGACCTTGATCTTGGTGACCATCTCCTCGGCCGGGACCAGCCGGTGTCCGGTCAGGTGCCCGCACTTCTTGGGAAAGTCCTGGTCCTCGATCTGGATCGCCTGGACGCCGGCCGCCTCGTAGCCGCGCACGGTCTCGCGCACGTTGAGCGGCCCGCCGTAGCCGGTGTCGGCGTCGGCGATCAGCGGCGTCGTCGTTCCCGACGCGATGCAGCGGGCGCGCGCGACCATCTCGGTATAGGTGGCAATCCCCGCGTCCGGGAGGCCGAGATGGGAGGCGACGGTGCCGGAGCCGGTCATATAGAGGGCGTGGAAGCCCATCCGGTCGGCGATCTTCGCCGAAAGCATGTCGAAGACGCCCGGCGCGACGATGAAATCCTTGGAATTGCGGAGTTTGTCGGCAAGGCGTGCGGTCGCGGTCATCGGTCGTCTCCGGGCTGTGTGGAAGCCGGGACTATAAGGGCCGCGCGGGCGCGGGCAACCGGATTCGTAGGGCGCGGAGCGCGCCGGTCGGGTTCTGGAGATTGATCGGGAAACGAGACTGGTCAGGAGAAGAGGCTGGCGACCCGGCCCCTTATATCCGTCCAGAAGCCCTGGAGCCCGCTGCCGGCAGACAAGTCGAGGCCGATCGCCGTCTTCACGGCATAGAGCACAGCCGCCCAGGGCAGGATGAAAAGCGACCAGACCAGCAACGTGATGCCGATCTAGCCGAAGAACCCGAGAAGGTTGCCCTCGCGGGCGAGACGCTCCCGCTCGCGACGCTCGCGGCCCAGCAGCAGGACGACATAGAGACGCGTCCACAGGAAGGGGATCGATTTCCGGAGTTCCACGGAATGCGCCCCGTTCGGCCGCGCCCCATAGGCGCGGCGGATGGCGTCGAGCTGCTCGTCGGTGAAGGTCGAGGCGACCTCCCCCGGAATCCAGGCGTAGAACTGCTCGTAAAAGGGGTCGCGCGATCCGTCCATGGAGCACGGATATCGCACGGGCCGGTTGAGGATTCCTTAAAACCCCGTGAAAACCCAGAGAATCCGGGGCTTTAGCGGGCCCTGTAGGGCGGAACACCCTGGTCCGGCAGCCAGACGCCCTCGGGCGGCGGGCCGGACTGCCAGAACACGTCGATCGGGATGCCGCCGCGGGGGTACCAGTAGCCGCCGATGCGGAGCCAGCGCGGCTCGATCGTGGCGGCGATCCGACGGCCGATCATCACCGTGCAGTCCTCGTGAAAGGCGCCGTGGTTGCGGAACGAATGGAGAAAGAGCTTTAGAGACTTGGATTCGAGGATCCAGTCGCCCGGCACGTAGTCGATCACGAGATGGCCGAAATCGGGCTGGCCGGTCACCGGGCAGATCGAGGTGAATTCCGGGCACGAGAAGCGCGCGACGAAACTGGTGTCGGACTGGCTGTTGGCGACGCGCTCCAGCACCGCCTCCTCGGGCGAAGCCGGTATTCCGCCCGAACCGCCAAGGTGAGTCAGGCCTTCGAATCTGTCGGTCACGATGCGGTCTCCCAGAGGACGTTCAGTGGACGTTCCGGACGATGTCGTGGATCGGCGCGGCCCAGGCGATGAGCCGGGCATCCGTTCCCGGCGCCGCCGCGAGCTGGATGCCGACCGGCATCCCGCCGGGACCGGTTCCCACGGGCAGCGTGATAGTCGGTCCGTGCATCAGCGTCCACAACCGGTTGAAGGTGGAGACAGAGATGCCGACGAGGTCGGTCGGTGCCTCGCCCGACGTCGACGGCGTCAGCAGAACGGGGACCTGCCGCCAGAGTTCGCCGATGGCGGCCCGCGCCTGCGCCGCGACACGCATCGCCCCAACGTAATCGGCCTCGGACCAGTCGGATTCGCCCGTTTCGCGCATCCACGGGTTCATGCGGTCGATGTGGTCGCGGAAATCGTCCGCCATCGCACGCTTCCCCTCGAAGTTCGAGATGACGCGGAAGGCGCGTTCGAGGCCGGCGCATTCGGGCGGGAGTTCCGTCTCGACGACCTCGTAGCCTTCGGCGGCGAGGGCAGCGGCGGCATGCTCGACGGCGGCCTGCGCGCAGGGCTCCGCCTCGTCCCAGTAGGGTGTCCGGCACAGCCCGATACGCGGCTGCCCTGGTACCGGGGCGGGCGTCGGCGCCGCGAGTGCCCTATGGGCGAGCGCCAGATCCGCGACCGAGCGCACGAACAGGCCGAGCGTGTCGAGGCTGGGCTTCAGGCCCGCGATGCCGGTCCGGTCGAGACCGTCGACCGAGGCCTTGAAGCCGACGAGGCCGCAGAAGGAGGCCGGCAGGATGACGGACCCGCCGGTCTGGGTGCCGTTCGCGAGCGGCACCATGAAATCGGCGACGGCTGCGGCCGAACCGCTGGAGGAAACGCCGGGCGAGCGGGCGAAATCGAGCGGGTTGCGGACCCCGACCGGCACCGGGCTCGCGAATTCCGTGGTTCGGGTCTTGCCGAGGAGCACCGCGCCCACCGCCCGGAGCGCGGCGACGCAGGCAGAATCCTGCACCGGCCTATGGCCGCGGTAGATTTTGGAACCGTATTCGGTCGGCATGTCCTGCGTATCGAGCACGTCCTTCACGCCGACCGGAAGCCCGTGCAGCGGTCCGAGCGGCGTCTTCGAGACGTCGCAGGCGCGGGCCTGGCTGAGCGCGAGATCGGGATCGACGAATGCCCAGGCGCGGAGTTCGGAATCGCGCTGGGCGATGCGGGCAAGGCAGTCGGAAACTAGTTCCTCGGAACTCAGCTCCCGAGCGACAAGCGCGGCCGCCGCCTCCGCGAGGCCGAGCCCGGCCGGTCCGGCGGGCCGCGCCACAGTCCGTACATTTGTATTTGCCACGTTCCGCCTCCGCTTTCCCGCCCGCTTCTTACATCCGTCCGGGCCATCCTGCCCGACAGGCTACCATGCAGCGGTCCGTCTTGCGCATGTCCGCCCCGGAGCGCAACAATGGCGGTAGGGCAAGGAAACCGATTTCAGGGAGGGACGTCCCATGACCACCACGACCACGGCCTACGGGCTCGAAGAGTTCTGCCGCGACTGCCACGACGCGCTGAAGAAGGATCCCGGCAACGGCGGCCGCGAGGCCATCCGCGACAAGATGGCGGTGCTGATCCGCAACAAGGAATTCGTTGCCGAGCATTTCGGGCCGGAGAAGCCGTTCGGCACGACGACGCTTTACCGCGATCCGGACACCGATTTCCGCGTCCTCGCCCACTGCTTCACGAACGGCTCGAAGTCGCCGCCGCACGATCACGGAAAATCCTGGGCGATCTACGGCCAGACGAAGCACCACACCGACATGATCGTGTGGAACCGCCTCGACGACGGTTCCGACAATTCGAAGGTCAAGCTCGAGCCCGGCGAGGAGTACCGCCTCGCCGAGGGCGACGTCGGCATCTTCCACCCGGGCGACATCCACTCGATCGATTTCCCGGACGGCGCGCGGTTCCTCCGCGTCACCGGCACGGACCTCGATCAGGAGGCGCAGGCGATCTACAACCTGAAGAACAATTCGGTGAAGATCGGCAGCGCCGCCACCGCGATCGACAGCGAGTCGGAATCGCGCGGCAAGCAATGACGGCATCCGTCACCGACGTCCGCGTCGGCCCGGCCGATATCGGCCACGTCGGCACGGGCCTGAAGCGGCCCGAGTGCGTGCTCTGCGTGCGCTCGGGCGATCTCTACATCGCCCAGCTCGGCGCCGGCGTGATGCACGTCGCGCCCGACGGCGCGCAGACCGTCATCGGCAACACGGCGACAATGGACGGCGAGCCGTGGATCCCGAACGGCATCGCCTTCCGCAACGGCAAGGACGCCGCGGACGGCTTCCTCGTCGCCAACATGGGCGGCGGGGGCGGCGGCGTCTGGCACCTCGCCGCGGACGGAACCCTCAAGCCCCACCTGATGGAGGTCGACGGCGAGCCGCTGTCGAAGGCGAACTTCGTCTTCACCGACGCCATGGGCCGCATGTGGGTGACGGTGACGACGCGGTCCCATCACGTGCCCGACGCGATGACGGCGCTCGGCGCGCCGGAACGCACCGACGGCTTCATCTGCGTCGACGACGGGCGCGGCGCGCGCATCGTCGCCGACGGGCTCACCTTCACCAACGAGGCGCGGTTCGACGCCACGGGCGCGCATCTCTACGTCGCCGAGACGTTCGGCCGGCGCATCAGCCGGTTCAGGGTCGGCGCGGACGCGAGCCTCTCCGGGCGCGAGACCTTCGCGACGTTCGGACACGGCACCTTCGCCGACGGCATCGCGTTCGACGCCGAGGGATGCCTCTGGGTCGCCAGCGTGATCAGCAACCGGCTGATCCGGATCGCGCCCGACGGCAGCCCGCACATGGTGATCGAGGATTCGGACGCCGCCCATCTCTACGCGGTCGAGGCCGCGCTCGCCGCCGGGAACGTGCAGCGGGAGATGTTCTACCAGCCCAAGGGAAAGGTGCTCCGCAACATCGCCAGCGTCAGCTTCGGCGGGCCCGACCTCAAGACCGTCTATCTCGGTTCGCTCGCGGGCGACAGCCTCGCCGTGTTCCGCTCCCCCGTCGCCGGTGCGCCGCTGCCCCACTGGTAGGCGGCGGCGCGGCCTGCAGGCAGATCGGGTGATGGGCGATCAGGCGCCGGCGCGGAGCTTGAAGCGCTGGATCTTGCCGGTCGCGGTCTTCGGCAGCTCCTCGACGAAATGGAACCAGCGGGGGTACTTGTAGCGCGCGAGGCCGGACTTGCAGTGCTCCAGCAGTTCGCCGGCAAGCGGATCGCCTGCGTCCTTCCGGTCCTTGAGGATGATGAAGGCCTCCGGCTTGACGAGTCCGTCGTCGTCCTCGCGGCCGACGACGCCCGCTTCCAGCACCTTCGGATGATCGATCAGGCGCGACTCGATCTCGATCGGCGAACACCAGATGCCGCCGACCTTGATCATGTCGTCCGACCGGCCGCAATAGACGTAGTAGCCTTCATCGTCGCGCGTATAGGTGTCGCCGGTATTGAGCCAGTCGTCGCCCAGCATCGTCTGCGCGGTGCGCTCGGGCTGGTTCCAGTAGTAGGCGGCGCTCGACTGGCCCTGGACGATGAGGCGGCCGACGCCGCCCTCGGGCACGTCGTTGCCCTCCTCGTCGATGATGCGCGCACGGTATCCGGGGAGCGGCTTGCCGCTGGTGCCGGGCTTCGCATCGTCCGGCCGGTTGGAGATGAAGATGTGCGTCATCTCGGTCGATCCGATGCCGTCGATCGGCGGATGGCCGACCTTCTCCTTCCAGCGGAGGAAGATCGGACCGGGCAGCGCCTCGCCCGCCGAGATGGACATGCGCACGCTCGACAGGTCGGGTTTCTGGGTCTCGAGCGCGCGGCACTGGGCGGCATAGAGCGTCGGCACGCCGTAATAGATCGTCGGGCGGAACTTCTCGATGATGCGGAACGTCATTTCGGGAGTCGGCCGCTCGTCCGACAGCACCGTGCAGGCGCCGTAGGCCAGCGGGAAGTTCATCGAATTGCCGAGCCCGTAGGCGAAGAAGAGCTTCGCCGCCGAGAACATGATGTCGTCCTCGGTGATGTTCAGAACCGGCTCGCAGTAGAGGATGGCGTTGACCAGAAGATCGCGCTGGCGGTGCACAGTGCCCTTGGGACGCCCGGTCGAGCCCGAGGAATAGAGCCAGAAGCAGTCGGCGAGCGCATCCGACGGGTGCGGCGACAACGCATCCGACGCCGCCCGGATGCGCTCCTTTATGCCGCCGGCCCCTTCCGTCTTCGTCACGAAGCGGGGCTTGCGAGATGCGCCGGCAAGCGCGGGTTCGACTTCGGCCGCGAATTCGGGCGAGTAGACCAGGCCCTCGCAGGCCGAATCCTCGATCATGTAGCGGTAGTCGGCAGCGCGGAGAAGCGTGTTCAGCGGCACGGGAACGATGCCCGCCTTGATCGCGCCGTAGAACAGATAGACGAACTCCGGACAGTCCTTGACGATCATCATTGCCCGGTCGCCGGGCTTCACCCCGGCGTCGAGAAGCGCATTGCCGCACCGGTTCACCCGCTCGGCGAGCTCGGCATAGGTCACCCTCTCATGGTCGGTGATATAGGCGAGGCGCCCGCCCCGGCCCTCGTCGATGTGACGGTCGATCATGTGGACCGACACGTTGAACGAGTTGGCGAAGGTGAACGCCGGCGCGTCGCCGGTCCGATCGATTTTGACCTGGTTGGGTTCCATCTTTCTCTCCCTACGGGACGCCCGGCGCTTTCGGC
>JAYOEF010000143.1:0-10278 GCA_038106605.1 Alphaproteobacteria bacterium
CGGGCACCGTCGAGGCGGCGATGCTCGAGCACTGCATCCGCGAGCCGCTCAACGATACCGCGCTCCGGCGCATGGCGGTGATCCGCCCGCTCAAGGTGGTCATCGAGAACTACCCGGAAGGCCAGACCGAGGAGCTTCCGTGCCCCAACAACCCGCGCGACGAGAGCGCTGGCGAACGCCGGGTGCCGTTCACGCGCGAGCTCTACATCGAGCGCGACGACTTCATGGAAGACCCGGTTCCGAAGTTCTTCCGCCTCGCGCCGGGCAGGGAAGTCCGGTTGCGTTCCGCCTATTTCGTTACCTGCACCGACGTGGTGAAGGACGCGGCGGGCGAGGTGGTCGAGATCCGCTGTACCTACGACCCCGCAACCCGTGGAGGAGATTCGCCCGACGGCCGCAAGGTCAAGGGCACGCTCCATTGGGTGTCGGCCGTGCACGCGATCGATGCCGAGGTCCGGCTTTACGAGCCGCTCTTCACCGAAGAGGACCCGATGGCGGCCGACGATTTCCTCTCGACCATCAATCCGGACTCGCTCGAGGTACTGACGGGCTGCAAGCTCGAACCCGCACTCGCCGGGCTGCAGCCGGGTGCGGTCGTGCAGTTCGAGCGCCTCGGCTATTTCAGCCCGGACCCCGACGGCACCGATGCCGCGCCCGTGTTCAACCGCACGGTGGGCTTGCGCGACTCGTTTGCGAAAGCGATGGCGAAGGGCTGAGGCCCGCTAGCCCCTGAGCCCGGCGAGCTGGTCGCGGTAGCCGCCCGGATCGACGGTGACGTCGACCAAGGCCGGGCCGTCGACGGCAAAGGCGGCATTCAGCGCATCCTCCAGCGAATCTTTTTCGCCGACCGTCCATGCCGCGCAGCCCATGCCGCGCGCGGCCGATGCGAAGTCGGCCCGCGGATAGCGCACGCCGAGGGGCGGGCGTTGCTGGCGCTGCTGCTTGATGTCGATCAGCGAGAGCGCCGCGTCGTTGAGGACCACGACCGTCACCTTCGCCCCCAGTCTCGACGCGGTCGAGAGCTCGCCGAGGCACATCATCATGCCGCCGTCGCCGGTCAGCGCGACCGTGCGCCGTCCGGGCTCGATCAGCCACGCGGCGAGCGCGGCGGGAAGCGCGAAACCCATCGTGGAGAGCCCGCTCGATTTGAGGACGCCGTGGGGCCGGTCCGCGGTCCAGCAGCCCATGGCGGAGAACATGTGAGCGCCCGCATCGACCGCGCATGTCGCGCCGGCGGGTGCCGCCGCCTGCACCGCCTCGACCACCTCGTCCGCCGTCCGACCCTTGGCCGTGACGCGCCCCGCGTCGAGGATCTGTGCCCGGATATCCGCGATTTGGCCGGTGTCCCAGCCCGCGCGCACTGCGCCCTCCGCCAGTGCCATGGCCGAGACCTCGATTGGTCCCGCGACCTCCACGTCAGGCCGGAACGGGTGGGCGAGGCCGGGCGAGCGCGTCAGCACGATGGTGCCCGCATCCGTCCGCCACGGGCCGGGAATCATCTCTACCGGATCGACGCCCGCGAGGATCACCAGGTCGGCGGCGGCGAGCAGCGCCGAATCCGATTTCGCGTTGGTGAACATGCCCGTGGTCAGCGGGTCGCGGTCGTCGATCGTGCCTTTGGCCTTGTAGGTCGCCATTGCCGGAGCGCGCAGCTTCGCGACGAGCGCGCGCACGGCAGAGGCGGATGCGTCGTCGCGCACTTCGAGGCCCGCGATCACCGCCGGGCGCTTCGCCGCGCGGATCAGCGCCGCCGCGCGCCCGATGTCTTCGGGCAGCGGCCTGGCGCGTGGCGGCACGTGCGGCGCTTCGTCCATCGGGTTCGGTGCCGGTTTCGGCGCCGAGATCCGCGCGCCCGCATCGCCCGCCGAGAGATCGACATGGACCGGGCCGCGCGGCCAGGTGCAAGCTAGATCGAGCAGGCGCTCCATTTCCGCCGAACCGTCTGCGGGCGAGAGGCGGACCTGTGCCTTCGTAAGGGGACGGAAGAGTGCGCGCTGGTCGAAGATCTGGTGCGGCGGCGCGACTGCGCCCGCCTCGTGCGTGTCGGTGAAGACGATGAGCGGCGCGCGTTCGAGCGAGGCGTAAGCCACCCCGTTCACGACGCTCGCCGCACCCGGCCCGATACCGGTCAGCACGACGCCCGGCACGCCGGTGATTTCGCCCGTGACGGACGCCATGATCGCGGCAGCGGTTTCGGTCCGGCACAGCACGAACTCGATGCCGCAGGCCGAACCCGCGTCGATGAGGTCGAGGCTCGACCCGCCGCCCGGAACGCCGAACATGCGCGTGACGCCGCGCGCGGCGAGCGTTTGGGCGACGGCGCGGGCGAGGGTGACGGGAGGGCCGGTCTCCGCGGCTGCGACGGCGTCTGTTCGCGTATCGGTCATGGCACGAAGTCTAGCGGAGCATCGGTCGCCGTTCCGCAAAAAGAGGTGTCTCGTATGGGAAAGGCTTCGCTGCACTGCAAAAAAATTTTACATCCCTGTCGAACGGGAACATCATCGATGCGGGACATATCAGTCAGGGAAGCCTTCACATGAAAAAGATCACGAAAACCGGGATCGCCGCGCTCGCATCGGCAGCGGCCTTCGCCCTCACGACGGCGGCATCGGCCCAGACCGTCAGCATCGGCACGCTGCCGACCGGCTCGCTCGCCTACGGCATCGCGGCGGCCTGCGCCAAGGTCATCTCCGACAAGTCCGGCATGACGACGCGCGCCGTCGGGTTCGGCGGGTCGAACATCTTCATCCCGCAGGTCGACCAGGGAAAGATCGAGATGTCGACCGCGAACGCCATCGAGGCACATTTCGCCAAGGACGGCACCGGCACCTTCCCGGGCCACAAGCACCCCAACCTGCGCGCGCTGGCGCGCCTCTTCGAATTCCAGACGGGCTTCATGGTGAAGAAGGATTCGTCCTTCCAGAAGGTCGCCGACTTCAAGGGCCAGTCGTTTCCGTCGGGCTTCACCAGCCAGAAGATCGTCGAGATCATGGTGAGCGCGGTGTTCGCGGCCGAGGGCATGGGCTGGGGCGACATCAAGCCCGTGCCGGTGCCCAACTTCGTGCGCGGCACGGACGAGCTCGTGGCCGGGAAGGTCGTCGCCTCGTTCCTCGCGCCCGGTTCTGCCATCGTGAAGAAGGCGAACGCGTCGGCCGGTATCCGCTTCCTCTCGCTCGAGGGCTCGCCCGAGAAGGAGAAGAAGATCCAGACCATCGCGCCCGGCATGTACTACACGACCGTGAAGCCGTCGAAGCAGCTTCCCTACATCGAGAAGCCGACGACGATGATGGGCTTCGACTACCTGATCCTCGCCGGCAAGCACGTTTCCGACGAGGTTGCCTACAAGGCGGCGAAGGCGCTTCACGCCAACAAGGAGGCGCTGATCGCCGGCCATGGCGTGTTCCGCACCTTCGATCCCAAGAACATGGCGAAGAAGGGCGTCGGCGTCGACTATCACCCCGGCGCGATGAAGTTCTACAAGGAAGCCGGCATCCTCTGATCCCGCCGTTTCCGTGACCGACACCGCACAGGACGGCGCGCCCAGGCTCGGGCGCGCCGGACGCGCCGTCGTCGACGGCGGCTCCGTGCTGCTGACCCTCGGCGCCGTCGCCTGGGCGGTCGATCTCTATTCCCGGCTCGGGCTTGCGCTCTATACCGAGCAGTTCCTCGCGGCGATGCTCGCGCTCGCGCTGCCGCTCGTCTTCCTCCGCGTGCCCGCGCGCAAGGGCGCGAAGGGCAGGGCGCCGTGGTACGACGTTTCGGCGGCGATCCTCGCCTTCGTCGTCCTCGCCTACGTCACGGCGGTCTATCCGCGTCTCATCAACGAGCTCGTCTACGAACCGGTCGAGGCGCTGGTCGCGAGCGCCGTCATTCTCGCGCTGCTGGTGGAGGGGCTCCGGCGCAGCGTCGGCAAGGTCCTTGTCTTCGTCCTGCTCGCCTTCTTCGCCTACGCGCTCTGGGGTCAGCACATTCCGGGCCAGCTCGTCGGCCGCGACGTGGCGACGTCAACTGTGCTCATCAATCTCGCCCTCGATCCGCAGTCGCTGTTCGGCACGCCGATGATCATCGCGACGACCGTGGTGATCTCGTTCCTGCTGCTCGGCCAGCTCCTGTTCGCGACCGGCGGCTCGTCCTTCTTCACCGAGATCGCGATGGCGACGATGGGCGGCTACCGCGGCGGTGCGGCGAAGATCGCGGTCACCGCGTCGGGCCTGTTCGGCTCGATCTCGGGGAGCGCCGTCTCGAACGTGCTCTCGACCGGCGTCATCACCGTGCCGCTGATGCGGCGCTCGGGCTACAGCCCGGAGAGCGCGGGCGCGATCGAGGCGGTGGCGTCGACCGGCGGCCAGCTCATGCCGCCGCTGATGGGCGCATCGGCCTTCGTCATGGCCGAGTTCCTCGAGGTGCCTTATTCGGACGTCGTCATCGCCGCCATCGTGCCGGCGGTGCTCTACTACGTCGCGCTCTTCATCGTCGCCGACCTCGAAGCGGCGCGCACCGGCATCGCCCGCGTCGACCGCGGCACGCTGCCCGCCGTCCGCCGCGTGCTGCGCGCGGGCTGGTTCTTCCCTCTGCCGTTCGGCGTGCTGATCTGGCTCCTGTTCGCGGGCAATGCGCGCCCCGAAACGGCAGCGCTCTATTCGGCCGGCGTGCTCGCCGTCTGCGCGCTCGTCTTCGGCTACGAGGGAAAGCGCCTCGGCTGGACCGACGCGTACGAGGCGCTCCGCGAGACCGGCCACGCGGCGGTCGAACTGATCCTGATCGTCGCCGCCGCGGGCCTCGTCATCGGCGTCCTCAATCTTTCCGGCCTGAGTTTCGGCCTGACGCTGACGCTCGTGAAGTTCGGCGGCGGCAACCTCGCGATCCTGCTCGTGCTCGCGGCCATGATCTGCATCGTTCTTGGCATGGGCATGCCGACGCTCGGCGTCTACGTGCTGGTCGCCGCGCTCGTCGCCCCGGCGCTGACCGAGGTCGGCGTCGACCGCATGGCGGCGCACATGTTCGTCCTCTATTTCGGCATGATGTCGATGATCACGCCGCCCGTGGCCATCGCCGCCTTTGCTGCGGCGACGCTGACCCGCGCCGATCCGATGCGCACGGGCTACGCTGCGGTGCGCTTCGGCTGGGTCGCCTACATCATCCCGTTCCTGTTCGTGCTGTCGCCGACGCTGATCCTGAAGGGTCCGCCCGCCTCCATCGCACTCGCCGTCGTCACGGCACTCGTCGGCGTCTGGCTGATCTCGGTGGCAGTCGCGGGCTACATCTCCCGGCCGCTGTCGGTGCCGATGCGCCTCGTCTTCGCGGCGTTCGGCCTTGCTGCCCTCGTTCCCGCCGGCGGCACCGCGGCGGGCTGGGCGATCGATGCGGCGGGCGTCGCGGGGGGGCTCCTCCTCACGTTCCGCGAGTGGCAGGCCGCGCGCGGCCGTACCGCCTAGTTCTTGTTCTCGTACTGCTGGAGGCCCTCGATCTCGTCGAGGTTCTCTGCGCGGGCGCGGATCTCGATCACGTTGCGGTCGGGATCGCGCACGAAGACCGAGACGTGGCCGTCGCGCCCGAACATCACCGGCCCCTGGGTGATCTTCACCCCGTTCTTCTTCAGGACCTTCATCGCGTCGACGATCGACGGCACCCGGAACGCGAGGTGGGTGATGCCGGCATGCTTCTCCGGCACGTCCATCAGCACGTTGGTGCCGTCGTTCTCCTCCGCCGCGTTGATCACGAGGTTGATCTCCACGTCCGCCTCGTTGCGGATGATGATCACGGGATCGAAGCTGACGCGCTGGTGCACGGTGAAGCCCAGCATCTCGTAGAACGCGAGCGCGCGGTCGGCATCTGCGACGCGGATGCCGACGTGATCGACGCGCTGGACCGGGATGACGTCCGCCATTTCGTCCTCCTTCCGGGCCTGAGGCGGGCTACGCCGCCTCGGGCACGTTCATGGGCGCGAGCGGCGCCTTGCCGCGGATGAGATCGGCCGCGCGCTCGGCGAACATGATCGTGGGCGCGTTGATGTTGCCGCCCAGCATGTCCGGGAACACCGAGGCGTCGACGACGCGGAGCCCTTCGGCGCCCTTCACGCGAAGCTCCGGATCGACCACGGCCATCGGGTCCGAGGCCGGGCCCATCTTGCAGGTGCCGAGCGGGTGGTGGACCGTCCAGGCGGTGCGCTTCACGAACTGCTCGATCGGCTCGCCCGCGGGCTGGATCTCGCGGCCGCGGAACTTGTCGAGCGGCTTCTGGCTCGCGATGTCGCGCAGGATGTCGATGCCGGTCTTGAGCGTCTCCAAGTCGTCCGGGTGCGACAGGAAGTTCTGGTGAATCTTCACGAAATCGGTGGGCTTCGACGACGCGAGCTTGACCTCGCCCCGGCTCTTCGGGTGGAGGACGACGGGGCGCACCATGAACGCGTCATTCGGCTTCTTGCCGACGAGCGGCATGTAGGGCTGCGATTCCGGCGGGATGAAGCGCGCGAGGATCTGCAGGTCGGGCTGGGCGAGGTCCGGGCTCGACTTGATGTAGCCGGTCAGCGGGCCCGGCATCTCGGTCGCGAAACCGGTGCCGAAGAAGTAGGCCTGCGCCATCGACATCAGCAGGCGGTCCCAGCGCAGCAGGCCGACGAACGGACCGTCGCCGATGCGCTCGTACTCGATGCCGACCGACAGATGATCCTGAAGATTCTGGCCGACGCCGAGGGATTCCACCGTCGTCGCGATGCCGTGCTCCTTCAGGTGGTCGGGGTTGCCGATGCCGGACAGCATCAGGAGCTGCGGCGAGTTGATGACGCCGCCCGAGACGATGACCTCGCGTTCCGCGCGCACCGTCTCGACGCGGCCGCCCACGGAATACTCGACGCCGACGGCGCGGTTGCCCTCCATGATCACCTTGTGCGCGAGCGCCTTGGTGACGACGGTTAGGTTCGCGCGCCGCATCGCCGGGCGCAGGTAGGCGACGGCGGCGGAGCAGCGCTTGCCGTTCCGGATGGTGGACTGCAGCGTGCCGAGCCCCTCGTTCTGCACGCCGTTATAGTCGGAGGTACGCTTGTAACCCGCGGCCTCGCCCGCCTGGAACCAGGCCTCGAGCAGCGCGTCGGGATAGCGGTTCTGGATCGTGGTCAGCGGCCCGCCGACGCCGCGCAGCGGCTCCGGCCCCTTCTCCCAGTCCTCGGACTTGATGAAGTAGGGCAGGCAGTCGGCGTAGGACCAGCCCGCGCAGCCCTCGCGCGACCAGCGGTCGTAGTCCTCGCGGTGGCAGCGCACGTAGGCCATGGCGTTGATCGAGGACGAGCCGCCGAGGACGCGCCCGCGCGCGCACTCGACCTTGCGGTTGTCGAACTCGGACTCCGGCTCGGTGAAATAGCCCCAGTCGAACAGGCGCTCGAACAGGATCTTTCCCCATCCGAGCGGCACCTGGATGATCGGGCTCCGGTCGCTGCCGCCGGCTTCCAGCAGCAGCACCTTCGCATCGCCGTCCTCGGTCAGCCGGTTGGCCAGCGTGCAGCCCGCCGATCCCGCGCCGACGATGATGTAGTCGTAACTCTTTCCCGTGCTCATCCCTTTTCCCCGTCCCGGACTGGTTTGTTCTGTATTCGCTCGAAGGACGATACCATATGAACCGCAAAGCGACAGGCATCCGGAGGGCCGGAGACCGGCACGGGGCGCATGACCGTATCGACCGATTTCATTCGCTGTCTACCGAAGGCGGAGCTCCACCTCCACATCGAGGGCAGCTTCGAGCCCGAGCTCATGTTCGAGATCGCGGGCCGCAACCGCGTCGCCATCCCCTACAGGTCGGTCGAAGAAGTGCGCGCGGCCTACGCCTTCACCGATCTCCAGTCGTTCCTCGGCATCTACTACGCGGCAATGAACGTGCTCCGGACCGAGCGCGACTTCCACGACATGACCGCGGCCTATCTGGCGCGTGCAAGGGCGGACGGTGTCGTCCATGCCGAGATCTTCTTCGACCCGCAGGCTCATCTTGCCCGCGGCATCGCGTTCGAGACGGCGCTCGACGGCATCTGGGCGGCGCTCGAGGGAGCGCGGCTAGAGCACGGCTTCACCTCCCGGCTCATCATGTGCTTCCTGCGCCACCTGCCGGAGGCGGAAGCCTTTCCGGTGCTGGAGGCCGCAATGGCGCACCGGGACCGCATCGTCGGCGTCGGGCTCGATTCGTCCGAGAAGGGCCACCCGCCGCAAAAGTACGCCCGCGTCTTCGCCAGGGCGCGCGAGGCGGGCTTTCGGTGCGTGGCCCACGCGGGCGAGGAGGGGCAGCCCGAATACGTGCGGGATGCGCTCGATATCCTCCATGTCGACCGGATCGACCACGGCAACGCGGCGATGCGGGACCCGGCGCTCGTCCGCCGCCTCGCGGACGAACGGGTAACTCTCACGGTCTGCTCGCTGTCGAACCTGAAACTCTGCGGTGTGACGGACATGAAGGAGCATCCGCTGAAGGCGATGCTCGACGCCGGCCTCCGCGCGACGGTGAACTCCGACGATCCCGCATATTTCGGCGGCTACGTGCTCGACAATTACCTGGCCGTGCGCGACGCCCTCGGCCTCACGAAGGCGGAGATCGTGACGCTCGCCCGAAACTCGATCCTGGGGTCGTTCCTCGACTCCGACGCGAAGGCCGCGATTATCGGACGGATCGACGCCGCCGCGTGAGTCCGCTCCGTCGCTGCCCAAAGGCGGGGACAGGCAGTCGCAGAGAGCTTTTCTTCAAAAATGGACCCGATACCCGGGGATCATTCCTGAGATCGACTTGATACGGCTGGAGCGCGTCCTTTCGTTTCAGCTTCTATTTTTCGGCCGACGTTCCGATACGGGCGCTGTCGTGCCATGCCGGGTCTGCCGTTCTGGCGGACCGGGGCCGCGCCGACCGTTTCAGATCGGATCGATCGAGCTGAACCGGACGCTGCCATTTTTAAGGATGGAGAACCGATGCGGCATCGAATGCTGAAGATCGCAGTTGCACTTTCTGCCTTTCTGATCGCGGCTCACGGCGGCGCGCCGCTGGCGCAGACATACGCGCCGGTTAAAACGAACGTCTGTCAGCCCATACCGACCCCGCTCGGTCCGATCCAGACCAGCTATGTCGAGGATATCGGGACCAAGCACAAAAACTTCGTTCTGCCGTCCGACCGCCACAGGGATGCGTGTCTCGGCCGCACCGACACACCGCTCGGGCCTGTCTATATCGAGAATGTTGCGATCAATCTGGGGAAATACTGTTCGAACGACTCTGTGAAGCAGTCCCTTCCCGGCCGGGATAAGTGCAAGCTGAACAGCGACACCCTTCGGAAGATGCAGTCGAAGCTCAATCAAAAATGTTTCGGAGCGGTTGGGGACGAGTGCAAGCTCGGTGCCTCTACGTGTGTGAACAACACGTGCTGGATCAATTCGGGCAGCATCAAGCACGACGAGTGCTGCTACGCAAATTACAAGAGAAACTTGGATCTCTATCTGCAGGGGAGGCCGATCACACTTGCACGGGGGTGCGCGGACGGTCTTCTCGACGACCTTCCATTCGCCACTTCCAGCGAATGCGCCCCGTCGTGGAACGAGGCGAAGCAGCGCCTCGCCCAGTTCCGCAATTGGCAGCGGACGATGAATTTTTCGAAGGTCAATTCGACCGGGAAAGTCGTCAAGGCCGACATCTACGCCACGAAGGGGACCCGCCTGCACATGGACGACGGTCAATACTGCCTGAACGGATCGAGATCGCTGAACCCGATGCGCCCGGCGAACGAACGAGCGGAGAGGTTCGGCGCGTTCGAGGTGGTTTGTAAGTAGCCCCGGGGATGGTGGACCGCGCTCTGCGCTGACCGACTTTTCCCAAGCCGTCGGTGCTGTTGCCGGCCCGCCGACCTGTCCAACGATGTTGGGGGATCAACCGCAGCAAGCATCTATCTCGGGACGGATCGTGCCGAAGGATGAGCGATGATTAACGGTCGGATCGGCCATGAAGCGGCTGCCGACCCGAGAGCGGGCATGAGTTTACGTGCGGCGATGAGGCGAGCCCAATCCTACTCCTTTCCTTCGATCCACGGCGCCGTCCGTTCGGATGACGGCCTGCTATCAGAAAATGGACTTGAATCTCGCTTTTGCATCGGATTTCAGGACTATTCTCCGGGGGTGCAGTGCCAACTTTTTCGTCTACGAAATGTTCCGACAATAGCGATAACGTAAGGGTGCCCGATAGCTTAAGGGTGCCCGAAATCTGCAGAGTGCCCATTAAATAAGGGGCAGGCATCAACACTCGGGAGGTTTGATTGAATAT
>JAYOEF010000144.1:0-10233 GCA_038106605.1 Alphaproteobacteria bacterium
TGGAAGGAGCACCTGCTGGCGCTCGACCACCTGCGCCAGGGCATCGGGCTGCGCGCCTACGGGCAGAAGGATCCGCTCAACGAATACAAGCGCGAAGCCTTCAACATGTTCGACGAAATGCTCCACCGGCTGCGCGAGACCGTAACCGGCGTGATGTGCCATCTCGAGATTTCGATCGACGCCGACGAACTCGCCGCACTCGAGCGCCAGTCGCAGGAGATGAGGGAGTCCCATCCCGACCCGGCGCGCGCCGAAGAGGCGATGCTGGCGACGGGCGCCGAAGGGGCCGGCATGCATCCGGCCGTGGCGGCGAGCCAGACGGCACGCGCCGGCGGTGCCGTGGACGCCGATACCGCGCCGCCCGGCTGGGTAAAGAGCGAGTCCCTCGGACGCATGGTCGATCCGCGCGATCCCGGGACCTGGGGCAAGGTGCCGCGCAACGCCGTCTGCCCGTGCGGCAGCGGCAAGAAGTACAAGCACTGCCACGGCGCGGTGAACTAGCGGCGCGGCCGTTCAGGGAGACTGAAGGAAGGGCGGCGGACCCCTAGCGGGTCTTGCAGCCTTGATTCCGGTTCGGCCCCTCAGGCCTCTCCCATCTTCAGGAATTTCTCGCGGCGGCGGCGGCGCAAGGCGTCGCCGTCAAGCCCCTGGTGCTTCGACAGCCAGGCGGAAATCGCCTTTCCGGCCGCACCGATCGCGGCCTTGCCGTCGCGGTGAGCGGCGCCCACGGGCTCGGGCACGATGGCATCGATGACCTCGAGCGCGAGCAGATCCTGCGCCGTCAGCTTGAGCGCGTTCGCCGCATCGGTCGCGAACTTTCCGTCGCGCCACAGGATCGACGCGCAGCCTTCGGGGGAAATTACGGAATAGACCGCATGCTCCATCATCAGCACGCTGTTCGCGGCGGCAATGGCGATGGCGCCCCCGGAGCCGCCCTCCCCGATCACGAGGCTGACGATCGGCACGCGGACGTCGAGGCAGACCTCGATCGAGCGCGCGATCGCCTCCGCCTGGCCGCGCTCCTCGGCGCCGATGCCTGGATAGGCGCCCGCGGTGTCGACGAAGGTGACGATGGGGAGGCCGAACCGGTCGGCGAGCTTCATCAGGCGTTGCGCCTTGCGGTAGCCCTCGGGCCGCGCCATGCCGAAATTGTGCTTCACCCGGGATTCGGTGTCCGCACCCTTCTCCTGGCCGATGACGACGACAGATCGCCCTTCGAAACGGCCGAGACCGCCGACGATCGCATGGTCCTCGGCAAAGGACCGGTCGCCCGCGAGGGGCGTGAAGTCCTCGATGAGTTCGGAAATGTAGTCGAGGCAGTGCGGCCGTGCCGGATGGCGCGCAACCTGGACCTTCTGCCACGGCGTCAGCTTCGCGTAGGTCTGGCTCAGCAGACGTTCGACGCGGGTCTGCAGCCGTTCGACCTCGTCGACGATGCTGATCTCGCCGCCGTCGCTGAGATGGCGCAGCTCCTCGATCTTGCCCTCGAGCTCGGCGATCGGCTTCTCGAAGTCGAGGAAGGTATGGACTCGCGTTTCGGCCATGGTCAGATCCTCAGCCCCGACAGCGGGTGGACGTCGCGCACCAGCGACTTCAGGCGTTCGTCGAGGACATGGGTATAGATCTGGGTCGTCGAGATATCGGCATGGCCGAGCATCTGCTGCACGCTTCTCAAGTCGGCTCCGTTTGCGAGCAGGTGCGTTGCGAAAGCATGGCGCAGAACATGCGGAGAGACGCGAGTCGGGTCAATACCGGCAGCCACGGCGAGATCGGCGAGGAGCTTCGCGAATCTGTCGCGCGTGATCGGTCCGGCGCGGCGGGACGACGGAAACAGCCAAGGCGTCGCGGCGGCGGCTTTCCCGAGCATTTCCTTCCGGTACGGCAGCCACGTCCCGATCGCTTCCCGCGCAGGTATGCTGAGAGGCACGAGACGCTCCTTCCCCCCCTTGCCGCGCACGGTGACGATGCGCCCGTCGCGGGAGATTTCGTTCAGCCTCAGCCCCACGAGTTCCGAAACGCGAAGCCCGGTCGCATAGAGAATTTCGAGGAGTGCGACAAGGCGGACGCCGCGCCAGCCCTCGACCTCGCGCGCCGCGGCGAGGAGCGCGTCGACCTCGGCGAAACCGAGCACCTTGGGCAGCGGGCGGCCGAGGCGTGGCGCGTCGACGGTCGATGTCGGATCGTCGGGGCGGACCTCCTCGAGCATCAGAAAACGGTGAAAC
Organism: Alphaproteobacteria bacterium; assembly: GCA_038106605.1. GTDB lineage: Bacteria > Pseudomonadota > Alphaproteobacteria > MPNO01 > UBA830 > JAYOEF01. The sequence continues at coordinate 2,223 of JAYOEF010000144.1, forward strand.
TGGCGCACCGCCGACAGCTTGCGGGCCTGCGTCCGGGGTGCGAGCCCGTCCGCACGGAGCGTGCCGACGAAACCCCTGACGTGCTCGGGCGTCGCGGAAGCGCCGTCGACGCCGCGGCCCGCGAGATATTCGAGATACTGTCCGATGTCGCGGCCATAGGCATCGAAAGTGTTGGGGCTCGCGCCGCGCTCGGCAACCATCATCTCCAGGAAGGCGTCGGCATGGCGGTCGGGCGTCATGGGAATGCACCCGCACCCGCGGCCGCCGGAAACGCAAATATAGGCTGGCCGGTCAAAGCCCCGCCGCCAGCGCCGTCTCGACCGAGAGACGGAGAGCGTCTTCCTGAAGACCGATGCGCCGGAGCGCGGTGACCGCGCGCCGCGCGGCATCCGCCGACGGGAAGGCATCGTCGCCCGTCGCGGCGCCGCCGAGCGCCGCGAGGAGCACCGTTTCGCCAACGCGCCCGGACGCGGACGCGTCCTCGATCCCCTGGGCCCAGGCGAAGCTGAGCGCGGGCTCGGCGCTGACCAGCGGGCCTGTCAGAAGATCCTTCCACACCGCCGCCGGAACCGTCCGCCCTGTCGCGTCGAGCATCGAATAAAGCGCGAGCGCGGCGCGAAGCGCCTTCTCGGGCCGTTCCTTCTTCTCGCGCGCGTACCATGCGCGGAGCTGGTCGGGCGACCAGGCAACCTCCTGATTGGTGTCGGCGAGAAGCGCGACCGGCCACAGCGAGGCCTCGGCGATGCGCGCCTCCTCGACGCGGTCGCGGTCGGCGGCGACGATCCGGTACCAGGCAAGCGCCTCCGCGGTCCGGCCGGCGCCGAAGAGGACACGCGCGGCATCCGCCGCGAACCACGTGAGCTCGGCGGCGGGCGGAATTGCAGCGACGATCGGCGCGCTCGCGCGCGCGATCTCGGCGTAGCCCCCTTTCTCGCGCCCGATCGACCAGGCCCGGCGCAGCACCTCCGCCTTGGCGAGCGGCACCTCCTGGGCGGCAGCGGCGCGGAGCAGCACCGCGCGGCCGCGCGGGCCCCATGCGGCCTCGGCCTGGGAGATCGGATTGGCGACCTCGTCCTGGGTGAACGGAATGCTCATGTAGAGCCTGACGATCTCGTCCGCCGTGAACGCCCCCGCCGAGAAGGCGCGCTCGGCCAGCGACAGACGGAGCTCGAGCGGCACGTTGGGCGAGAGCGCGGCGCTCCGGAGTGCGATCGGGCTGTCGATCCCTTCGGATTTTTCGGAGAGCTTGATCTTCGCCGCCCGCGACATCGCGAGCAACAGGCCGGACGGCTTCCGGAGCGCGACGGGGTCGTTCCAGGTCACGCCCGCGAGCGCCTCTATGGCAATGAAAAAGGCGGCATCGAGCCCCGATTCGCGCTCGCGAAGCAGGTCGGCGATCAGCGCGGCCCGCGGCGCATCGCCCGCGATCGCAAGGCAGAAGGCCTGCGCCTGCTTCCAGTAGTCGTCCTCGTACTGGCCGGACAGCACCGTGATGCGGGCGCACGCGTCTGCAATGCGATTGTCGTAGAACATCGCCTCGGTCTCGATGCGCGCAAACGCCTCGTCACGTCGCTGTTCGGGCACGAGCCGCAGCAGCGCGAGCGTGTTTGTGAGATCGCCCATCGCGAGCAGCCGGTCGACGCGGAGCGACACGAAGCTCGCCTCGGCGGGTTTGCCTGCAGGAACGATCGCACGCGACAGCAGGAGGCGAGACGCAAGGCCGCGCAGCGTCGCCGAGGGCGAGCGCGCCGGCAGGCGGGGCACAAGAGTACTTACGAGCGGCCATTCCGCGCCGTTCCAGAGCGTAATGCCGAAACCGCCCTCGGCCTCGCCGATGACGCCGATCGCATCCGCATCGACGGCGTCGAGGGTGTTGACGGTGATCCCGGTCGTATCGAGAGGCCGGAGCGGAATCTGGGTCGCACCGCCTTCGGCGGGCACCGTCTCGCCCGAGGCAGCCGGTGCGGGGCCGGCCGGGACAGACTGGGCCGGCGCCGCCTGATCCGGGGCTGGCTGGGGAGCCGAATTCTGCGCCGGTTCGGCCTGGGGCGAAGATTGGGGCGAAGACTGGGGCGAAGATTGGGGCGCCTCGGTCCGCGGCACCGGACGGAGGAGCTTGAGCTGGGCGACGGCGGGCGCCGCGCCGAGGACGACGACCAGGCCGGCGAGCAGCGCGCGTCCGGCCCCGCGCCGGAATTCAGCGCGCGAAACGGTCATTCGGAATGGTTCTTTCGACTTCGGCCGAGGGAGCGGGAATGTCCCAGGACGCGAGGAAGAGCGCACCGCCGACGAGCAGCACGAGGGCCGTCGCGATGATGATGGAGGTCACTTTCAGCATACCCGATGATCCCGTTCTTTCGTTCCCTTTGCGCCCCGCGTGGCCACGGCGGCCGCCTGTCCCACCGCGTGCAATACGGGCGACAGGGGCGATGTTTCGTCGTATATTCGGTTGATAATGAACATTTATGGCGATTCCGGGGCAGTGTATCGGCTGTGGGAAGCGCTTTCAACTTTGCGGCACGCCGCAGCGAGCACAACGACGCCACCGAAGCGCGAATCATGTCGTCCAGCAAGGCCAACCTGAATCCCGGCAAGTCCATCGTCCTCGTCGGCCTCATGGGAGCGGGCAAGACCTGCATTGGCCAGCGGCTCGCCTCGAAGCTCGGCCTGGAGTTCGTCGACGCCGATACCGAGATCGAGACTGCGGCGGACTGCACCATCGAGGAAATCTTCGAACGCTATGGCGAAAAGGCCTTCCGCGACGGCGAACGGCGCGTGATCGCCCGGCTTCTCGGCGACGGCCCGCGCGTGATCGCGACCGGCGGCGGCGCGTTCTGCAACGCCGAGACGCGCGCGAACGTGCGCGAGAAGGGCCTCTCGATCTGGCTCAAGGCCGACGTCGACGTGCTCCTCAATCGGGTATCGCGGCGGAACAACCGCCCGCTCCTCAAGTCGGGCGACCGACGCGAAACGCTCGAGCGGCTGGTGAAGGAACGCTACCCCTTCTACGCCGAGGCGGACCTGACGGTGGAAACCGGCAACGAATCGCCCGAGGCGACCGTGAAGCGGGTCATCGAGGCGCTCGAGAGCGCCGCCAAACCGACCCCCAGCGACGCAGCGGCAGAATGAGCGACGCCCCGGAAAGACTTCGCGTCGAGCTTGGCGACCGGTCCTACGACATCCTGATCGGGCCGGGCCTCGTCGAGGGCTGCGGCACCGCCATCCGCGACGCCATCGGCAAGCGGCGTTGCTGGATCGTGACCGACGAGACCGTCGCGCCGCTCTATCTCGCGAAGACGGAAGCATCGATGCGCGATGCTGGGCTTTCGGTCTCCTCGATCGTGTTGCCGGCGGGGGAAGCGACGAAGTCTTTCCCCATGGTCGAGCGCGTGATCGGCGAAGTTCTCGACGGCGCACCCGAACGGTCGGCGGCGCTGGTCGCCCTCGGCGGCGGCGTGATCGGCGACATCACGGGATTCGCGGCAAGCGCGATCCTTCGCGGCATTTCCTTCGTCCAGATCCCGACGACGCTGCTGTCGCAGGTAGACAGCTCGGTCGGCGGCAAGACGGGCATAAACACGCGCCACGGCAAGAACCTCGTCGGCGCGTTCTACCAGCCGAAGCTCGTCATCGCGGATACGGGCGTCCTCGACACGCTGCCGCGGCGCGAACTCCTCGCGGGCTACGCCGAAGTCGTGAAATACGGCCTGATCCGCGATCCCGGCTTCTTCGCCTGGCTCGAGGAGAACGGCGCGGACCTGATCGCCGGCAACATGGAGGCGCGCAAGCACGCGGTGAAGACGAGCTGCGCCGCCAAGGCCGCCGTCGTCGCCGAAGACGAGCGCGAGCAGGACGTTCGCGCGCTCCTCAATTTCGGCCACACGTTCGGCCACGCGCTGGAAGCGGAGACCGGCTTCAGCGCCGAGCTCCTCCACGGCGAAGCGGTCTCGATCGGCATGATCATGGCGTTCGAGCTGTCCGAGCGGCTCGGCCTCTGCCCGGCGCCGGACGTCGCGCGCGTCAAGGCGCACTTCGCCGATGTAGGTTTACCCATGGCGCTGCCCACGGCGCAGGGACGGCGCTGGAACGCCGCAACGCTGGTCGCCCACATGGGCCACGACAAGAAGGTCAAGGACGGGCGCGTCACCTTCATCCTCGTGCGCGGCATCGGCGATGCCTTCATCGCCCGCGACATCGACCTCGCCGAAGTCGAACGCCTTCTCGCCGGACGGATCGCGGCATGACCGCCCGATCCGGTCTTCACCGCCCCCAGCAACCGGAGAACTGACATTCCAGAGATGGAAACCGCGACCCTCGCCACGATAGGCGGCATCTTCGTCCTGCTTATCCTCTCGGCCTTCTTTTCGGCCTCGGAAACGGCGCTGACCGCGGCGTCGCGCCCCCGGATGCATCAGCTGGAGGCGAAGGGCAACAAGCGCGCGAAGATCGTCAACATGCTGCGCGACCAGCAGGATCACATGATCGGGACGATCCTGTTCGGCAACAATCTCGTGAACATCCTCGCGTCCGCGATGGCAACGAGCGTGCTGATCAGCCTGTTCGGGGAGACCGGCGTCGTCTACGCCACGATAGCGATGACCGTCCTCGTCCTCGTCTTCGGTGAAATCCTGCCGAAAACCTACGCCTTCCGGAATTCCGACAAGCTGGCGTTGACCATCGCGCCGACGCTCCGGGTTCTCGTGCGCACGCTCTATCCGATCATGTCGGCGATCCAGTTCGTCACCCGAGGCGCCCAGCGGCTGTTCGGCGTGCGCTTCGACCAGCAGGGCGAATGGAGCGCCACCGTCGAGGAACTTCGCGGCGCCATCGAGCTCCACCGCGGCACCGGCGCCATGGCGCGCCACGAACGCGCGATGCTTCACAGCATCCTCGACCTCGCCGACGTCGATGTCGAGATGGTCATGCAGCACCGGCGCGACATCTTCATGATCGATGCCGCGCTGCCGACGAGCCGCATCGTCGAGGAGGCGCTCGACAGTCCCTACACCCGGATACCGCTGTGGCGCGAAACCCCGGACAACATCATCGGCGTCATCCACGCGAAGGCCCTGCTCCGCGAGGTGCACGCACATACGGGCGACCTCGATGCGCTCGACCTCGACAAGATCGCGACCCCGCCCTGGTTCATCCCCGAATCGACGACGCTGCTCGACCAGCTCCAGGCGTTCCGGCGGCGGCGCGAGCACTTCGCCCTCGTGGTCGACGAGTATGGAGCACTCATGGGCGTCGTCACCCTCGAGGACATCCTGGAGGAGATCGTCGGCGACATCTCGGACGAGCATGACATCGCGCCGATCGGCGTGCGGCCGCAGCGCGACGGCTCCTACCTCGTCTCCGGCGGCGTCACGGTGCGCGACCTCAACCGCCGCTTCGGCTGGAACCTGCCCGATCAGGAGGCCGCGACCATCGCCGGGCTCGTGATTCACGAAGCCCGCGTCATCCCCGAAGTCGGCCAGATCTTCCATTTCCACGATTTCCGCTTCGAGATCGTCCGCCGCCAGCGCAACCGGATCACCACGATCCGCATGACGCCGACCGCGCCCGAGACCGAGGCCGCCGCGGAGTGATCCTCCGCCCGCGTTACGCGATCCTTCCGCCCGAGGTGCAGCCATGGCCCTGACCGAACTCCCGCTCGAACGCGAGCCGATCCACACGCGCGCGATCGAGTGCCGCAGCTATCGGCGTTCCGACGGGCTCTGGGACATCGAGGGCCATCTGACGGACGTGAAGTCCTATTCGTTCTTCAATTCGTTCCGCGGAGAGGTGAAGCCCGGCGAGCCGATCCACGACATGTGGCTCCGTCTCACGGTCGACCGCCATTTCGTCGTCCAGGCGGTCGAAGCCGTGACCGACAAGGGGCCCTACGAGATCTGCCCCGCGATCCTGCCGTCGTTCCAGAAGCTCAAGGGCCTGAAGATCGGCCCCGGCTGGAACCGGAGGGTGCGCGAAGCGCTTGGCGGGCCGCTGGGCTGCGCGCATCTCGTCGACCTGCTGCGGCCCATCGCAACGGTTGCGTTCCACACCGTGCGCTGGTCGGAATCGGCGCCCGCGAACAAGGGCGAGGAAGTCAACGAAGAGTCCTCACGGCCTCCCCTGAACACCTGCCACGTCTGGGCAGCGGACGGCGAAAAGGTTCGCAAGGAATTTCCCGACTACTACACCGGCGGCTGAACGCCGCGGCCCGAGGGCGACACCTATCGGTTCCCCGATCTTTTCCGGGGAAACAGACCGTCGCCGACGAAACCGTCAGGACGGATTCGCGGCGGATCTGAAATAATTGACGATGTAGATCCGCATTGCCGACGTTAAGCGGGTTCCGCCGCGCGTCCGGTCGATGTCGGTGCAGATCTCGTGAAGAGAACGCTGTTCGCGCGCCGCGATGTCGCGAAGCGCTTCCCACAGGTCGGGCTCGAGTCGGACACTTGTCCGACGGCCGCCGACATTCACATTACGAGTAACGAGAGGGGATACTAAAACCACCGATTCCGCCCTGTCCCTGCCTCATTCACCTATTCACGGTTGAATTCCGCGACATGTTATTCCTCTATTAGTTTAACCCCATAACCAAACGTAAGACAAGATGCCTGGATTTTCTCGCCGCCCCACAGTCGAAACCCGTTCGCACTCTCACGGTTTTTCGGATTGTGCGGAAACCGAAAGCGCGTGAACCGGCCCGGCAAGCTCGTCGCGAAGAAGATCGTAGACCATCCTCTGGCGTTCGATCCGCGACTTGCCTTCGAACGCCGCCGACACGATTTCCACCCTGAAATGCGTCTCGCCCTCGGGCCGCGCCCCGACATGGCCCGCGTGGCGGTGCGACTCGTCGACGATGACGAGAGAGAAAGGTGCGAACGCCGCGGTCAGCTTGCGTTCGATGGCTTCTGATACGGTCATGACGTTCCCCGGAGAACCTGCAATCCGGCATGCATATAGGGCGGATTTCCGGGGCTGTCACGCGCTTGCATGCCAATTTTGGGACGATCATACTGGCCCGATGGAGAGGGAAAAGAGACAGTCCGCGGCGGCCCGGGCCCCGTTCGAGAGCCGCAGCAGGGCCGATGTCGCCCGCTGCGACCATCCGGGCTGCGACGAGATCGGAGAGTTCCGGGCGCCGCGGTCGCGCGACGACCTCGAGAGCTTCTACTGGTTCTGCCGCCCGCATGCGCGCGAATACAACGCCACGTGGAATTACTGCGCGGGCATGGACGAGCGCGCGATCGAGGCCGAAGTGCGGCAGGACACGGTCTGGCGGCGGCCGACGTGGCCCCTCGGCGCGCGCGGCGGAATTCCCCGCATGCGCGATCCCCTCACGCTGTTTCCGGGCGAGGACACGGAGGATCCGGCGCGCGCCCGGGCCGCGCAGATCCAGATGCAGGCGATGAGCGCCGCGGAACGCGCGGCGCTCGCGACGCTGGGGCTCGAGGCCCCGGTGACCCTCGAGGACGTCAAATTGCGATACAAGACCCTCGCCAAAACATTGCATCCCGATGCAAACGGGGGCGACAAACGGGCGGAAGACCGGCTAAAATCGGTCAATCACGCCTATACGACATTGAGGCACAGCGACCGCCTGGCCTAAGGCGGGTCGCACGTGCGTTTTTCGTTTTGAGGAATGGAGCTGGATGGCCTCTAAGACCAAAGCCGCTGTGGCAGACATCACCGAGATCGACCTGCCCGACACCACCGTCTCGGCGCGCAAGGTGTTCGATCTCGACATCGACATGGAAATCCCGGCGTTCACGAAGAACACCGAATACGTTCCGGACCTCGACCCCGCCTACTGCTTCGATCACGACACGACGCTCGCGATCCTCGTCGCGTTCGCGCACAACCGCCGCCTCCTGATCCAGGGCTACCACGGCACCGGCAAGTCGACGCATATCGAGCAGGTCGCCGCCCGCCTGAACTGGCCGTGCGTACGCGTCAACCTCGACAGCCACATCAGCCGTATCGACCTGATCGGCAAGGACGCCATCGTGCTGCGCGACGG
>JAYOEF010000145.1:0-10132 GCA_038106605.1 Alphaproteobacteria bacterium
GGGAGGAAGACATGGCGGACAAACCCTTCATCGTAGCCGGCGGCGGCATCGGCGGGCTCGCGGCGGCGCTCGGTCTGGCGCGCAAAGGATTCAACGTCGTCGTCCTGGAGAAGGCGTCGAAGCTCGGCGAGATCGGCGCCGGTATCCAGATCGGTCCGAATGCCTTCCACGCCTTCGATTATCTCGGCGTCGGCGACGAAGCACGCGCCCAGGCGGTCTATATCGACAATCTCCGTATGATGGACGCGGTGACCGGCAAGGAGGTCACCCGCATTCCGCTCGACGAAGGATTCCGCAAGCGCTTCGGCAATCCCTATGCGGTGGTCCACCGCGCCGACCTCCACGGCGTTCTCCTAAAGGCCTGCGAGGACAGCCCGAAGATCGAGCTGCGCGTGAACAGCGAGGTAAAGTCCTACGAGCAGGACGGATCGTCGGCCACCGCCATCCTCGCCAACGGGGAGAAGGTCGTGGGCGAGGCGCTGGTCGGCGCAGACGGTCTTCGCTCCAACATCCGCGCCAAACTGGTGAACGACGGCGAGCCGCGTATTTCCGGGCATTCGACCTACCGTTCGGTCATTCCGACCGAGATGATGCCGGAAGAGCTCCGCTGGAATGCCGCGACGCTCTGGGCCGGACCCAAGATCCACATCGTCCACTACCCGCTGTCGGGCTGGAAGGTCTTCAACCTCGTCGTCACCTGCCACAACGACGCGCCGGAAGCTTATGCCGGCAAGCCGGTGCCGACGCAGGAGGTGCTCGACCAGTTCATGCACATCGATCCGCTGCCGCGCAGCATCATCGAACACGGACGCGACTGGAAGGTCTGGGTGCTGTGCGACCGCGAGCCCGTCGACAACTGGGTCGACGGACGGGTCGTGCTCCTCGGCGACGCCGCCCATCCGACGCTCCAGTACTACGCGCAAGGCGCGTGCATGGCGCTCGAGGACGCGGTCTGCCTGTCGCACATGTTGGAGGCGCATTCCGGCGACCGCGACAAGGCGTTCGAGGCCTACCGGGCACAGCGGGTGATCCGCACGGCGCGCATCCAGATCGGGTCGCGCGCGATCGGCGAGCACATCTATCACGCCGCGGGCGTGCACGCGCAGCTCCGCAACGCGATGATGAGCGCCATGAAGCCGGAGGACTACTACGACCGCCTGCAGTGGCTCTACGGCAGCACCGGCCTCACGGGCGCCATCGTCTGACGCGCGGCAACGGGGGGAACGCCATGAGCGACGAATCCGACGCGCCCGTGTTCGACCGCGTCAGCGAGATGCCGGGCCACCTGCTGCGCCGGTGCCAGCAGATCGCCGTTTCGGTCTTTCTCGACGAGTGCCGGCCGCACGATCTCACGCCGCTGCAGTTCGCGGTCCTGTCGACGCTCGCCCAGAGCGGGCCGCTCGACCAGGTCGGCATCAGCGGCCGCATCGCGCTCGACCGAACGACGGTGAGCGTCGTCGTCCGCAATCTCGAAGAACGCGGCCTCGTGCGCCGCGAGGTCTCGGCCAGGGACCGGCGGTCGAAGCCGGTGTCGCTCACCGAGGCCGGGCAGGCGCTGGTCGACAGCGCGCTCCCCGCGGTCGAGGCGGCGCAGGAGCGCATGCTCTCGCCCCTGAGCGCATCCGAGCGGAAGCGCTTCCTTCAGTTCCTGCAGAAGATGGCGGACGGCAACAACGAGGAGAGCCGCGCGCCGCTCCGGACCTGAAGCGGCGCGCGAACCACTGCCTCGTTAGACCTTGCCGAGGGCCTTGAGCACCACTTCCGGCGTCATCGGCTGTTCGGTGACGCGGCCCTTGGTCAGCGGGCGGATCGCGTCGTTGACGGCGTTCATCACGACGCCCGGCGCGGCGCCGGTCCCGGACTCGCCGGCACCCTTGGCGCCGAGCTCGCTCTCGCTCGTCGGCGTCTGGACGTGGTCGACCACGATATCCGGCATTTCCGACATCATCGGCGTGATGTAGTCGGCCATCGTGCCGTTCTGGAGCTGTCCGTTCTCGTCGTAGATGCAGTGCTCGTAGAACGCGCCGCCGAGACCCTGGACGCAGCCGCCGCGCACCTGCTCGTCGGCGAGCTGCGGGTTGATGATGCGCCCGCAATCCTCGACCACCCAGTGCTTCAGGTGCTTGATCCAGCCGGTGTCGACGTCGACCTCGACATAGGCGCCGTGGATGCCGTTTGTGAAGATGTACGGAAGGCCTTCGAGGCGGAACCGCCGGGTATGCGACAGCACGGGCTGGTATCCCCGCGGCAGCTCGCCGAGCTGGAAGTGGCCGATGCGGCCGATCTCGGAGAGCGGAATCCGCTCGGCGCCGGTCGCCGCATCGACGACGACGCCGTTCACGATGTCGAGCTTGTCCGCCGTCGTCTGGAGGAGCTTGCCCGCCATGTCGAGAATCTCGCGCTTGAGGTCGAGCGCGGCCTGGTAGGTCGCCTCGCCGCCGATCGCGGTGGCGCGCGACGCATAGGTGCCGCCGCCGTAGGGAACCGCATCGGTGTCGCCCGAAATGGCGCGCACCTGCTCGATCTTGCAGCCGATCGCGGTCGCCGCGATCTGCTCCATCACGGTATCGACGCCCTGGCCCTGGTCGGTGACGCCGAGGCAGACGATGACGCCGCCCGACGGCTCCAGCTTCACGGTTGTCGCGTCCTGCGCGGCGATGCGCGCGCCGCCGGCGCCGTAGTAGCCTTCCGGTCCGGGCGCCGTGCCCTTGATGAAGCCGGCGATGCCGATGCCGCGATAGATGCCTTTCTTGCGAAGCTCGGCCTGCTCGGCGCGGAGCGCCGGGTAGTCCATGATCTTGTGGAGCTTCTCGAGGCAGGCCTGGTGCGACAGGTCCTTCATCGGGATGCCCGTGCCGATGTTGCGCGGGTAGCCGTCGTCTTCCATCACGTTCATGCGGCGGATCTCGAACGGGTCTAGGCCGGTGACCTCGGCCGCCCAGTCCATCATGAACTCGCCGACCGAGATGCCGATGGGATGGCCCACGGCGCGGTACTGCGAGGTCGGGACGGCGTTGAGATAGACCACGGTCGCCTTCGAGCGGAAGTGCTCGTGCTTGTAGGGCCCGAAGGTGATGTTCATGATCTGGTTGGCTTCGAACACGCTGGTGCGCGGGTACTGCGAGTAGGCCCCGGCGCCGCCGAGCACGTCGAAATCGACGGCCGTGAGTTTCCCTTCCTTCGTGAAGCCGATCTTCGCACGCACGCGGTTCTCGCGGGCGTGGATGTCGGAGACGAAGGATTCGAGCCGGTCGGCGACGAACTTCACCGGCCGGCCGAGCTTCATCGAAGCCGCCGTGGTCGCGACCTCGTCGCCGAAGGTGTGGATCTTGAGGCCGAACGAGCCGCCGACGTCGGGCGCGACGATGCGGACGTTGTGCTCCGGAATTCCAAGCGTGCGCGCGAAGACCGTCTCGATCATGTGCGGGCACTGGCTCGACGTGTGGATCACGAGCCGCTCGGTGCCGGGATCGTATTCGGCGAGCAGCACGCGGGGCTCGAGGCTCACCGCCGTGTGGCGGCCGAAATAGAAGGTCTGTTCGAGGACGTGGTCGGCTTCGGCCATGGCCTTGTCGACGTCGCCCATGACGGCCGACTTCTCCCAGGCCTTGTTGTCGCCGAGATTGGGGTGGATGACCGGGCTCGACGGATCGAGCGCGGTGTCCTTGTTGATGACGACGGGAAGCTCTTCGTACTGGACCTCGACAAGCTCGGCCGCATCCTCGGCGAGCGCGCGGCTGTCCGCGACCACCATGACGACGGCCTCGCCGTGCCAGCAGGCGCGGTCGACCGCCATCGGATACTGCGGCTCGGCCTTCATGCCCTCGAAGACGGTGAGCGTGCCGACCCACGGGCCGGAGCACATGTCCTTGAGCTCGGCGCCGGTCATCACTAGGCGGACGCCCGGTGCGGCCTTCGCCGACGCTGTGTCGATGCTCAGGATCTTGGCATGTGCATAGGGGCTCCGGACGAACGCGGCATGGAGCGTGCGCGGCGGCGTGATGTCGTCCGTGTAGCGCCCGCGGCCCGCGACGGCGCGCTTCGCGCGGGTGCGCGACAGCGTGCGGCCGACATAGGAGTTCGGACGGTCGTAGGGATGGATGAATGACATTCGGTTCTATCCCTTGAGACGGGAGTTGTTGATCGACTCGATCGCGTCGACGATCGCGTGGTAGCCCGTGCAGCGGCAGAAGTTGCCGGACATGAACTCGCGGATCTCGTCCCGCGACATCGCCTGCTTGTGGGAGAGCAACTCGGCCGCCGTCATCAGCATGCCGGGTGTGCAGAAGCCGCACTGCATGGCGTTGCGCTCGACGAACTTGTCTTGCAGGTCGGCGATCTCGCCGGAATCGCTGAGGCCCTCGATCGTGAGCACATCCGCGCCCTCGCACTGGACGGCGAGCGTGAGGCAGCCGCGCACGACGACGCCGTCGACGCGGACCGAGCAGGCGCCGCAGATGCCGTGCTCGCAGCCGAGATGCGACCCGGTATAGCCGAGCTCGTTACGCAGGAAATCGACGAGATGCGTGCGCACCGGGATCGACTTGGTGACGTCTTCGCCGTTCACCCGGATGGTGACGGTCTGGTACTCCTCGGTCATCGGGCGCCTCCCGCGCGGGCGACGGCGGCATCCATGGCACGGCCCGTCAGCACCTTCTGCAGGTGAAGCTTCATCGCCGGGCTGCCGCTCAGGTTCGCCATCGGATCGAGGTCCGAGGCCAGAGCATCGCCGACCGCGGCCTTGGTCGTATCGTTCCAGGCCTTGCCCTTGAGTGCGGCGATGGCATTGCGACCGACCGTCGGCTTGTCCTCGCTGCCGAAATAGACGAGGCGCATGTCCTCGATCGTCGTCCCGGAGACCTTGCCGTAGGCGCAGATGCCGGCGATGGCAAAATCGCCGTGGCGGCGCGCGAGCTCGAGGAACACAGAGACGCGGTCCTTCTTCTGCGAGGGGATGCGCACCTCGACGAGGAGTTCGTTGTCCTGGCGCGCGGTCTCGTAGAGGCCCTTGAAGTAGTCGTCTGCGGCGATCTCGCGGCGGCCCGCGACGCTCTCGACGACGATGGTGCCGCCGAGCGCGAGCACGCAGGCCGGCATCTCGGCCGCCGGATCGGCGAGCGCGACGCTGCCGCCGAACGTGCCGCGATTGCGCACCGCGACATGGGCGACGTGCGGCATCGCTTCGGCGATCAGCGGCAGGTGGTCGCGCACGACCGCCGAACGCTGCACTTCGACATGCCGGGTCAGAGCGCCGATGCGCACCGTGTCGCCGTCGAGCGAAATGCCCTTGAGGGCGTCGAGCCGGTTTATGTCGATGAGGATTTCAGGCTGAGACAGACGCATGTTGAGCGTCGGCATGAGGCTCTGACCGCCGGCGAGAATGCGGGCATTCTCCCCATGCTCGTCGAGCATTTTGAGCGCGTCGGCGACGCTGGTCGCCCGCACATATTTGAACTTCGGCGCTTTCACGCCCCCTCCTGTATTACGGTTGTCCCGAGGATCGTATTTATGCGGCCGGATGGTCACACCCGGGCCTCCGAAGTTCAAGGATTGAATCTGCATTACCGCGATGCATTCCCATCCGAAACCGCCCGATCTATCCTTGCGCACCCACTGGAAGGAACCGACGCGTGAAACTGAAGCAGCACGGGCGCTACGACTACTCACCGATCACCGAAAGGCCTGACTACGACTGGCCCGACGGCAAGCGCCTCGCCGTCTATTTCGGGCTCAACATCGAGCATTTCAGCTTCGGGGAAGGGCTCGGCCATACGCCGACGAACCCCGGAACCCAGCCTGACGTCCGCAATTATGCATGGCGCGATTACGGACTGCGGGTAGGCATTTGGCGCATCTTCGACCTGTTCGACTCGCTGGGCCTGCCGATGTGCCACCTGATGAACACGTCGATCTACGACTACGCGCCGCAGATCCCGGACCGGATACGCGCGCGCGACGACGAGTTCGTCGGCCACGGCGTCACCAATTCCGAAGAGCAGGGCGCGTACTCCGAAGCAGAAGAACGCGCCCTGATCGGCACCGCGACCGACGCCTTCCGCCGCCACGAGGGGGAGGGGCCGGGCGGATGGATGGGGCCCTGGATTTCCGAGAGCCTGCACACGCCGGACCTCCTGAAGGAAGCGGGCTACCGCTACATCATGGACTGGTCGGCCGACGATCAGCCGTTCTGGATGAAGACGCGCTCGGGCCCGCTCCTCGCGATCCCCTATCACATCGAGATCAACGACTCCCCGGCGCAGCTCACGCGGCGGCACACGGCGGACGACTTCACGCGGATGGTGACCAGCCATTTCGACGAGCAGATGCGCCTTTCCGAGCAGCAGCCGCTCGTCTTCTCGCTCGCGCTGCATACCTTCGTGGTCGGTCAGCCCTACCGGCTCGCCGGGCTACGCGACATCCTGACCCACATGGTCGAACATCCGATGGCGGACCGCATCTGGTTCACGCGGCCGCGCGACATCTTCGACCACGTTTCGTCGCTCCCCGCGGGAACCGTTCCGGGAAGCTGACGCGGCGGAAGGAAGGCTGAGGAAGGAAACGAGAAAGGCGCACCCGTGATCATCGACTCCCACGTCCATATCTGGAGCTTTCCGGTGCTCGCCGACGTCGGCGACAAGATCCGGACGACGCAGGACCTCGTCGCCTTCCGCACGCGCTATCCCGACCTTTACGATCGGACACTGACCGAGGAGCCGGTCGACAATTCCGACATGCTGGTCGCACACATGGACGAGGCCGGGATCGACAAGGCGCTCATCCAGGCGCGGCCGGGTTCGGTGACGAACGAGAACGTCGCCGAGTCCGTCCGCCGCCATCCCGACCGGCTGTGGGGCCTGATGCGCATCGGCCACGACCAGGAAGCGGCCTACGAATACCTGGAGGACACGACGCAGGTGCGCGACGGCGCGGGCGACGCCGTCTCGCACGCCATCGAGGACCTCGGCATGAAGGGGCTCGGCGAGATCTTCATCCGCGCGCTCACCTCCGAGACCCACCCGGAGAAGATCGCCAAGGACCTGCGCCCGATGATGGACGCGGTCGCGCGCTACAACGTCCCGGTCCAGTTCCCGACCGCGTGGACACAGTTTCCGGGCGGGCTCTTCTGGGGCAATCCGATCTGGGCCGACGAGGTCGCCTGCCGCTACCCGGACGTGCCCATCATCCTGACCAAGATGGGCCGCGGGCTCATCACCTATTTCGAGCCCTGCCTCACGGTCGCGATGCGGAACGCCAACATCTATTTCGACGTCGTAGGCACCACGCCCGAGCATCTGAAGATCGCGCTCCAGGCGATCGGCTCGGAGCGCATCCTGTTCGGCACCGACTGGTCGGCGACCTGGCGCTTCGTCCGCGAACCGGCGGACCTATATACGATCCGCCTAAAGGTCCTCGACGACGCCGGCGTGACCGGCGAGGACCGGGAAAACATCCTCTGGCGCAACGCCCAGCGGATCTTCCGGCTCGAGGAAGGCGTCAACTGAGTGGTTCGGACAGGGGTTTTCACCCATTTCCGGTCCCGGTGTTAGTCCCCCGTAAACGATTTTTGGTTTGAATTCGCGCGTCGCTTCCATGGATTTCGTGGGGAAAAACCGGTGCGTATGCGTATTTCGCTTTCGTTTCTGACCGCCCTTGCCGTCGCATTTCCGATCGCCGCCGCCCTGGCTTCCGGTAAAGCCAAGGAGGCCCCGAAGGACGGGCCCCAGCTTCCGCCCGCCAAGATCGAGGATGCCCACGTCGTCACCGCGTGGACGCGGGCGGCGGAGCAGGGGACCGATACGCACGTCTTCATCACCGTCGAGAACAAGGGCCAGTCGCCGATCTACGTGAAGGGCGGCGCGACCGACATCGCGACGGCGGTCCAGCTGGTGAAGTTCGAGATGCTCGGCGCCACCGTGAGAACCGTCCTGGTCGACCCGGTCGCGGTCGATCCGCAGGGCCGCTACGTGTTCGAGCCCGGCGTCGTCGCCATCGAGCTGCGCGACCTGAAGCGCAGCCTGCACAAGGGCGAGAAGATCCCGTTTACCGTCGTCTTTGCCAACCTCGGCGAGATCAATGTCGACGCGGAAGTCGACAGCCGCTCGGCCGTCCGTTACGAGGAGCCGCCGCCCGACGCGATTCCGCCGGCCGGCGCGAAGAAGTCGGGACACTGACCCGCGTCGGGTGCACGCGCGCGCAGTTTCCAAGCCGAAATTCCTGTCCTAGACTTTTCCCCGCCGCCGATGCGGCCAAAGGGGAGGGACGGGACATGACTCAGGCGCTGAGCCGCGAACAGGTCGATTTCTACGGCGAGAACGGCTACCTGCTGCCGTTCGACGCGCTGACGCCCGGCGAGGCGAAGGCGATGCTCGACGATCTCGCCTTCTTCGGGGCCGAAGAGGGCTATTCGGCCGGCGACATCAACATGAAGGGCCATCTAGTCTTTCGGCGGTCCTACGAGATTTCCCGCAACCCGGCGATTCTCGACGTGGTGGAGGGGCTGATCGGGCCCAACATCCTCGCGTTTGCATCGCGCTTCTGGATCAAGCCGGGCAGCGACGGCTCCTACGTTTCCTGGCATCAGGATTCCGCCTATTTCGGTCTCGATCCCCATGAACTGGTGACGGTCTGGCTGGCGCTGACGCCGAGCAACCGGGCGAACGGCTGCCTCCGCATGCTGCCCGGCTCGCATCGCGGCGAGGCGCACAAGCACATCGAGACGTTCAACAAGAAGAACCTGCTGGCGCGCGGACAGGTCATCGAGGGCATCGACGAGACCGGCGCGGTCGATCTCGAACTCAAGCAGGGCCAGTTCTCGTGCCATCACGAGCGCATCGTCCACAGCTCCGAGGCCAACACGACGCAGGCCGACCGCATCGGCCTCGGCATCTTCTATATCCCGACGCATGTCCGTTCGACCATCGGGCGGCGCACCGCGTGCCTCGTGCGCGGCGTCGACGCGTACGGCCACTGGGAAGCGGACCCGGTCCCGCAGGATCGCATCGACCGCACGATCCTCGCCCACACGAAGGAAGCCGGGCGGCGATACGTCGACCCGAAGTACCGCCAGGAAGCGGACGCCTGAAAACCGCGCAAAGAACGGAGAGAGAAAGATGGGGAAATACGCGCTCGGCCAATCCGTGCCGCGGTCGGAAGACCCGCGCCTGCTTCGCGGCGGCGGCCGCTATGCCGACGACCGGCGCCTGCCGGGGACGGCCTACGGCTATGTCCTGCGCTCGCCGCGTGCGCACGCCCGCATCGACGGGATAGACGTCGAAGCAGCGCGGGCGGCGCCGGGCGTGATCGCGGTCTATACCGGGGCGGACTGGAAGGCGGGCGGATGGGGCGACGTTCCGGGCGACCCGCCCAGGAAGAAGCGGGACGGCACGCCGGGCTACCTCCCGCCGTTTCCGGCGCTGGTGCTGGACCGCGCGCGCTATGTCGGAGATCCGGTGGCGTTCGTCGTCGCCGAGACGCGCCACCAGGCGCAGGACGCGGCCGAGCTGATCCGCATCGACTACACGCCGCTTCCGGCCGTGACGGATACCGCTAAGGCGCTGGCTTCGGACGCGCCTGTCGTGTGGGACGACAATCCGGGCAACATCGCCTTCGTCCATCTGGCGGGCGACAAGGCGGCGGTCGATGCGGCCTTTGCGAAGGCCGACCGGATCGTCCGCAGGGAGTTCTTCATCAACCGCGTCGCGCCGGCGACCATGGAGCCGCGCTCCTGCCTCGGCTACTACGATGCGAACGAGGATCGCTACACGATCTACACCACGCTGCAGCACGCCAACCCTTACCGCATGAACCTCGCGACCAAGGTGATCGGCGTTCCCGAGAGCCGCGTCCGCGTCGTCTCCGGCGACATCGGCGGCAGCTTCGGCATGAAGTCGTCGGTCTACAACGAGAACCTGCTGGTTCTCTGGGCGTCGAAGCTCATCGGCCGTCCCGTGCGCTGGACGAGCGACCGCACAGAGGCGTTCCAGACCGACTGCCAGGGCCGCGACAACGTCACGACCGGCGAACTGGCCCTCGATTCCGAAGGCAATTTCCTCGCCATGCGGGTGACCACGGTCGGCGCGCTCGGCGCCTACATGACGCAGGCGGGCGGCGGGCCGCTCACCACCAATCTCGG
>JAYOEF010000146.1:0-10126 GCA_038106605.1 Alphaproteobacteria bacterium
CCGCGATGCTGACCCTCACCTATCCGGCGATCGATCCGGTCCTGATCGAGATCGGCCCGTTCGCGGTCCGCTGGTACGCGCTCTCCTACGTCGCCGGCATCCTTCTCGCCTGGCGCTACATGTCGTGGCTGACAACCAGATCGCCCGCGGGAATCACCAAGACCGACATCGACGATTTCGTCGTCTGGGCGACGCTCGGCGTCGTCCTCGGCGGGCGCATCGGATACGTGCTGTTCTACAAGCCGGGCTATTACATCTACCACCCGCTCGACGCGTTCGCGGTCTGGGAAGGCGGCATGTCGTTCCACGGCGGGCTCCTCGGCGTCATCCTCGCGATCTGGCTGTTCGCGCGCCAGCGGGGCTATCACTGGTTCGCCCTCGGCGATCTCGTCTGCGCGGCGGTGCCGATCGGGCTGTTCCTCGGGCGCATCGCCAACTTCATCAACGGCGAGCTTTACGGCCGGGTCACGGACTCCGCGCTCGGCATGGTCTTCCCCCGGGGCGGGCCGCTGCCGCGCCACCCGAGCCAGCTTTACGAGGCGGCGCTCGAAGGGATCGTCCTGTTCGCCGTGCTGTTCGTCCTCGCGACGCGGCCCGGCACGTTCGCGCGTCCGGGCCTCGTGGCGGGCACCTTCCTCACGGGATACGGGATCAGCCGGATCGTCGCGGAGTTCTTCCGCCAGCCCGACGCCCATCTCGGCTTCCTGTTCGCTGGCGCGACCATGGGCCAGCTGCTGTCTCTGCCGCTCATCCTCGCCGGGCTCTGGCTGATCCGCGCAGCGCACCGCCATGACCCAGCTTGAGACCCAGCTGCGCGACCGCATCGCCGCAGAAGGACCGATCAGCATCGCCGACTTCATGGAGGCCGCGCTGGGCGACCCGGAGCACGGTTACTATCGCTCCCGTGATCCGCTTGGGAGAACCGGCGACTTCATCACAGCGCCGGAGATCAGCCAGGTCTTCGGCGAGCTGATCGGCCTCTGGGCCGCCGTCTCGTGGCAGCAGATCGGCACACCGGAACGCGTCTGTCTTGTCGAGTGCGGGCCGGGGCGAGGCACGCTGATGGCCGACGCGCTCCGTGCCGCGCGCACTGTTCCCGCCTTCGCTGCCGCCGTCGAAATCCATCTCGTCGAGACCAGTCCGGCGCTCCGGACAGCCCAGCGCGAGACGCTCGCAGCTTATGGACCGTCCTGGCACGAAGCGCTGGAAACCGTGCCGTCCGGACCCGCGATCGTCATCGCCAACGAGTTCTTCGACGCCCTTCCCATCCGCCAGTACGAACGCACGGACAGCGGCTGGTGCGAGCGCCGCGTCGCGGCCGACGCCGACGGCTTCACCCTGTCGCTTGCGCCCGGCGCCCCGGACATGTCGCCACCGTCTTCCGCGGCCGAACCGGGCGACGTGTTCGAGACCTGCACCGCCTCCGGCGCGATCGCCGAAGAAATCGGCCGGCGCGTTGCCCGGGACGGCGGCGCTGCGCTCGTCATCGACTACGGCCACGCCGAGACCGCCTATGGCGACACGCTGCAGGCCGTAAAAGGCCATGCGTATGCCGATCCGCTGTCCGATCCGGGCGAGGCCGACCTCACCGCCCACGTCGATTTCGAGGCGCTCGCGGCGGCCTTCCGGCGGGGCGGGGCGGCGACCTTCGGGCCGGTAACCCAGGGCGAGTTCCTCGTCTCGCTCGGCGCCGCGGAACGCACGGAGGCGCTCGCGCGCGGACAGCCCCCGGAGCGCGCGGCCATGCTGCGCTCGGCGACGAACCGGTTGATCGACTCGCACCAGATGGGCAGGCTGTTCAAAGTACTGGCCGTCGCGGGGCCGGACAGCGACCGGCCCGCCGGCTTCGAAGGATAGCGACGAACGATGTTCACCTCTCCGGCAATCGAGTCCGCGGCCGCGCGATCGGGCGGCGAAGCCCCGCGCAGCGTCGTCCACGGTTTCTTCACCCGCGAAGGCGGGGTCAGCGGCGGTATTTACGCATCTCTCAACTGCGGCGCCGGTTCGAAGGACGATGCGGCGAACGTGCGCGAGAACAAGCGCCGCGCCGCCGAACGTTTCGATCTCGACGCGAACGCCCTTGTCACTCTCTATCAGGTGCACAGCGCAGACGTGATCACTCTCTCCGAGATGCCGATGCCCGGAGCGGAACGGCCCAAGGCGGATGCCATGGTCACGCGCACCCCGGGCATCATGCTCGGCATCCTCACCGCCGATTGCGCACCAGTGCTGTTCGCGGACGCCGAGGCCGGCGTCATCGGCGCGGCGCATGCCGGCTGGCGCGGCGCCGTCACAGGCGTCGTCGAGAACACGGTGCGCGCCATGGAGGCGCTCGGCGCCGAACGCGCCCGCATCGCAGCATCCGTCGGCCCGTGCATTTCCCAGGAGTCCTACCAGGTCGGCGCCGAGTTCCCGGTGCCTTTCCTCGCCCGCGATCCCGCGAACGCGCGGTTCTTTGCGCCGGATCCCGAGCCCGGCAAGCACCGTTTCGATCTGCGCGGCTTCGTTCTCCAGTGCCTCGCCGACACGGGACTCGGCCCCATCGACGCGGTCGCGCGCGACACCTATGCCGACGACGAGCTCTTTTTCAGCTACCGGCGGACCTGCCACCGGTCGGAGGAGGATTACGGGCGGGGCCTCTCGGCCATCGCCCTCCGGGAGTGACCGGCCGTGCCCTACATGATCATCTTTCTCTTCGCGCTGATCATCGGCCTCATGGTGAGCTGTGCGCTGTAGGGCGGTCGCCGCGACCCTGTTACTCGTCCTCGCCGCCGCCTGCCAGCCGCTGCCGCAGCCGTTCCAGCCCGGCTCGGCGCGCAAGGCGGCGAACCCCCTCCTCCAAATCCGGGACGGCTACGGGATCCGGGTCGCCGGGGTCGCGGGAACCGCGATCGAGACAGGCGAGGTCCTTGCTGACGCCGTCGCCGCCGCGCTCGTCGACCGCAACCTTCCCGCCTATACCGGCCCTTCGAGCGGCGGGAGCTACGACCTCTCCGGAACCGTCGCGGAGCCGACCGGCCGCGCAGGCGCGCCGATGCGCCTCATCTGGGTGCTGCGCGACATGCACGGCGCGGCGGTGGGCCGCCGGTCGCTCGACACCGGCCTCACGCGGGCCGCGCTTTCGGCGGCCTCGCCCGGCGTTCTCCGCGGGCTTGCCGAGCGATCTGCCGATTCCGTCGCCGCGATCGTCCAGGAACCCGCGCCGGTCGACCGGATCGGCCAGAAGGAAGAGCGGTCGGTCTATGTCCGGCCCGTCGAAGGCGCCCCCGAGGCGGCGGGCACCGTGCTCCGCGAGGAGGCCGAGGCCGCGCTCCGCCGCCTCGACCTCCGGATCGCTAGCGGCCCCGGCACGGCGGACATCGTGGTCGGATGCACGGTGGCACTGGGTGCGGCCAAGGGCGGAAAGCGCCGGCTCGGGCTCGACTGGCGCATCCTCGGTCCGGGAGGCGCCGAAATCGGCCGCCTCACACAGGAGAACGCGCTCACCCCGGCGGAGCTCGACCGGCACTGGCCGTCGATCGCGCGGGCCATCGCCGACGGGGTGGCGGACGGCGTCCGCGACGTTCTCGACCGCCTTCCGGCCAAGGCTGGCGGGAGCCGCGGATGACGGCCGTTCGGGAGAATCGAACGACGTTTACACCCCCATATGTCGCTGATAGTTTGCCCCTGCGCCGGCGTCGGAGACGGGCGCGAACCAACGTTTTTTCCAACGGCTCTCAAGCCCCGAACGGAAGTCGCCGCACATGAAGATCGTCGCGTGCAACAGCAATCGCCCCCTGTCGGAGGCGATTGCCGCCTACATGAATCTGCCGATCACCAAGGCGAGCATCCGGCGCTTCTCCGACATGGAATGCTTCGTCGAGATTCACGAGAACGTGCGCGGCGAGGACGTCTTCATCATCCAGTCGACTTCCTATCCCGCGAACGACCACCTGATGGAGCTGCTGGTTGCGCTCGACGCGGTCCGCCGTGGCTCGGCGAGCCGGATCACCGCGGTGATGCCCTATTTCGGCTACGCGCGTCAGGACCGGAAGTCCGGCCCGCGCACGCCAATCTCCGCGAAGCTCGTCGCTAACCTCATCACGGTCGCGGGCGCCGACCGCGTACTGACGATGGATCTCCATGCCGGCCAGATCCAGGGCTTCTTCGATATCCCGCTCGACAATCTGTTCGCGGCGCCGGTGTTCGTCCGCCACATCGAGGAAAACTTCGAGAAAGAAGACCTTCTGATGGTCTCGCCCGACGTCGGCGGCGTGGTGCGCGCCCGCGCCTTCGCCAAGCGGCTCGAGACCGACCTCGCCATCATCGACAAGCGGCGCGAGCGGGCGGGCGTCTCCGAGGTCATGCACATCATCGGCGACGTCAAGGACCGGACCTGCATCCTGGTCGACGATATCTGCGATTCGGGCGGCACCCTCTGCAATGCCGCCGAAGCCCTGATGGAGGCCGGTGCCAAGGCCGTCCACGCCTACATCACCCATGGGGTACTGTCGGGCGGCGCGGTCAGCAGGATCTCGGCTTCGCCGTTGAAAAGCATGGTGATCACGGATTCCATCCTCGGAACCGAGGCCGTCCGGGTCGCCGGCAACATCAAGCAGATCTCCATCGCCCCCCTGATGGCCGAGGCCATCGGGCGCATCAGCGACGCCAGGTCGGTTTCCAGCCTGTTTGACTAGTGGCCCGCAAGCGGCTAAAAACCTCCGCCCCGCCGGAAACGGCGGGGTGATCCGTTTGCCGTGGGCCCAAGGCCCGGGCCGGGCGGGTCGATAGTGACCGGCACCCCTGGAGGCCGGCACGCCCAAATCTTAAGGAGCATATCATGGCTGAGGTAACGACCATTTCCGCCTCGCCGCGAGCCGTCGCGGGTAAGGGGTCCGCGCGCCAGGCCCGCCGCGATGGACTGGTGCCCGCTGTCATTTACGGAAACAAGGAAGAGCCGATCATGGTCAACCTGGAACGCCGGGTTGTCGTGCAGCGGCTGACCGATCCCCATTTCTTCACGCAGCTCGTCGATCTCGAGCTCGACGGAACCAAGCACCGCGTGCTTCCGCGCGACGTGCAGTTCCATCCGGTGACGGACGTGCCGATGCATGTCGACTTCCTGCGCTTCGATCCGAAGCGCAGGATCAGCGCCGATGTCATGGTCGTCTTCGAGGGCGAGGACGAGAGCCCCGGCCTGCGCAAGGGCGGCGTGCTCAACATCGTCCGCCACGAGCTCGAGGTGTTCTGCACCGCCGACGACATTCCGCAGGAATTCGTCATCAACCTCGCCGGTCTCGACGTGGGCGATTCGATCCATGCCAGCAGCATTCCGCTGCCGGAGGGCGTGTCCTTCGTCATTTCCGACCGCGACTTCACGATCGCGACGATCGCCGCTCCGACGGTGGTCCGCGACGAGGCCGTCGCAGCGGCCGGCGAAGCCGAGGCCACCGAAGGCGAAGAGAAGAAGCAGGCGGAAGGCGAGGACTGAACCTTTCCGTCACCCGGGACGCGTACGGTCCGGTAGTCGCGCATGCACATCATCGCGGGGCTCGGTAATCCCGGGCCCAAGCACGAGAAGCAACGGCACAATATCGGGTTCATGGCGGCGGATGAGATCATCCGCCGCTATGGTCTCGCCCTGCGCCAGTCGCGCCACCACTCCTACGTGGCGGAAGGCACGATCGCGGGCGAGAAGATCCTGCTGCTGAAGCCGAAGACCTACATGAACGACTCCGGTCGCGCGGTGGGCTCAGCTGTGCGCTTCCATAAGCTCAGGCCGCGCGACGTCACGGTGATCTACGACGAGCTCGATCTCGCGCCGGGCAAGGTGCGGGTCAAGGTCGGCGGCGGCCATGCCGGCCACAACGGCATCCGCAGCGTGAGCTCCCATATCGGCGCCGACTTCCGGCGCGTGCGCATCGGCATCGGCCATCCTGGCGACAAGACGCGCGTCCACTCCTACGTGCTCTCCGACTTTCCGAAGTCCGAGCTCGACTGGGTGCAGCGTACGGTCGATGCGGTCGCGGAAGCGCTGCCGATGCTGTTACAAGGCGACGATCCCGGCTTCATGTCGCGCGTCGCGCTGCTCGCGCCGCCGCCCGACGTTCCGGGCCGCGGGCCGGGCGAGAGGGAAATAGACGCATGAGCCTCCAGTGCGGCATCGTCGGACTGCCCAATGTCGGCAAGTCCACACTGTTCAACGCGCTCACCGCGACCGCGGCGGCCGAAGCGGCGAACTACCCGTTCTGCACGGTCGAGCCCAATGCCGGGCGCGTCGCGGTCCCCGACGATCGGCTACAGGTCATCGCGGGCCTCGCCAAGTCGGTGAGCATCGTGCCCGCGCAGATCGACTTCCTCGACATCGCCGGCCTCGTCGCCGGCGCGAGCAAGGGCGAAGGGCTCGGCAACCAGTTCCTCGGCCATATCCGCGAGGTCTCGGCCATCGTCCACGTGCTGCGCTGCTTCGAGGGCGAGGTCGTCACCCACGTCTCCGGACAGGTCGATCCCATCGCGGACGCCGAAGTCGTCGAGACGGAGCTGATGCTCGCCGACCTGCAAAGCCTCGAGAAGCGGATCGACCCGCTGGTCAAGAAGGCGCGCGGCGGCGACAAGGAAGCGAAGGCCATGCTGTCGCTCGCCGAGCGCGCGAAGTCGCTCCTGGAGGACGGCCGTCCGGCACGCGAGATGGAGGTCTCCAAGGACGAGCGCTCGCTGTTCCGGCAGATGCAGCTCCTCACCGCGAAGCCGGTGATGTACGTGTGCAACGTCGAGGAAGAGTCGGCCGCGACCGGCAACGCGCTGTCCGCCCGCGTCGCAGAACGCGCCGCGCAGCAGAATGCCGCCTGCGTCGTCGTCTCGGCCGCGATCGAGGCCGAGGTTGCGCAGCTCGACGACCCGGAGGAGAAGAAGGCCTTTCTCGAAAGCCTCGGGCTCGAACGCACGGGCCTCGAGCGCGTGATCCGCGCGGCCTACGAGCTTCTCGGTCTCTGCACCTACTTCACCGCGGGCCCGAAGGAGTCCCGCGCCTGGACGATCCCCGACCAATGCAAGGCGGTCGACGCGGCGGGCGTCATCCACTCCGACTTCGCGCGCGGCTTCATCTGCGCCGAGACGATCTCCTACGCCGATTACGTCGCCTACAAGGGCGAGCAGGGCGCCAAGGAGGCCGGAAAGGTTCGCCAGGAAGGCCGCGACTACGTCGTCCAGGACGGCGACGTAATCCTTTTCCGTTTCAACGTCTGACGCGACCCGCTAGATTGTCCCCCGCGCCGGGCGCAACGCCGTCCGGCCCGAAAATTCGCGTCTCCGGCCGCATCTCGGACCGGAGAATCCAGGGATCAGAGGAATCAAAGGAAAGGGAGAATCATGGGAAAAACGATTTCGCTCACAGCTTCCGACGGCCACAAGCTCGACGCCTACGTTGCCGAGCCCGCGGGCAAGGCCAAGGGCGGCCTCGTGGTCGTTCAGGAAATCTTCGGCATCAACGGGCAAATCCGCCGTACCGCCGACTATTTCGCGAGCCAGGGTTACCTCGCCGTCGCGCCGGCGATGTTCGACCGTGTCGAGAAGGGCATCGAGCTCGGCTACAACGAGACCGACTTCGGCAAGGGCCGCGACACCCGCGGCAAGCTGACCGACGACATGATCGCGGCCGACGTCGCTGCGGCGGTGAAGGAAGCCTCGAAAGCCGGCAAGGTCGGCGTGATCGGCTTCTGCTTCGGCGGCTATGCGACGTTCCTGTCGGCCTGCACGGTCGACGGCGTCTCGTGCGCCATGCCGTTCTACGGCGGTGGCATCGCGGCGAAGGTCGGCAGCCTGAAGCCCAAGTGCCCGGTCCAGTTCCACTTCGGCGACAAGGACGCTGCGATCCCGTTCGGCGATCTGCAGAAGATCAAGGACGCGCTGCAGGATGCTCCGCTCTACGTCTACGACGACTCGGGCCACGGCTTCACCTGCGACGACCGCAACTCGTTCAATAAGGACTCCGCGGCCCGCGCCTACGGCCGCGCGCTGGACTGGATGGGCAAGTACGTCGGCTGACGCGCCGCCCCTAAGGCCAACACGAAAGGCCTCCTTCCTGTCCGGGAAGGAGGCCTTTTCCGTTTTGCGTCGTTGGGCTCTCAGCGGAGCGCGGCTGCGATGTTACCGCCATCGACCGTCATCACCGCGCCGGTCGTCTTCCGGGCGAGGGCGAGATCGACGAACGACTGGGCGACGTCCTCCGCATAGACCTCGCGCCCGAGCAGGTTCCCGCCCATATAATCGGCCTCGCTCAGGCCGCGCGCCCTAGACCGCTTCGCGATCATCTCGTCGGTCAGCAGCCCCGAACGGATGCGGTCGGCATTGACCGCGTTCGAGCGGATACCGTCGGCGCCATGGTCTAGTGCGTACTGGCGGGACAGGAACAATGTCGCCGCCTTGGGCAGCCCGTACGGTCCGAAGTCGGGTCCCGGATTGACCGCCTGCTTCGAGGTGTTGAACAGCAGGCAGCCGCCGGTGCCCTGCGCCTTCATGATCGCGACCGCCGCCTGGGCGCAGCGCTGGTGGCCCCAGAAATTGAGTTCGAAGCTGTCCCTCAGCACTTTCTCGTCGACGTCGCCGATGCGGCCCTTCCAGGCTGCACCGGCATTCGAGACGAGGATGTCGAGCCCGCCATAGGCGCGTGCGACCGCGGCGAACGCCGCATCCACGGAGGACTGGCGGGTGACGTCGCAGCGGACTGCAAGCCCGCCGATTCTCTTCGCGACCTCCTGTGCTGCCGCGAGATCACGGTCGAGCACCGCGACCTCCGCGCCCTGCCGCGCAAAGGCGATCGCCGTCGCCTTTCCGATACCCGAACCGCCGCCCGTGACGGCGACGATCTGGCGGGCGAGCGGCTTCTCCGCCGCCTTGCCGAGCTTCGCCTGCTCGAGCGACCAGTACTCGACGTCGAAGATGTCCTTTTCCGGAATGCAGCGGTACGTGCCGAGCGCCTCGGCATCGTAGATCACGCGCGCATTGGTTTCGGCGAGGTCGGCGGCGATCTTCGCGTCCTTCGCCGACTTGCCGAGGCCGAAGAGACCGAGCCCTGGAACGAGGATAACCCGCGGATAGGGATCTAGCGCGGTCTTCGGCGTCTTCTGCTTGCGGTTGTTGCGTTCGAAGTAGCGCCCATAGTCCTTGCGGTAACCGTCGAGCGCACGCGAGGCGGCAGACGCGAACGTCTCCAGGTCCGCCGCGTCGGGCGACGGCACGATGAGCGGCGCGGGCTTGGTACGGATGACGTGGTCCGGCGTCACCGGGCCGATCTTCGAATAGCGCGCGACCTCGGCGCCGTTGACGTAGGCGAGCGTCGGGGCCGAATTGCGGAAGTCCATGACGAGACGGCGCCAGTCGTCGCCCGCCGCCTGGGCTACGAGGCCGCGCAGCAGGGGCGCGATCTCCTCAGGCTTCGCGATCTTCTTGGGAAGCTTGACCGGCGAAAACGACTTCGGCGCGGGCGCGGCGGCGATGCGCTTCTCGGCGACGGTCACGAGGTCGATCATGCGTTCGTAGGCCTGCCGCGCCGTATCCCCGAACGTGAAGATGCCGTGCTTGAGCAAGATCAGGCCTTCGACGCCTGGGTTCTCCTCCCAGACGCGCGCGCAGGCCTGCGCGAGGCCGAAGCCCGGCATGATGTAGGGGACGAGGGCGACGCGGTCGCCATAAATCTCACGGCAGATGGCCCCGGCATCGGGCTGATCTGTGATCGCAAGCACCGCGTCCGAGTGGGTGTGGTCGACGAACTTGTGCGGCAGGAAAGCATGCAGCAGCGTCTCGACGGACGGGTTCGGCGAATTGGAATCGAGCAGCGCACCGCGCTGGGCGTTCACCATGTCCTCGTCGGAGAGCGACTTGAGGCGTCGCAGCTTCCGGATCGCGTCGAGGCGTACGGCGGGCAGTCCGGGCGGCTCGATGTCGCCCATGTCCCAGCCCGACCCCTTCACGCAGAGCACTTCGACCTCGTCGCCAGCGGTATCGCGCATGGTCGTCTTCACCGACGTGTTGCCGCCGCCATGGAGCACGAGGTGCGGATCGTTGCCGAGGAGCCGCGTCGTGTAGACGCGGAGTGCGAGGTCCTCGCCCACGCCCTGTTTCGCGTATTTCCGGACCGCCGCGCGCGCAT
>JAYOEF010000147.1:0-10025 GCA_038106605.1 Alphaproteobacteria bacterium
AGTTCGGCGACGATCCGCTGCACGGCACCGGCGGGCCGCTCAACGTCACCTTCGTCGACAGCCCGAGCCCGCTGCACGAGAACCTCTGCGCCGCCGCCAAGGAGTTGCAATACCGCCGCACCGAAAACTTCAACGCGGCCGAGCAGGACGGGTTCGGCATCCATCAGGTGACGCAGAAAAATGGCCGCCGCTGGTCGACGGCCTCGGCCTTTCTCGCGCCGGCGCGGAACCGCAAGAACCTCGAAATCGTGACCGACGCGCGGGTCGCGCGGATCGCGTTCGACGGCAAGCGCGCGTCCGGGGTGGAATTCGCGCGCGGCGGGACGCGGGAAACGGTTTCCGCCCGGCGCGAGGTGGTGCTCGCCGCCGGCGCCATCGCCTCGCCGCAGATCCTGATGCTGTCCGGCATCGGCGACGGGACGGCGCTGTCGGGCCTCGGTATCCCGGTCGTCCGAAACCTGCCGGGCGTCGGCCGCAACCTGCAGGATCACATCGCGACGCGCATCGAATACGACAGCCCGAGCGCGCTTCCCTACGGCATCTCGCTCCGCACCCTGCCGCGCCACGCCGTGCAGGCGGCCAACTACCTTCTCCGCCGCAAGGGCTTCTGGTCGAGCAACCTCGTCGAGGGCGGCGGTTTCATCCGCACCCGCCCCGGCCTCGACCGGCCCGACATCCAGATCGTCTTCGTGCCCGGGAAGCGCGGCCAGAACGGCCGGCTGATCGGCTGGGGCCACGGGTTCAGCACCAGCGCCGTGCTGCTGCGCCCCGAGAGCCGCGGCGAGATCCGCCTCGCGTCGCCCGATCCCGCCGCCCGGCCGGTGATCGACCCCCGCTTCTTCACCGACGGGCGCGATCTCGACGTGTTGGTGCGCGGTTACCGAGAGGCGCGCCGCCTGATGGACTCGCCGCAGTTCGACGGGTTGCGCGGCCCCGAGCTGATGCCGGGCCGCGAATTCGACAGTGATGCGGCGCTCGCGGACTGGGTGCGCGACACGGCGAGCACGATCTTCCACCCGGTCGGAACCTGCAAGATGGGCCCGGACACGGACCCCGCAGCCGTCGTCGGCCCCAATCTCCGCGTGCGCGGGATCGACGGCTTGCGCGTGGCGGACGCGTCGATCATGCCCGGAATCGTCGGCGGCAACACCAACGCGCCGGTGATCATGATCGCGGAGAGGGCGGCGGATCTGGTTAAGGCAGCGTAGTTTCGGCACCGGCCCGCTCCCCCTCCCGGCCACCCAAAGCCAGTATCCTCATGGGTGGCCTGGAGGGGGAGCGGGCTGGAACCGCCGATAAATCACGCGTCGACGTTGAGGACGATCTTTCCGAAATGCTGGTTGGCGCGCATGTGCTCGACCGCGTCGATCACGTCGTCGAAGGCGAACTCGCTGTCAATCGGGAGGGTGAGCTCACCCGCCTCAACCGTCCCCCACAAATCCTTCTGCATCGCCTGGACGATGTCGCGCACCTCCTTGACCGAGCGGGTACGGAAGGTGACGCCGATATAGTCGATGCGGCGCATGGCGTGCAGGTCGAAGTTGAACTCGCCGGTGAAGCCGCCGAGGCGTCCGACATTGACGATGCGCCCGAGAATCTTTGTTGCCGCCAGGTTCTGGTTGGCGACGTAGCCGGAAATCTGGTCGACGATCAGGTCGACGCCCGCGCCGCTGGTGGCGTCGAGCACCTGCTGCACCCATCCGTCGTCGCGCGAATCGACGGCGAGGTCGGCGCCGAACTCGGTCAGGCGCGCGCGGCGTTCCGGGTTGGTCGACGAGCCGACGACCAGCGACGCGCCCATGGATTTCGCGATCTGCTGGCCCATCAGCCCGACGCCCGAGCTCGCGCCCTGGATCATCACCGCTTCGCCCGGCTTGAACCGGCCGGCGGTGACGATGGCGTTGTGCATGGTCTGCAGCGCGACCGGCAGCGTGGAGGCCTGCGCCCAGGTCATGTTGTTGGCCGGCAGCGGCACGGTGCGGCCCCAGTCGGCGGTGGCGTATTCGGCCCAGCCGCCGCTGCCAGAGCACATCACCCGGTCGCCCGGCTTGACGTTCGGGACCTCGGAGCCGATCTCAACCACCTCGCCGGCGAACTCGATGCCGACGGTCGTGCCCGGCCCGCTGTCGCGGCCGTGCGCCATGCCGCTCGCGACCATGATATCGGCCCGGTTGAGCCCGCACGCCTTCACCTTGACCAGCACCTCGTTGGGCGCCGGTTTCGGCTCGTCGATGTCCTGGATGCCGAAGCCGTTCTGGCCGACCACCGCCGCTTTCATGACGCATTCTCCCCTTGTGTCCGGCCGGATCATATCAAGCGCCGGATGACGTGTCCCGCGACCCTGTCTTTGCCCGGCGGGCCTTGCCGGGCGACGCCCGAGCGACCATCATCCGGCCGGGGGTGA
This sequence comes from Alphaproteobacteria bacterium, assembly GCA_038106605.1. Lineage (GTDB taxonomy): Bacteria > Pseudomonadota > Alphaproteobacteria > MPNO01 > UBA830 > JAYOEF01. The sequence continues at coordinate 2,405 of JAYOEF010000147.1, forward strand.
GGAAGTAGAATGGAACCCGAATACGATGTCGTGATCGTCGGCGGCGGCCCCGTCGGCGTTGCGCTGGCGGTCAATCTGGGCCTCCGCGGCATTTCCTGCGCGCTGGTCGAGCGCCGGCTGGAGCCGCAGCGGATCCCGAAAGGCCAGAACCTGCTGCAGCGCTCGGTCGAGCATTTCTACTACTGGGGGATCGACGAGGAGCTGCGCGCGGCGCGCGTGATGCCGCCCGAATTTCCGATGAACGGCATCATCGCCTACGGGAGTCTCACCACCGACTGGTGGTACGCGCCGCCGCTGCGCGAGCTTCTGAACAAGTACTATTTCCTCGAGAACGAGCGCCTGCCGCAATACCGGATGGAAGAGGTGCTGCGCCGCAAGATGGCGACGCTGCCGAACGTGCACGCGCGCTTCGGCTGGCGCGCCGAGGATATCGAGCAGGAAGCCGACGGCGTCCGCGTCACGGTGCGGGAGGAGGACGGCGACGGCGAGGCCGTGCTGACCGGGCGGTATGCGGTCGGCTGCGACGGCGCGCATTCGGGCGTGCGCGAACGTATCGGGATCGAACGCGGCGGCGCCGACTACGACCAACTGATGGTGCTCGCCGTGATCCGCTCGCGCGAGCTCAGCGACATCCTGAAGGAGAAATTCCCAGAACGCTCCACCTACCGCGTGATGCGCGAGGACCTCCACGGCTACTGGGAGTTCTTCGGCCGCGTCGACGTCGAGGAGGGCTGGTTCTTCCACGCGCCGGTCCCGGCGGACACCACGCGCGACAATTTCGATTTCCACGGGCTGCTGCAGCGGGTCGCGGGCTTCGAGTTCGACTGCGACTTCGACTATGTCGGCTTCTGGGACCTGCGCATCGCCGTCGCGGACCGTTACCGCGTGGGCCGCGTGTTCATCGCGGGCGACGCGGCGCATTCGCACCCGCCCTACGGCGGCTACGGCCTCAACAACGGGCTGGAGGACATCGTCAATCTCGGCTGGAAGCTCGAAGCGGTGCTCAAGGGCTGGGGCGGCGAAGCGCTGCTCGACACCTACAGCGAGGAGCGCCGGCCGATCTTCGAGGAGACGGGCCGCGACTTCATCGCGGGCCGCATCGAGACCGACCGCGCCTTCTTCGAGAAGTACAATCCCGAGAAGGATGTCGAGGCGTTCGAGAAGGCCTGGGAGAGCGAGCATGCCGGCGCGGCCGCGCCGCGCGTCCTGACCTACGAGCCTAACTATGAGGGCTCGTCCGCCGTCGACGGCCCGCCCGGCGCCGTGTGCAGCGCGCACGGAAAGCACAGCTTCGAGGCGCGTCCCGGCCATCACCTGCCGTCGCGGGTGCTGTCGGACGGCCGCAACGTGTTCGAGGCGTTGAAACCGGGCTTCAATCTGATCGCGCTCGACGCGCCCGGCGGCGCGGTGGCGGCGTTCGACACGGCGGCGCAGGCGGCGGGCCTCCCGTTCGACAGCGTGACCGACAGCTTCGACGGCGGGCGCGAGGAATACGGCGCGCGGCTGATCCTCGTCCGGCCCGACCAGTACATCGTGTGGACGGGCGATGCGCCGCCGGCCGACATCCCGGCGCTGCTACGCAAGGTTTCGGGGCGCGGCTGATGGCGGACGCCCAGAAGCCGAACGGGACGCGCGGCTACAACGACCTGCAGGACCACCTGCGCGCGCTGGATGCGGCGGGCCTGCTGACGACCATCGACGCGCCCGTCGACAAGGATTGCGAGCTGTCGCCGCTGGTCCGCTGGCAGTTCCGGGGCGGCATTCCGGAGGCCGAGCGCAAGGCGTTCCTGTTCAACAGGCCCACCGACGCGGCCGGGCGCGACTACGGCATTCCGGTCGCGGTCGGCGCGCTCGCCGGCAATGCGGCGATCTATTCCGTCGGCATGGGGAAGCCGGTCGCAGAGATCGGCGACTGCTGGGCGCACGCCATCGCCAATCCGATCGCGCCGGTCGAGGTGACGGACCCGGTCTGCCAGGAGATGGTCTTCGAGGGCGACGCTCTCCTTGCGGGGAACGGTCTCGACGCGCTCCCTGTGCCGGTCTCCACGCCGGGCTACGACAGCGCGCCCTACATCACCGCCACCGCCTGCATCACGAAAGACCCCGAAACCGGTATCCAGAATCTCGGCACCTATCGCGGCGGGCTGAAGGCGCCCGACCGCATAGGCCTCAAGCTTTTCATGAACCTCGGCCAGGGCGGCACCGCGCACTGGGAGAAATACCGCGCGCGGGGCGAGCCGATGCCGATCGCCATGGTCGTCGGCTGTCCGCCGCCGGTCGCTTACGTTGGCCCGCAGAAGCTTCCCCTCGGCGTCGACGAGATGGGCGTGGCGGGCGGCATCGTCGGCGCGCCGATCCGCGTCGCGCGCGCCAGGACCGTCGACCTGATGGTGCCCGCCGAGGCGGAGATCGTCATCGAGGGACTGCTGGATACGGAATATTTCGAGCCGGAGGGCCCGTTCGGCGAGAGCCACGGCCACATCAATCTCGAGGAATACAATTTCATCTTCCGCGTTACCGCGATCACCCGGCGCGCGAACGCGGTGTTCACGTCGATCATCAGCCAGGTGACGCCGTCGGAATCCTCCGTCATCAAACGCGTCGCCTACGAACCGCTGTTCCTCTCGCACCTGACGTCGCAGCTCGGCATTCGCGGCGTCACGCGTGTCGCCATGCACGAGCCGCTGACCAACCTCCGCAAGGTCGTCGTCGTCCAGGTCGCGCGCGGCACGGCGCGGACCGAGATCTGGCGGGCGCTCTACGGCGCGATGTCGTTCCAGGGGCCGGTCGGGAAGTATCTGATCGCGGTCGACGAGGATATCGATCCCGACAATCTCGATGCGGTGTTCTGGGCGATGAGCTACCGCGCCAATCTCGCCGCCGACTGCGAGATCGCACCGCACCGCCCGCGCGGCCACGGCCCGCCCACGGCAATGGCGGAAGACGCGACGCTGCTGATCGACGCGACGCTCAAGGCCGACATGGCGCCGGTGGCGCTGCCCAAGCGCGAATATATGGAACGCGCGAGGGTCTTGTGGGAGAAGCTCGGCCTGCCGCCGCTCAAGCCCGAGGCGCCGTGGCACGGCTACGAGCTCGGCGACTGGTCGGAGGAATGGGACCGTATCGCCGCGCGCGCGGCGGAAGGCGGCTGGCAGGCCAACGGAGAGCGGTCCGCCCAACAGCGCCGCAACGACGTTTCCCCGAACACCGACATTCGAAAGGTGCCGCCCGCGTGACGAACCCCCTGTCGGCGCTGCCCCCCGTCATCCTCGGGCCGCTCTGGATGGTCTCCGCCGGCGTCGGCTACACGCTCGCGTCGGCGTGCACGCGCGCGCTGTCGGACGACTATTCGACGATCCAGCTCGCCTTCCTCCGCTGCCTGATCGCCGTGCCCTTCTTCGTCCCCATGCTGATCCGGAACGGCATCGGCGTGATGAAGACGACGGTCTTCCCGATGCATCTGCTACGCGCCGTGCTCACCTACGGTGCGATGCTGACGTGGTTCTTTGCGGTCAGCGTGATCCCGGTATCCGACTATACGGCGCTGCTCTACGCCCAGCCGATCTTCACGATCCTGTTCGCAATGTATTTCCTCGGCCAGAAGGCGGGGCCGCGCACCTGGGTCGCGGTGGCCGCCGCGTTCGTCGGCGCGATGATCATCCTGCGGCCCGGCTTCCAGGTGATCAATCTCGGCATGATCGCGGCGCTCTCGACCGGCATCCTGTTCGCGGCGATCAACACGACGGTGAAGATCATGTCGCGGACCGACTCGTCCGCCGTGATCACCGCCTACGTCAACATCCTGGTCCTCGTGCTCTCGTTCGTCCCGGCGCTGTTCTTCTGGAAGGACCCGCTGTGGGATGACGTTCCCGCGATCCTCGGTATCGGCGTCTTCGCCCTGTTCGGCCAGTACGCCATCACGCAGGCGATCTCGACGGCGGATGCGCGCATCGTCCAGCCGTTCGACTTCTCGCGCCTGATCACAGCGGCCATCGTCGGCTGGATCGCGTTCGGCGAAGTGTCCGATCTCTATACCTGGGCGGGCGCGCTGATTATCTTCTGCGCCAGCTACTACGTCGTCGCGTTCGAACGGAAAGGCAGTCACTGATGGCAACGTACAAGGTCGCCGTGATCCCGGGCGACGGGATCGGCAAGGAAGTCGTGCCGGAGGGGCTTCGCGTGCTCGAAGCGGTCGGCGGCAAGTTCGGCATCGACTACGATTTCACCGAGTTCGGCTGGAACTGCGACGATTACGCGAAGACCGGCCGCATCATGCCGGAAGACGGCATCGACCAGCTGCGCCCGTTCGACGCGATCTTCCTCGGCGCTGTCGGCATGCCGGGCGTGCCCGACCACGTGTCGCTGTGGGGCATGCTGATCCCGATCCGCCGCGAGTTCTTCCAGTACGTCAATCTGCGCCCGGCGCGCTTGCTGCCCGGCGTCACCTCTCCCTTGGCCAACCGCGGTCCCGAGGACATCGACATGATGATCGTCCGCGAGAACGTCGAGGGCGAGTACTCGCAAATCGGCGGCCGGCTTTATGAGGGCACGGATGCCGAAATGGCGGTCCAGCAGGCGGTGTTCACCCGCAAGGGCTGCGACCGGATCATCCGCTACGCGTTCGAGCTTGCGCGCACGCGCCCGGCCAAGAAGGTCACCTCGGCGACCAAGTCGAACGGCATCATCTATTCGATGCCCTACTGGGACGAGCGCTTCGCCGCCGTCGCCGCCGACTATCCCGACATCGAAACCGACCAGTATCACATCGACATCCTGACGGCGCGGTTCGTGACCAGCCCCGACTGGTTCGACGTCGTCGTCGGTTCGAACCTGTTCGGCGACATATTGTCGGACCTCGGCCCCGCCGTCGCGGGCTCCATCGGCATCGCCGCGTCGGGCAACATCAACCCCGAGCGCGACCACCCGTCGATGTTCGAGCCCGTCCACGGCTCCGCGCCCGACATCTACGGCCAGGGCATCGCCAACCCGGTCGCCCAGATCTGGTCCGCGGCGATGATGCTGGAGCATTTCGGCGAGAAGCAGGCGGCGGACGCCATCGTCACCGCGATCGAGAACGTGCTCGGCGACGGCGGACCCAAGACCCGCGACCTCGGCGGGCAGGCGTCGACCGTCGACGTCGGCAAGGCGATTGCGGCGGCGATCTAGACATTTTCGATGGTTCGTCACGGTCCCGAATTCCCACAGATTTATTTTCCCGGGCCTGTCCCGGGGGCCCATTGGAACGGCCTTGTCGAATCCGGCCATGGACCCTCGGCACAAGGCCGAGGGAATAACTACTTGGAAACCACAGTACGTTTCCGGAGAAGCTCATGATCACCCTCTACGCTTGGCCGACGCCGAACGCGCACAAAGTTTCGATCCTGCTGGAGGAGCTCGGCGCGACTTACGACGTCGTCGCCGTCGACATCAACAGGGGCGCGCAGTTCGAGCCGGACTTCCTCGCCATCAGCCCCAACAACCGCATGCCGGCCATCGTCGACCACGACCCGACCGACGGCGGCGCGCCGGTGTCCGTCTTCGAATCCGGCGCGATCCTGATCTATCTGGGGGAGAAGCACGGCCGCTTCCTGCCCGGGCCGGACGACATCCGCGGGCGCAAGACCGTGCTTGAATGGCTGATGTGGCAGATGGGCGGGCTCGGGCCGATGGCGGGGCAGGCGCATCACTTCCGCCAGGCCATGGGCGGCGTCGAGGTGCCCTACGGGATCGAGCGCTACTCGAACGAGGTCCGCCGGCTCTACGCCGTCATGGAGCGGCGTCTGGCCGCGACCGAGTGGCTAGGCGGCGCGGACTATTCAATCGCCGACATGGCGTGCTGGCCTTGGGCGCGGCCGTCGGGGCGTCAGGGTGTCGAAAAGGCGAGCTTTCCCAGCGTGAAGCGCTGGTTCGACGCGATGTCGGCCCGGCCGGCCGTTCAGGAAGGGATGAAGCTCCTCGAGGAATACCGCGGGACGCGCGAGATGAGCGCTGAGTCGCGCGCGATCCTGTTCGGCGAGCGCCAGCTCGGCCGCGACGAGTGATCGACAGCTGGATCAACTGCCCTCACTGCGGGACCAACGTCACCGCGACGCGGGACGATTGCACGCGCTGCGGCGGCGATCTCAAGACGCTGCCAGACGGCAGCCCCAATCCCGCCCAGACCAACCAGTTCGTCAAGGCGATGCAGATCGGCAACGTGATTGACAAGGCGGTTTTCGTGGTCGTCCTGCTGATCTTCGCCGGTTTGTTCGTCCGGTTCCTGTTCTAGGACGGATTTAGGTTAGGGCGGCCGGACCCGCCTGTCATCCGTGCCGCGGAATTCCTCTATTTCCTTGCCCTATCACCCTCGCACAAACCGAGCGGCGCATGGCGAGCCTGTCCGAACGCATCTGTTTTAATCTCGCGAAGTCGAAGATCCTGAAGCGTCAGGAAGGCCGTGCGGGGGAGCGGTCAGCGACCTACGATCAGGGCGCCTACGGCGACTGGCGCAAGGAAGAGCGTAGAACCAGTATCTCGACCATTTCAGCTTCGACGACATCCGCGGCAAGGACGTGGTCGATTTGGGCTGCAGCTGCGGCGAACTGGCGATCCTCGTCGGCGAGAACGGCGCGAAGACCGTGCTCGGCCTCGAAGTCGACCGGCACAAGTTAGCCTTGCGAGCTGCCGGGCCGAACGCAGCGAGACGCCGTCCAACGTCGAATTCCGACTGTCCCAGAGCACCACGTTGATCGACCTGCCCGACGAGTCGGCCGACGTCATCCTGTGTTTCGACGTGCTTGAACACATCCTCGACTATCGCGAGATCCTGCCCGAATGGCGGCGCGTCCTGCGTCCGGGCGTCCGCGTGCTGATCTGACGGATGCCCTACTATCATCCGTGGGGCCATCACGTCGAAAGTCTCGTGCCGCCTCCGTGGGCGCACGTGGTGTTCCCCGAGAAGGCGGTGCTCAGCACCTGCGCCCGCATCTACGACATTCCGGAATTCAAGCCGCGCATCTGGGACCTCGACGATGCGGGCAACAAGAAGCCCATCAAGTCGCTCGGCGTGGAAGAGCTGCCGACCCTCAACAAGCTGACAATCGTCGGGTTCGAGAAGCTGTGCTGCGAGACCGGCTTCGGCTTCGCGCGGCGCGAGATGGTGCCGATCAGCAGCTCTAGACCGGCCCGCACCTTCAGTTCGGCGCTGAACCGGCTTCCCAAGATGCGGGAATTCTTCACCAGCGTCGCGATCTACGCCCGCCGGAAATAAAGGCGAGAAACGGCCGACGGCATTCAGTGCGCCGACGACGCGCTGCTGCGCCGCGTTTCCTCGCGCACGCTGTACCAGTTGGCGGCGAAGATCACCGCCGCGCCGACGGCGGTCCAGGGGCTGATCGCCTCGGCATAGATCAGGAAACCGATCAGCGCCATGACCGGCAGCCGCAGGAAGTCGAGCGGGAAGATGATCGTGATGTCGGCGAGCGACAAGGCGCGGGCCATCGCGTAGTGCGCCCACAGGCCGGCGAAACCCCAGACGAGGATCCATGGCGCGTCCTCTAGGCGCGGCGCGATCCAGTCGAAGACGAGGACTGCGGGGATCAGCCCGGCGGGAAGCTGCAGCAGGTTCATCCAGAAGATGATG
>JAYOEF010000009.1:0-45088 GCA_038106605.1 Alphaproteobacteria bacterium
CAGCAGTCCCGACATGGTTAACGCGACGGCGGCAAGTCTCAGGTTTTCGAGTTTCTTCGCTGTCCCCAGTTTTCTGAATGTCATGTTCCAGCCTTCTCGTTTTTATGGCGTTGATGTCCGGGCGCATGGAGGCGGCATCAAGTGCTGCGATTAATTCTCAATATCGCCCGGACGCGACCGACTCGTAGGGCGGCGTCCAGTTGATTGCAAGTCATAATCACTTGCATCTTTTGGACCGAATGTCGCAGGAGCCATGCGAAATGCGCGGACCATCGCTCCCATCCGCCATCGCTTCTTCGCAGCCGGCGATTTGCCGGTATGATCGGGGCAGGGCGCGTACCGGCGGCGATAGATCCGCCGCCGCAACAGGGAGACATAAATGCCGGAACAGATTTCCTATTTCGCCGCATCCGCCAGCTTCGCCGACGGATCGGATACGCCGCGAGACTTTCTCGAACGTTGCATCGGGGCGATCGAGGCGGGCGATGCCGATCTGAAGGCCTTCGTCGCCACGAACTATGCGGCGGCGCAGGCCGCGGCGGACCTTGCGACGGCCCGCTGGAAGTCGGGCAAGCCGCTGTCCGCGATCGACGGCATGCCGATCGGCATCAAGGACATCATGGAAACGGCCGACATGGCCACCGAGCAGGGCTCGGCCCTGTTCCCCGGCTGGCAGGGGAATCGCGACTGCGCCGCCGTCGCCGCCCTGCGCGAGGCGGGCGCGGTCATCGTCGGCAAGACGGTCACGACCGAGTTCGCCGCGACGCATCCCGGCCCGACGCGGAACCCGTGGGATAAGTCGCGCACGCCCGGCGGATCGAGCAGCGGTTCGGCCGCCGCCATCGGCGCCGGCATGCTGCCGGCGGCCCTCGGCACACAGGTCATCGGCTCGACGATCCGCCCGGCCAGCTTCTGCGGCATCTTCGGTTTCAAGCCGAGCGTCGGCGGCATCAACCGCGGCGGCAGCTTCGACGGCTTCAGCCAGAGCTGCACCGGAACGCTCGCCTCAACCCTCGCCGAGACCTGGGTGACCGCGCGCGAAATGTCGGCGCGGGCCGGCGGCGATCCGGGCTATGTCGGGATCCTCGGGCCGCGGATGCTGCCCGCGGCGACGAAGCCGGCGAAACTCGCACTCCTCGACACCGACGGGTGGGAGCGGGCGACGCCGGGCGCCAGGGCCGAGCTCAACCGCGCGGTAGAGGCGCTCCGTGCCGCCGGGGTCGCGATCTCCGACCGCCGCCAGGACGCGAAGATCGAGGCCGTCGAAAAAGCCCTCGCCGGCGCGATGCCGCTCGCGATGAAGATCAATGCGTGGGAGGGGCGCTGGCCGCTCAACACCTACAAGCACGACATGGATCCGGCGAAGCTCAGCCAGTCGGCGCTCGACCGGCTGACGCAAGCGGAGGCGATGAGCCAGGACGAGTACCGGATCCTGATCGCCGAACGTCAGCGCGTCCGCGAGACCTTCGCTGTGCTCAAGAGCGACTATGCCGCCTGCATCACGCTTACGGCTACAGGCGCTGCGCCCGTCGGGCTCGGCTGGACCGGCGATCCGACATACGCGGTCCCGTCGTCGCTTCTCGGTGTGCCGGCCGTGTCGCTGCCCGTCCTCAAGGACGAGGGGCTCCCGCTCGGCCTCCAGCTGATGGGCTTCGTCAACGAGGATGCGGCGCTGTTCGCGACCGCGGGCGGTGTGCTCGCCGTCCTCGGCTGATCTCCCGTCCGGTGCCCGCGCCTATCTGGCGCGGGCGGCCTTCGGGAAGCCCGCGCGCATGAAGGTGACGATGCGCCAGATGTCGTCGCGCGCCAGCTCCGCCTTGAACGACGGCATGCCGGTCTTGAACGCGACGCCGCCTTCCGAGATCGACCACAGAAGGTAGCTGTCGACGGTCGCCGGCATCTGGATCAGATAGGCGAGGAGCGCGGGCGACGGGCTCAGCGAACGCCCGGCCGATCCGTCCCCGTTACCTGTCTCGCCGTGACAGGACATGCATTTCGCGTCGTAGAGCGCGCGGCCGGCCGCAATGTTCTCGCCGGTCGGCCTGAAGGGGTTCGAGGCGCGGAGATACTCTTCCGGAATTCCCTGGTGCATGAACGTCCAGTGGCGTTCCATGCGCTGCTGGACGCCGGGCTCCAGTTCGCGGGGGCCCCAGATCTGGCGCTGCATCCAGTGAGGGTCCCACATGTCGCCGCGCTCGGCCGGACGGGCCCCCTGATCCTGTCCGGGTTTCGCCCCGGCGCCCTGCGCGAGGGAAGCGGCCGCCAAGCCGGTCGCGAACAGGCAGACCAGAGCTCCGAAAAGACGTTTCACGACACGCCCGTGTTTCATCGTCGATCCTCCCTACCCGCAGCGGGCTCCGCTGCGCCGTCCATCAGACCGTTGCCGTCCCGGCCCCGCCATGATCGAAATCAAGGCGCCGACGTCAGCGCGAGGCGAGCACGTTGGCGAGAAGGTTGCTGGCGAAATCCGACGCGCCCTGCCGGTCCATCTCCGGCGCCGAGCGCATATAGGCCTTCACGGCGCCGAGCGCGTCCGCCGAGTTCGTCGAAAGCTTCGCGACCAGTGCGTCGGTCTCCGACGCGAGAGACGCCGCCGGAACCACGCGGCTGACGAGGCCGAACGCGTGCGCCGTCGCCGCGTCGACAGGATCGCGCGAGTAGACCATGTAGGCGGCGGCCTTGCGCGGGATGCGGTCGGCAAGCGCCCACATCACGAGGGTCGGCGGCAGGTCGCGGGTCATCTCGGGAACCTGGAAGAGGGCATCCTCGGCCGCGATGGTGATGTCGCACAAGGCCGCCATCGCGCAGCCCATGCCCACGGCCTTGCCCTGAACGACGCCGATGATCGTGGAGGGGCAGCGCTGGAACTTTGCGAACAGCGCGAGCGCCGGCTCGGTGTTGCCGGCCTTGATCTCGGCGGCGGTGCCGCCCTCGGCGGTGTGGGGAAGATCGCGGCCGAGGCAGAATACGTCCCCCGCGCCGCGCAGCACGAGGAGCTTCGCACCGTCGGTTCCGGCCCGGTCGATCGCGGCACCGAGCGCGCCTGCCATCTCGTTGGTCACGCGATTTCCGGCGTCCGGGCGGTCGATGGTGATCGACGCGACCCCGTCGGAGATCGCGTAGCGGATGGTATCGGTCATGGTCCCCCCGGTTTTCGGCGGTTCAGGCGACCGTTTCGTTTCGCCGATCCTGGCCGCGCGCCGCCTCATGTCGCCGCGCAAAGTCTAGGTGCGCCTCATTCTCAAGTCCACCGGCCATGCGGAAAGCTCCGGAAACCTTCGGTTTTCCGGCGAGGGCGCGAGAGATTGCAGGAAAGGACACAGTTTTGTCACCGGCGAGTCGCCGGCCCGGCGCCTAGATTCGAACCATTCGGACCGCGCTCGAACCGCTCACCCGGAGGACGGAGATCATGGAACGGAATCACGATATCCCGACCGATTTTGCCCGGGAAACCGCCATCGCGACGCTTATTCTCGTCGGAACGGCGGCCGCACTGCTTGGCCTCACGCTGCTGATGCAAACGGTTCACTGAGGGCTTCCACGGCCGTTGTCGGAAATCAAATTCTGGAAACGGAAACGCCGTGAAACGTATTACAGGCGTAAGCTTGTTTACGGTCCGTTAACCATACGGTTCCTACCGTCGTGTGGTCGAAGTAGCGGAACTGTCTCATGAAGTACATCGCGACGCTCGAAGAAGCCCTCGAATTCCTGGCGCCGGAGGAGATCCGGCGGGCCTGCGCGATCACCGATCCGCGGCAGCCGGACAACCCGATCGTCTACGTGACGCCTGCCTTCGAACGGCGCACCGGATACGCGCGGGCGGAGCTGCTCGGCCGCAACTGCCGGCTGCTCCAGGGCGAAGGAACCGATCCCGACGAGGTGGCGCGCGTGCGCCAAGCGGTCTGGGACATGCAGCCCGTGATCGCGTCCCTGCTCAATTATCGCAAAGACGGCCGGCCGTTTCTCAACACGTTCTCGATCCGGCCCTGCTTCGGCCCGGGCGGGGAGCTGCGCTCGTTCGTTTCCGTGGACGGAGAAGCCGCAGAGGATGCGGCCGGAGACGCGACCATTTCGCGGCGGATCGGTGCCGCGCTCCTCGCGCTGCCGGGGCGCTTTTCGCGCCCGCCCGTCAGTTCGGGCGCTCGTCGATGATGTCGTCGAAATCCGCCATCAGGTCTTCGAACTTCGCATCGCGCGCCGGCGGCGGCGACGTCGGCGGACCGGCGGTCGCGTTGCCGGCCGGCGTCCGCGTGTCGTAGCCGAGCGTTCCGAAGATCGCGCTGCAGAGTGCGCGCGGATTGATCGGCTTGGCGACGTAATCGTCCATTCCCGACTTAAGGTAGCGCTCGCGGTCTCCCTTCATCGCGTTTGCCGTCAATGCGATGATCGGGATGGCGGCGATCGCGGGATCGGCCAACGCGCGAATCTTCCGGGTGGCCGTCGGTCCATCCATCTCCGGCATCTGCACGTCCATCAGGACGACGTCGTAACGGTTGCGCTGAACGGCTGCGACCGCTTCGATCCCGCTTCCCACGAAGTCGATCTCGCAGTTCAGCGGTTTCAGGAGGGCGGCGATCACTTTCTGGTTTATGTGATTGTCCTCGGCCACGAGGATCCGGAGCGGGCGGCCCGAAATCTCCGCCGGCAGCGTCGGCAGTGCTACGCCCGTATCGACGTCGTCGGACAGGTTCGCCGGGTCGCCGGCGACGGCGGCGATGGTGAACCAGAAGGTCGACCCCGCGCCCGGCTGGCTCTCGACGCCGATGTCGCCGCCGAGCATGGCGGCGAGCTTCTTCGAGATCGTCAGCCCGAGGCCGGTGCCGCCGAACTTCCGCGTCGTGCTCTGATCCGCCTGCACGAACGGCTGGAACAGGCGGCCGATCTGGTCCTCCGAAAGTCCGATTCCCGTGTCCGTCACTTCGAAACGCAGGCGAATGCCGTCATCCTCCGACGGAACGCGGCGGACGCGGACCTCGATGCCGCCGGAACCCGTGAACTTGATGGCGTTGCCCACGAGGTTGTAGAGCACCTGCCGGATGCGGCTTCCGTCCGCGCGGACGATGTCGGGAACGTCGTCGTCCGCCGCCACGGAGAACCTCAGGCCTTTCGCCGAGGCGCGGATTTTCCAGAGCTGCTCGGTGGTCGAGAGCAGGTCGCTGATTCTGAAATCGAGAAGCTCGAGGTCGACGCGGTTCGCTTCGATCTTCGACAGGTCGAGAATGTCGTTGAGCAGATCGAGGAGCGCTTCCCCGGACTCGCGAATGATGTGCAGGCCGCTTTTCTGGTCGCTGTCGAGCCGGGTGCCGAGGAGGGCCGTCGCCATGCCGAGAACGCCGTTCATCGGCGTGCGGATCTCATGGCTCATTGCCGCCAGGAACTCCGACTTCGCCTGGTTCGCCCTCTCGAGGCTGCGGTTCGTCTCCACCCCGCGGGCGATCTGCGCTTCCAGTTCCGCGGACTTCTCGTTGTAGCCTTTGGTCATCCGCTCTGCCTGATCGAGTGCGCGATGCCGCGCGCGGGCCAGCAGGAAGAACATGACGAACAGCAGGCCGTCGATCAGAAGCCCCATGGCGAGGATGATCTTCGGCTGCATCGATTCCGCCGCGTTGGCAAAGTCGGCGTCGCTCCGGATGTCGAACGACCAGGGCCGCCCGTAGAAGGTGAGGTCGTAGCGGCTGATGTGGACGTCACCGCGGTTGTGGATCTGCTCTGCATCTCCATGTTCGTCGTACAGCACGTTCTCGCCGTCGGAAATGCTGATGTCGAGATTGCGACGTTCCTGATCGAGGGTTCCCTCCATGAGCTTACGCATGACGAACGGAGCATAGACCAGGCCGGCAAAGTTCCGGCGGCGTTCTTCGAGCGTGGCATGCGGTCCGCGATAAAAGGGGACGTAGAACAGGAAACCGGGCGTTCGCGTCGAATCCTGGACGAGGACGATCGGCCCGGTGATCTGGGCGGTACCGGTGTAGCGCGCCTTGCGTGCCGCGGCGAGGCGGTTGCTCTCGTGGGCGATGTCGAGGCCGACCGCCTTGGCGTTTGCGTTCGACGGTTCGATGTAGGTGATCGGCCAGAATTCGCTCTCGCCGTGCGGTGGATGCACGCCGAAGCCGGGCCGTGCCCGGCGCTGCTCGGAGAGGTAGGCGGGCATGTCAGCGGGGCGGACGTAATGAATGATGCCGATGCCGTTGATGCCGGGATAGCGATCGGTGAGTTCGAGGCCCCCCGCATAGGAGCGCCAGCGTTCCAGCGAAACGTCGCCGCCGTTCGAGCCGATGAATGCGACGCCGGCGCGCAGCGCATCCTCGTACTTCTCCATGCGTTCGCGGATGAGTTCGATCGCCTGTGCGGCGTCGCGCTCGAATCGCTGATGCGCGCGTTCCTCGACGAGACCGCGGCTGAAATACCAGGCGAAGAGCATCAGCAGCAGCGAAAGGCCCAGGACGATCCAGTGCGCGCCTTGGAATCCTTTACCGCTCTTGCCGAAGTTAACGCTTGCGTCGGTCGTCGCCATCCGGTGCCCATGCCGCCGTACGGGAAACGCGGAAATTCGCCGTTTCCCGGCCCGACAGAATGGCCCGGAGGGCCTAAAGTTACGTTAAGCATCCGTTTTGCGCGCCGCCGGGCGGGGAAAACGCCCTCTGGCGCCGGTCTCCTGAACGGCGGAATTCTCCGCCCCGCTGCGGGGTGCATGCGGCAGTTCGGCGCATGGGCGGCCGGACCGGGGCCCGGCTAGCGGGCGCCGGCGATCCTTTGCAGCAGCGCATCCACCGCCGGGGCGAGGACCGGAGGCCCTGCCTCCTCGAATTCGTAGGTCGCACGGACGACCCGCTTGCCGACGTCGATCAGGCGCTCCAGGTCGCAAGGCGTTGCCGAAACGACGATTTCGGCATCGCTCGCGCGGATCGTCGCCGCAAGGGCCTCCAGTTGCGATGGGCCGTAACCCATCGCCGGGAGCACCTTGCCGATATGGGGAAAGCGGCCGAATGTGCCGGCGATCTCCGGTGCCGCCGAGGCGCGCGGGTCTGCAAACGACGCGGCGCCGGCCGCGCGGGCGGCGACGAAACCCGCGCCGTAGCTCATTCCGCCGTGGGTGATCGTCGGGCCGTCCTCGACGACGAGGATGCGCTTGCCCTCGACCGCGGCGGCGTCCGAGAGGGCCACGGGCGAGCGTCCGCGCAATAGCACCGCGCCGGGGTTGAGAGTCCGCGCGTTCCGTTCGACCGCGGCGACGTCGGCGGGATCCGCGACGTCGGTCTTGGCGACGACGACATAGTCGGCCATGCGGAGCGCCGCTTCGCCGGGATGGTAGCGCGCTTCGTCCCCCGGCCGCAGGGGGTCGGCGAGAACGACAAGCATGTCGGGGCGGACGAAGGGGAAGTCGTTGTTGCCGCCGTCCCACAGGATCAGGTCCGCCTCGGCTGCGGCGCGGGCGACGATTTCCGCGTAGTCGACGCCGGCATAGACGATGTTTCCGAGCGCGAGATGCGGCTCATACTCCTCGCGCTCCTCGACCGTGCAGTCGGCCGCGTCGAGATCGGCCGCGGAGGCGAACCGCTGGACCGCCTGACGCGCAAGATCGCCGTAGGGCATGGGGTGCCGGATCACCGCCGTCTTCAATCCAGCGGTGCGCGCACGCCGCGACAGCCAGCGGGTCAACGGCGATTTGCCGACGCCCGTCCGCACCGCGCAGACTGCGATGATGGGAACGGGCGCCGCGATCATCGTCGAGCGCGGGCCGAGCAGCGTGAAATCGGCGCCGGCGGCCAAGGCGGCGGATGCATGGTGCATCACCGCCTCGTGGCTCACGTCGCTATAGGCGAAGACGACCTCGTCGACCGCACGGTCGCGGCAGAGCGATGCGAGCTCTTCCTCGCCGACGATCGGAATGCCGCCCGGATAGAGCACGCCGGACAGTTCTGGCGGATAGATTCGCCCGGCGATATCCGGGATCTGCGCGGCGGTGAAGGCGACGACCTCGCAGTCCGGCCGGTCGCGGAACGCCATGTTGAAATTGTGAAAATCGCGGCCGGCAGCGCCCATGATCACGATGCGCCGCCTATGTTCCTTTCCTCCCATCGCTCCGTTCTCTCAAGTTTCTCAGAGAATGTCGGTCGGCCCGAGCATAGCATTGGTCGCCCGGCACGGGCTTGTTAAGCTCCGCCGGAAGATGCGGCGGGAGGGAAGATGGCGGCAGGGAGGTGAGGATGACGACCGTGGTCGCCCTCGGAGGCAATGCGCTACTCCGGCGCGGCGAAGAACAGACGATCGCCGCCCAGCGCCGCAACGTCCGTGCCGCGGTAGAGGCGATCGCGCTACTTGCGGGCTCCGGCGGGCTGGTCGTCACCCACGGCAACGGTCCCCAGGTCGGCTGGCTCGCCGTCCAGCAGCGCGATGCCGGCGGGAGCGCGCCGCCGCTCGACATCCTCGATGCCGAAACCGAGGGCATGATCGGTTATCTGATCATGCAGGAATTGCGGAACGCGCTTCCCGCCGGCGGACAGTGCGTAACGCTTCTCACGCAGACGGTGGTATCGCCGGACGATCCTGCGTTCGCCGCGCCCGACAAGCCGATCGGTCCCGTCTATTCGCGCGGACGGGCGGACGAACTCGCGCGGACGAACGGCTGGTCGGTCGCCGCGGCCGGCGACGGCTGGCGCAGAGTGGTGCCTTCGCCCCGCCCGGTCGGTATCGTCGAGCTCCCGGTGATCGCGCGCCTCGTCTCGGAGGGGGTTGCGGTGGTCTGTGCGGGCGGCGGCGGCATTCCGGTTGCGCGCGGGCCCGACGGGAGGATCGAAGGCGTCGAGGCGGTCGTCGATAAGGACAGGGCAAGTGCCCTGATCGCCGGCGGCATCGGCGCGGACCGTCTCGTGATCCTGACCGATGTCGATGCCGTCTATGAGGACTGGGGCGGGCCGCGTCAGCGTGCGATCCGCCGGATCTCGCCGGCGGCGCTCCGCACTTACGATTTCGCGCGCGGCTCCATGGCGCCGAAGGCGGAAGCCGCGGCCGATTTCGCCGAACGGACCGGAGGGACGGCTAGCATAGGGGCGCTCTCCGAGGCGGCTGACGTGATCGCGGGACGCGCAGGCACCGCGGTTGATCGCGATGCCCGTGCTACCACCTACTGGACGGGTGTAGCCTAGGCGTCTTCGTAAGCACTCTGCATCGTGTCGGCAATGGCGCCGTAAGCGGCGGCCCAGGCTGCCTTTAGCTCTTCGTTCCAGTCGCTGCCTAGGCCCTGCTCAAGTGTCCACAAAAGCGCGGCACCGACCGTGATGTAATCCTTTTTCTCGGCGCCGTAGCCGGCGTGGCTGCGACCGAGGCTCGCAAGCGCCGGGGTGATCTCTTCGAGCCGGTCGAGGCCTGCAATTACGAAGGACAGCGCCGTCATCAGCCTCATCTTCTGCTCGGTCATGTCCTCCGGGAAAAGTTTGCGGAGCGGCGGATCGAGCTCGAAAAGGCGATCGTAAAAGAGATCCGCGGCGATCTTCTTGATCGGCAGGACCTTCTCGAAGGATTGCTTGATCAGATTGACCTGGGCGGGGGTCATGGATGTTTCCTTTCGGGCTGTCGGTTGCTGTCGGCCCCTCACGGAAACTTATAAGTGTCTTTCTTAACGGTGGATTAAGGGCTGAGAAGGCTAGCCCCATCGCTTCCGGGCCGGTAGTTGGATCTCCGATGCGATGCCGATGAGAAATGCTGTCTGCATCGCTGTTGTCAGCGATACCGGTGCATGCTCTGACCGGGCTGGAAGAGCCTAGGCGTCGGCGGCGGCACTCTGCATCGTGTCGGCCAGTAACCCGTATGCCGCGGCCCAGGCCGACTTCAGCTCATCGTTCCACGCCTCGCCGAGGCCCTGCTCGAGGGTCCACAGAAGCGCGGCGCCGACCGTATCGTAATGCTTGTCCTGAACACCGTAGGCAACGTGGCTGCGGCCCAAGCTTTCCACCGCCGGTACGATCTGGTCGAGCCTGTCGAGACTGGCGACGACGAAGGCGATGGTCGCCATCAGCTTCTTCTTCTGCTCGCTCAAATCCTCCGGGAACATCGTGCGCAGCGACGGGTCCAGCTCGAACAGCCGGTTGTAGAAGAGGTCCGCCGCGACTTCCTGGATCGGCGCGACTTTCTCGAAGGACTTCTGGATGAGTCCCACCTGCTCTGGCGTCATTACGTGTTTCCTCGTCGGTTGAAATCTGCCGGCCCGTGACGCGCGAAGTGTCGCCCGGTAGCGTTAATCAGACGTTAAACGGGAATGTAAGCGGTGAGAGGGCCTGCACTCAACGCCATGAGGCGAATCCCAGGCCGACGCCGGTGAGCGCCTTCGAGCGGCAGGCTGGGACGTATGTCAGCCAGTCGAGATCGAGATGGCGCGCCGCCGCCGCGACGCAGATCCAGTTGCGGATCTCGGACGATCCGCCGACGAGGATTGCGGCTGGAAGCGCATCGAGCGCATCGAGGTCCTTTGCCTTGAGAGCCGAAATCACGCGTTCGTCGAGCTCCTCGTTGACGAGGAAATGGCTGAGGCCGCCGGACGCCATCAGCCCGATGCGCGCCTTCTTCGGCCACGCGGCGACGAGTGCGCCGATCGCCTCGCCCAGTGCGCGGCAGCGCGCTGGGGTCGGCTGGTTCGGCGGATAGTAGGTGTTGAGGAACACCGGCACGATCGGGATGGGCCCGTTCCGCATCAGACGCCGGTGGACGAAGGAATAGGCGTGGCCCTCGAAGCGGTCATGCTCCAGCGCCGTCAGGGCAGCGATGTCGAAACCGCGCCCAGTCAGGCCCGCGGTGAGATGCAGGGCGAGCGCGGCATCGCACGGATAGTGCCGGTCGGCGCCGTCCTCGAGGCGGCACCGCTGATCCGCGACGTACCAGTCATCGGCGGGCTTCGAGGGGGCGGCGGCGTTCCGGATGGTCTCGCCGCAATGGATCGCGATGGCCGGACGGCAATCGTCCTGGAATATCTCGCGCTGGTCGTCGCCGATGACGATCATCGCATCGAGGTGCGCGGCGGCGATATCGGCTTCGAGCCGGTCGAGCGCGGCATTCGACTCGGCATGGCGGCGGCGCAGGACGTCCGGCGCGATGCGGGCATCGGCATCGGCCGGCCGGTGCGAGAGGAAATGATCGAACGGGCGCGGCGTGCCGTCCGTGTCGTGGACCGGGGCCTTGCGGTCGACATGGTCGAACAGCTTCAGCCAGTTCTCCGCCGACGAGAACAGCATCGTGCTGTGCGAGGTGCCGAAGGCGGCGACGATGCGGGCCATGCGATTTCCATGCCGGTGGACGGGTAGGGCCTTCGTCTTAGCCCGCGGCGCGCGGACCGGCAATCGCCGTGCCGTTCCAAGTGCAATTTGCTGTGACGGCCTGCCGGTCTGCTGCTACCGTTCGGCCGGACAATACGCTGCCGCATGGACGGCGCGCACGGGAGGAACCATGGCCACCAAGACCGGAATCGAGGTTATCGCGCTCGAGGAACACTACTGGGATCACGCCGTCACCGAGCACTTCGCGGGACGCAACGCGACGCGGTCCTCGGACCTGCTCGACCGCCTCTACGACGTGGGCGCGCTGCGGCTGAAGGAGATGGACGAGGCCGGTATCGACATCCAGGTGTTGAGCCACGGCGCGCCGTCGACCCAGCGCATGGACGCGGAAACCGGCCCGGCGGTCGCGCGGACCGCAAACGACAATCTCCATGCGACCGTGCAGGCGAACCCGGCGCGCTTCGCCGCCTTCGGCGCGCTGCCGACCGCGAACCCCGAGGCGGCGGCCGACGAGCTCGAGCGCTGCGTCAAGGATCTCGGCTTCAAGGGCGCGATGATCCACGGGCTGACCAACGGGAGGTTCTGCGACGGCAAGGAATTCTGGCCGATCTTCGCGCGCGCCGAGGCGCTCGGCGTGCCGCTCTACATGCATCCGGGATACCCGCATCCCGCGGTGATAGAGGCCTACTACAAGGATTATCTCGGCGATTTCCCGACGCTCGCTTCGGCGGGATGGGGTTACACCGTCGAGACCGCGACGCAGGGCATCCGCCTCGTGCTGTCCGGCGTGTTCGACGCGCATCCCGGCCTCCAGATCATCCTCGGCCACATGGGTGAGGCGCTGCCCTTCCTGCTGTGGCGCATCGACCACGCGCTGTCGCGCAAGGAGAACGCGCGGAAGCGTTCGTTTCGCGAAATCTTCGAGGCGCATTTCCACATCACGACGAGCGGCAACTTCTCGAACCCGGCGCTGATCTGCTCGGTGCAGGAGCTCGGCGTAGACCGCATCATGTTCTCGGTCGACTATCCGTTCGTCGATAACAAGCCCGGCGTCGAATGGGCGGAGCAGATCCCGCTCTGCCGCGAGGACCGGGTGAAGATACTCAATGGCAACGTGCGCAAGCTCCTGAAGCTCTGATCCGCACGGGCTTGCAAATCGCCGGACGGCCGGACCAGGTCCGCGCCCGTACGGTCATCGAAGAGACACGAAGAGAAGGAAAGGGAGAGGCATGCTGACGCTCGCCAAAGCCAACGAAATCATCGACATCATCCTGAAGCGGAGCCGCGAACTGAACCTGCGCCCGATGTGCGTCGTCGTCACCGACATCGGCGCCAAGATCATCTCCGCCCAGCGCGAGGACGGCTGCTCGACCGCGCGCATCGAGATGGCGCAGGGCAAGGCGGTTGCCTCGCTCGCGCTCGGCCGCTCGTCGGCGCTCGTAAAGGTGCGCCAGCAGCAGGGACCGGAGTTCGTCGCCCAGGTGCAGAACTTCGTCGATCACAAGATGTTCATGGTCGGCGGCGGCGAGCTGGTGCGCGACGACCAGGGCCGCATCCTCGGCGCCGTCGGCGTCACGGGCGCGCTCGAGGAGGAGGACGAGGAGATCGTGCTCTACGGCATCAGCAAGGCCGGCTTCAAGACCGATCAGGACCTCGCGCATCTCGGCCCGCATATCCGGGCGAAGCCGTAACCGCGGAAGAGGAGGCGGCATCGTGCGCTACGATCTCCACACGCATTTCCTGCCCAACGGTTGGGAGGACTGGGGCGCGAAATACACCGGCAACCGCTGGCCGCGGTTCGAGCGCTGCGACGCCTGCTCGGCGAACATCATGGTCGGCGAGCGCCTGTTCCGTCACGTCACCGACCAGTGCTGGGACGCGGAGAAGCGCATCTCCGACATGGAGCGTCTCGGCATCGACAAGCAGGTGATCTCGCCGGTGCCGGTCATGCTCTGCTACTGGGCGGAGGCGAACGCGGCGCAGGCCTTCGCGCGCATGCAGAACGGCTATTGCGCCGAGATCGTCTCGCGCCATCCCGACCGCTTCATGGGCATGGCGACGGTGCCGCTGCAGGACACGAACCTCGCCATCGCCGAGTTGCGCCACGCGGTCGAGACGCTGGGGCTGAAAGCGGTCGAGATCGGCACCTTCCCGGGCGGCCGCGACCTCGACCATCCCGACGTCTTTCCGTTCTTCGAAGCCTGCGCCGACCTCGACGTCTCGGTGTTCGTCCATCCCGCGGGCCAGGTCGTCGGTCAGGAGCGGATGGGCGACTATTATCTTCCGAACATCGTCGGCAACCCGCTGGAGACCGCGACGTCGATCAGCCGCTTCATCCTCGGCGGCGTCGCGGAACGGCTGCCGGACCTCCGCGTGCTGTGGAGCCACGGCGGCGGCGCCTTCGCCTACGTATTGGGCCGCCTCACCCACGGCTGGAACATCCGCGACGAGGCGCGGGCGAATACGACGAAGGCGCCGATCGAGTACGCGAAGACCTTCTGGTACGACACGATCACGCACAGCCCGGACGCGCTGCACTACGTGCTCGATGCGTTCGGCAACGACCGCATGGTGATCGGCACCGATTTCCCGTTCGGCATGGGCGAGAAGGACCCGGTCGCGTTCCTCGACCGCTGCAACCTCGATCCGGCGGTGCGTACGATGATCGAACACGCGAACGCCGAACGCTTCCTCGGCATCGCCTGACGCGGCGATGCGCCCGGCTCAGCCGTGGCGCTGCAGGAAGTCGATGTGGAGGCGGTTGAAGGTGTCCGCGTCCTCGAACTGGGGCCAGTGGCCGCAGTCGGTCATCACGACGAATTCCGAGCCCGGGATCGCGGCGGCGAGTTGCTCGCCGACATCGACCGTCGAGGTCGGGTCGTGATCGGTCCACAGCACCAGCGTCGGCGATTTGATCGCCGCCCACTGCTCCGGCTTCACCGCATGGCGCTGGCGCGCCTCGATGGTGTGCAGGCAGAGGAGGTGCTCGATGCCGCTCCGCATCTCCGGCGTCTTGTAGAGCCGCTGACGGCAGCCGACGAGGTCGTCGTTGACGTCCGACTTGTCGTACATCAGCCATTCTAGGCGCGAGCGCACGCGCTCCCAGTTTGGATCGAGCACGGCGTCGAGCGTCGTCTGGCGCAGGCTCTCGAGCGCCTTCGGGCTGACCTTCTCGGCGCCCGCGGTGTTGAGGACGAGGCAGTCGACCCGGTCCGGGTGCGCCGCGGCGAAGGCGCCCGCGATCCAGCCGCCAAGCGACTCGCCCGACAGCGAGGCCTTCTCGATGCCGAACGCGTCCATGAAGGCGGCGATGTGGTCGATGTACCGCGCGATCTCGTAGTCGTAATCCGGCTTTCCGGTGAGCCCGTGGCCGAGAAGGTCGATCGCGAAGGTATCGAACAGCTTGCCGTGCGGCCCGATATTGCGGCTGTAGGCCTCCGCATGGCCGCCGGTGCCGTGCAGGAAGATCAACGCGCGCCCGTTGCCTTCGCCCGACCGGAGATAGCGCGTCTCGACGCCCGCGGCTTCGACATAGCCCTGCGTGAAGCTGACGCCCTGCAGGTCCGCCCAGATGCTGCGGTGATTGGTGCGGTCGATCTCGATCGGCATTGAGGCACTCCCTGACGGTCTTTTATCGGGGCCACTTTGCGTTGCCCGGCGCGGTCTTGTTGCGTACTGTGCGCGCATAAACAAGACAGAAAATGTACGAGGGACGGATGCGTCGGACGGGGAGCGGATGGCTTATATCGAGGTAGCCGGGGTCAGCAAGGTCTATCAGGGCGACACGCCCGATCCGATCGTCGCGGTCGACCTCGTCGACCTCGGCGTGGAACGCAACAGCATCGTGACCATCGTCGGTCCGAGCGGCTGCGGCAAGAGCACGCTTCTTCACATGATCGGCGGCTTCATCGCTCCGTCCACCGGCGAGATCCGGATGGACGGGAAGCGGATCGATGCGCCCGGACCCGACCGCGGCATCGTTTTTCAGCATTTCGCGCTGTTCCCGTGGATGACGGTGCGCGGCAACGTCGAATACGGCCTCGTCGAGAAGGGCATCGCGAAAGCGGAGCGCCGCGACATCTCGCAGCACTACATCGACATGGTGAAGCTCACCGGCTTCGAGGACGTGTTTCCGAACCGCCTGTCGGGCGGCATGCAGCAGCGCGTCGCGCTCGCCCGCATGCTGGCGTGCGATCCGGACACGCTGCTGATGGACGAGCCGTTCGGCGCGCTCGACGCGCAGACGCGCGTGATCATGCAGGAGGAACTGCGCGAGATCTGCCGCGCGTCCAATAAGACCGTTCTATTCGTCACCCACGACGTGCGCGAGGCGGTGTTCCTCGGCGAGAAGGTGGTGGTCATGACCGCGCGGCCGGGCCGCATCAAGACGGTCCTCGACATCGACCTCGCCGACGACGCGCCGCGGCTAAAGGTCGACGAGAAGGCCGACGAGATCTGGGACATCCTGCGCGACGAGGTTATCAAGGCCGTGGTGCCCGGTCCGCGCCCGACGGAGCGCGCCGCCGGATGACGGCGATCCGCTTCTACACCCCGCTCTTCCTCCTCGTCGCCTTGTGGCAGGCGGCGGCGATGGGGGGCATGATCAGCGCCGAGCTGCTGCCGTCCCCCTCGGCGATAATCTCCGGTCTCGTGCATCTCGCCTCGGGCGGCGACCTCCTCACCCATGTCGGCGTCTCGATCTACCGCCAGATGGCGGGCCTTCTCCTCGCCGTGATCGTCGGCGTTACGCTCGGCGTCGGCATGGCGCAGGTCGCCTGGGTGCGCGACGTGTTCGAGCCGGTGGTGCGCATCACCTACCCGCTGCCGAAGTCCGCCCTGATCCCGCTCCTGATCCTGTGGTTCGGCATCGGCCACAATTCGAAGATCTTCGCGGTCTTCCTCGGCTGCCTGCTGCCGGTCGTCGTCAGCGCCTTCAACGGCACGCGGGGCGTCAACGGACAGCTCGTCTGGTCGGCGCGGAGCCTCGGGACACGCGGTATCCGGCTCCTGTGGAAGATCTACTTCCGGGCGGCGCTCCCCGAGATCCTGAGCGGCCTCCGCATCGCTCTCGCGCTGTCGTTCACGCTGCTGGTGAGCTCCGAATTCCTCATCGCCCGCGCCGGGATCGGCTACCTGATCCAGAGCCTCGGCGAGGCGGGCGACTATTCTGGAATGTTCGCCGGAATCCTCATCGTCGCCCTCATCGGTTTCACCGCCGACCGGCTCTACGTCAAGTTCATGAACTGGATGCTCCGATGGCAGGATCAGGGATAGCCGCCGCGCGGGCCGCGGCGCCCGCCCGTCGGAGGTTCAAGATCCCGGCCTTCGTCCGGCGCTCCGCCTCGATCGTCGTCCTGCTGCTGGTGTGGGAAGCCGTCGGGCGTGCGGAAATGGTCGATCCGTTCCTGCTGCCCATGCTCAGCGACGTGCTGGTGCGCGGTTTCGAGGAGATCATGGAAGGCGGGCTTCTCCAGCTCGCCGGTTTCACCCTCTACCGGACTCTCCTCTCCTTCCTGCTCGCGGCAGCGGTGGGCGTGGGTATCGGCGTCGCGATGTCGGTGTCGAAGAGGGCGCGCTGGTTCCTCGATCCCCTCGTGTCCTTCGCCTTCCCGATCCCGAAGATCGCGCTCATGCCGATCTTCGTCCTGTGGTTCGGCGTCTTCGACGTCTCCAAGGTGCTGATGACCGCGGTTGCCTGCATCGTGCCGATCATCAGCGCGACGCACCTTGGGACGCGCAACATCGACAAGTACCTGATCTGGTCGGCGCGCGCGCTCGGCACAAGCGAGGCGAAGCTGTTCTGGAAGGTGGTGGTGCCGGCGGCGCTGCCGGCGATCCTTACCGGCCTCCAGATTGCCTTCCCGATCACGCTGATCGTCGCCATCGTCACCGAGATGCTGACGGGCGGGCAGGGGCTCGGCGGCTACATGATCTATTCGGCGCGCTTCGGCGAGTCCGACAAGGTGTTCTTCGGCATCTTCGTCACCGCGGCGATCGGTTACGCCCTGATCGAGGGCTTCGCCTGGCTTCGGCGGAAGCTTCTCGCCTGGCACGCCGAGACGGCGCATGCGGTCTAGATGCGTGGAAACTTACGGAACGACACGGAAAACCCAAAACGGGAGGAAACCAAATGACTGGACTTAAGAGACACGTAAGGGTGCTGACCGCGGTCCTCGCGGTCGCGGCCGGGTTCGCGATCGCGGGCCAGGCGGCGAACGCCCAGACCAAGATCCGCGTGGGATTCTCGGTGATCCCGATCCACCTGCAGCCGCTGATCTTCAAGGAAGGTGCGGGGATCGCGAAGCACCAGGGCAAGAGCTACTCGGTCGAGATGATCCATTTCGGCGGCAGCTCGCAGCAGCTGACGGCCATGGCCGCGGGCGAGCTCGGCATTTCGGTGCTCGCCTTCTCGACCTTCGCCGCCGGCGTCGTCAACGCCAAGCAGGACATCGTCGCCCTCGGCGACGTTGCCCGCGACGGGCCCGAATTCTCGACGGTCTATGCGGTGAAAGAGGATTCGCCGATCAAGTCCGTCAAGGACCTCAAGGGCAAGGTGCTCGCGATCAACGGCAAGGGCGGCGCGGTCGACATGGCGGCCCGCATCGTGCTGCTGAAGGACGGGCTGAAGCCCGGCGTCGACGTCAACATCGTCGAGGCCCGCTTCGGCGCCATGGAGGCGATGGTCCGCCAGGGCAAGACGGACGTTGCCGTGCTGCTCGCGCCGTTCTGGGCGAAGGCCAAGGCGGCGGGCGGGCTGCGGCCGCTGTTCTACCAGCGCGACGGCCTCGGCAGCACGCAGTTCCTGCTGTTCGCGGCGAAGAAGGACTACGTGGCGAAGAACCGCGCGGTCCTCGTCGACTGGATGGAGGACTACATCCGCGGCACCAACTGGCTGCTCGATCCGAAGAACCGCGACAAGGCGCTCGCGATGACCGCGGCAGCGACCAAGCAGAAGCCCGAGAACTTCGCGTCGTGGGCGTTCCAGAAGGGCTCGGACTACTATCACGATCCCAAGGGCATGGTGGACGTGAAGGCGTTCCAGTCGAACGTCGACGATCTCCACAAGCTCGGCATCCTGCGTCAGACGATCGACGTGTCGAAATACGTCGACCACACGATCGCGACCGAGGCGGCGAAGCGCCTCGGCATGTAGTCCGGCTGCACTGTCGACTATCCCGAACCCGCGCCGGTCCGCCGGTGCGGGTTTTTCCT
Organism: Alphaproteobacteria bacterium; assembly: GCA_038106605.1. GTDB lineage: Bacteria > Pseudomonadota > Alphaproteobacteria > MPNO01 > UBA830 > JAYOEF01. The sequence continues at coordinate 18,480 of JAYOEF010000009.1, forward strand.
GTCTGCGTCCCGGCGTTCCGTGCTAGCGTCGTGAAAACGTTAGAGACCGAACAATATCGGTCCGGCCCGGGCGGCGGAGGAAACGCCATCGCGCCGACACGGATGGCCGGTGTCGCGCGTGCCGAATTCGGACTTTCGCCCAATCACTGATTTCGCCGCCGGTCCCGGCGGCCGGGCCTGCTTTCTGTAGCAGACCTTTCCCCTCGGAGACGCTTGCGACATGAGCTCACCCACCCGAACGGCCGCGTCCGGCAGCGAGGCATCCGCCCATCTCCTGATGGTCTTCGCGGTCTCGATCTTCGGGCTCAACTATGTCGTCGGCCGCTGGGCCGCGGGCGAGGTTCCGTCCTACACGCTCGGCTTTACGCGCTGGACGATGGGCGCGCTGATCCTGCTGCCGTTCGCCTGGACGCACCTGAAGCGCGAGTGGGACGAGGTGGTGCGCAACATCCGCCTCCTCGCCCTCGCAGGCTTCCTGATGCCGTTCCTGGGTGCCGGGGTCGCCTATGTCGCGCTCACCTACACGACCGCGATCAACGCCGGCGTCATCCAGATTTCGCTGCCGGTGATGGTGGTGATCCTGTCGTTCTTCTTCCTCGGCGAGCGGACGGGGCGTATCCAGTGGCTCGGCGCCGCCGCCGCCATCTTCGGCGTCCTCTACATGATTGCCCGCGGCAAGCTCTCGGTGCTGCTCGGGCTCGAATTCAACGTCGGCGACGCGATCATGGTCGCCTGCAATCTCGGCCTCGCGGGCTACGGCATCGCGGTCAAGCGCCTGCCTTACAAGTTCCATCCGCTGACGCTGCTCGTCATGGTCTGCGCCGTCGGCAGCCTGTGCCACCTGCCGTTCTTCGCCTGGGAGGTCGCGACCGGCCACCTGCCGAACCCCGGCCCGACGGCGGTCGTCTCGCTCCTGTTCGTCGCGGTCTTCCCGTCGGTGGTCGCCATCCTCTGCTGGAATTTCGCCATCGCCCGGCTGGGCCCCACGCGGGCCGGCTTCTACCTCTATCTGACGCCGGTGTTCGCCGCTGCGTTCGCCATTCCGCTCCTCGGCGAAAGCATCGGGCTCTATCACGTGATCGGCGCCGGGCTGATCGTCGTCGGCGTCACCGTCTCGACCCGGAAGCCCAAAGGCTGAGATTTTATGGGGTTCCGTGAATGCTGTTCCGCATTCCGGGATACGTGTAGAACCGAGGCGGAGGATTTCCGATGCCCGGTTCCCTGCCGTTTCCGATCGACCGCTGCCTGGCCTCCCTGCTCGATGCTGCAGGCTGGCAGGACGCGCCGCGGGATCTGCTGACCGTCACGCCTGCACCTACTCTAATCGCCTCGCCGCTGCCGGTCGCAGATCTCGCCTCGGCTGCCATAGGCGCGGTCGGCCTTGCGGCTGTGGAGATCGACCGGCGGCGCACGGGGCGTGTGCAAACCGTCACCGTCGACCGCGCCGCCTCCTCGCTGGCGATGGCGTCGTCGGATTTTCTCCGCGTCGAGCCGGGCGGCGGCAAGCGCTGGGACCCGGTGACCGGCTACTACCGGGCAGGCGACGGCGAATGGGTCTATCTCCACGGCAACTTCCCCCATCTCCGCGACGGGCTGCTCGATCTGTTCGACGCTCCGGAAGGCGGCGCCGCACTCGCCAAGGCCCTCGCGAAGCTGCCCGGGCAGGAGATCGAGGACCAGGCCGCCGGATGCGGGCTCTGCGCGGTTCGCCGCCGCGACCGGGCCGAGTGGGAGGCGCACCCGCAGGCCAAGGCCGTGCGCGCCCTTCCCGCCGTCCGGATCGAACGGACCGGCGGCGTGCCGCCCGAGCCGTTCCCGCCGGGAGAGCGGCCTCTTTCCGGCCTTCGCGTTCTCGATCTGACCCGCGTCATCGCGGGCCCGATGGCGGGCCGGACCCTTGGCGAACTGGGTGCGACGGTCATGCGGATCGCCGCGCCGCACCTCCCCTTCATCGAGCCGCTGGTGATCGATACCGGCTTCGGCAAGCTTTCGGCCCATCTCGACCTGAACGCGGCGGCGGACCGGGCGCACATGGAGATGCTGGTGCGGGAGGCGGACGTCTTCATCGAGTCCTACCGTCCGGGATCGCTCGCGGCCCGCGGGTTCGGCCCCGCCGACCTCGCGCGGCTCCGGCCCGGCATCGTCTCGGTGTCGGTCTCGGCCTTTTCGAGCGTCGGGCCGTGGACCGGCCGGCGCGGCTACGACACGCTCGTACAGGCGGCGGCCGGTTTCTCGACGCTGGAGGGTGAGGGTCCGCCCCGGCGCCAGCCGTGCCAGCCGCTCGACTATCTGAGCGGCTATCTCGGCGCGTTCGGCGCGATGCGCGCGCTGCTCAGGCGCGCCGAGGAGGGCGGAAGCTGGCACGTCGAGGTCTCGCTCGCGCGGACCGCGCAGTGGATCCGCGACATGGCGGATGCGGTCGGCCCCGAGCCCGCGCCGCCCGCGGCCAATCCGGACCGCGCCTCCGTCTCTTCGCTTCTCGGGGAGTGGGACACCGCCTTCGGCCGCGTTTCCGCGCTACGCCCGGCCTATGCGCTCTCCGACACGCCGCCCTCCCGCGACCGGCCGCCCGTGCCGCTCGGGACCGATTCGCCCGCCTGGCCCTGAGGGCGCCCGCGTCCCTCGACTCGGGGCGTCCGATTCTGCATTCTGCGGCCTCGGAAAACGCAGACGGAAACGGGGAAGCATGGCGGACACGGACGAACTGGACCACGTCTATCTGGTCGACGGATCGGGGTTCATCTTCCGCGCGTTCCACGCGCTGCCGCCGATGACGCGGCCGGACGGCACGCCGGTCAACGCCGTCTACGGCTTCGCCAACATGCTGACAAAGCTGATCGAGGACGCGGAAGCGGATTTCGTCGCCGTGATCTTCGACACCGCGCGCAAGACGTTCCGGAACGACATCTATACGGAATACAAGGCGCACCGCCCGCCGCCGCCCGAGGAGCTCATTCCCCAGTTCGGGCTGATCCGGGACGCAACGCGCGCCTACAGCCTGCCGTGCCTCGAGCGCGAGGGCTTCGAGGCGGACGACCTGATCGCGACCTACGCCAGGCTCGCAACCGAGCAGGGCTTCAAGGTCACCATCGTGTCGTCCGACAAGGACCTCATGCAGCTCGTCCGTCCCGGCGTCGAGATGCTGGATCCGATGAAGAACAAGATGATCGGCCCGGCCGAGGTGATGGAGCGCTTCGGCGTCGCGCCGGAGAAAGTGGTTGAGGTCCAGGCGCTCGCGGGCGATGCGACCGACAACGTGCCGGGCGTGCCCGGCATCGGCGTCAAGACCGCGGCGCAGCTCATCACCGAGTACGGCGACCTCGACACGCTGCTCGCCCGCGCCGAGGAGATCAAGCAGCCGAAGCGCCGCCAGACGCTGGTCGAGAACGCCGAGATGGCGCGCATCTCGCGCGAGCTCGTGAAGCTCCGCGACGACGTGCCGGTCGAGCACAAGATCGCCGAATTCCGGAAGCGCGATCCCGACCCCGACGTGCTGATCCCGTTCCTCGAAGAGCAGGGCTTCAAGTCGATCCTCGCGCGCGTCCGCGCCGATCTCGGCGGCGACCACGCGGAGCCCTCGAAGGACGCGCAAATCGCGCCGGGCGACGCGAAGTACGAGCTGGTGCAGGACGAGGCGGCGCTGAAGCGCTGGATCGACGCGGCTGCAAAGGTCGGTATCGTCGCGGTCGACACCGAGACGACGTCGCTCGATTCGATGCGCGCCGAGCTCGTCGGCGTCTCCATGTCGGTCGAAGGCGGGCATGCCTGTTACATCCCGGTCGGCCACGTCGCGCCCGGCGGCGGCGCGCCCGAGCTCGATCTCGGCGGTGGGGCGCCCTCGGGCGACGCGCCCAAGCAGATCGCGCGCGACCGCGCTGTCGCCCTCCTCAAGCCGCTTCTCGAAGACCCGGGCGTCCTCAAGGTCGGGCACAACATCAAGTACGACATGCAGGTGCTGGCGCGGTGCGGCATCGAGGTCGCGCCGATCGACGACACGATGGTGCTGTCCTACGTCCTCGACGGCGGCGCGCACAATCACGGGCTCGACGAGCTCGCGCTCCTCCATCTCGGCCACACCAATATCAAGTACAGCGAGGTCACAGGGACCGGGAAGAACAAGATCGGCTTCGCCGAGGTGGCGCTCGACAAGGCGCTCGATTACGCTGCCGAGGACGCCGAGGTGACCGGCCGTCTTTACCGCCAGTTCAAGCCGCGGCTCGTCGGCGAGCGCATGGTCGGTGTCTACGAAACGCTGGAGCGCCCGCTCATTCCCGTTCTGTCGGCGATGGAGCGGAGGGGTATCATCGCCGACGCGCATTTCCTCAACGACCTCACCAAGGATTTCGAGAAGCGCGCGGCCGCCATCGCCGAGGACATCTACAAGCTTGCCGGACACGAATTCAACATCGGCTCGCCCAAGCAGCTGGGCGAGGTTCTGTTCGACGAGATGAGCCTCCAGGGCGGCAAGAAGACCAAGACCGGTGCCTACGGAACCGGCGCCGACGTGCTTGAGGATCTCGCCGCGCAGGGCCACGACCTGCCCGCGCGCGTGCTCGACTGGCGCCAGCTGACCAAGCTCAGGAGCACCTACACCGACGCGCTGGTCGCGCAGATCAATCCGGAGACGGGGCGCGTCCACACGTCCTATGCACAGGCAGTCGCCTCGACCGGGCGGCTGTCGTCAAGCGACCCCAACCTCCAGAACATCCCGGTGCGCACCGAGGAAGGGCGGCGCATCCGCCGCGCCTTCGTCGCCGACAAGGGCTGCGTTCTGCTGTCGGCGGACTACTCGCAGATCGAGCTCCGGCTGCTGGCCCACGTGGCCGGGATCGAGACGCTGCGCGAGGCGTTCCGCGAGGGCCAGGACATCCACGCCATGACGGCGAGCGAGGTGTTCGGCATTCCTGTCGAGGGGATGGACTCGGCCGTCCGCAATCGCGCCAAGGCGATCAATTTCGGCATCATCTACGGCATCAGCGCCTTCGGTCTCGCGCGCAACCTGCGCATTCCGCAGGGCGAGGCGAAGACCTACATCGACAGCTATTTCGCGAAGTTCCCCGGCATCCGCGACTACATGGAGACGACGAAGGCGTTCGCGCGCGAGCATGGGTTCGTCACCACGATCTTCGGGCGGAAGTGCCACACGCCCGGCATCGCCGACAAGAACCCGGCGATGCGGAGCTTCTCGGAGCGGGCCGCGATCAACGCGCCGCTCCAGGGGGCGGCCGCCGACATCATCAAGCGGGCGATGATCCGCATTCCGCCCGCGCTCGAAAAGGCATGTCTCGCCGCGAAGATGCTCCTCCAGGTGCACGACGAACTGATCTTCGAGGTGCCGGAGGGCGAGCTCGACGAGACCACCGCGCTCGTGAAGAAGGTCATGGAGGAGGCGGCGCATCTCGCGGTGCCGCTCGTGGTCGATACCGGCGCGGGGCCCAACTGGGAAGAGGCGCACTGAGCGCGCACGTCTTCAGGTGATCGAGATTTCCTGATCCGGCCGACGCTGGCCCATCACCCGGGTCAGCAGGACGACCGGCACGATGCCGGCCGCGACAATGGCGACGGCCCCGAGCGCGCATTTCTCCAGAAGCTCGTTCGATGCGAACTGGTAGACGTAGGTCGCCAGCGTGTCGAAGTTGAAGGGCCGGAGCAGCAGCGTCGCCGGCAGCTCCTTCATGCAGTCGACGAAGATGAGGAGCGCGGCGGTCAGGATGCTGCTCCGGATGATCGGCAGGTTGACGCGGACCAGCGCCTTGGCCGGTCCGCATTTGAGCGTGCGTGCGGCATCGACGATGTGGGGCGTCACGCGCCCGAGGCCGGCTTCGAGCGTGCCGTAGGACAGCGCGAGGAAGCGGACGACGTAGGCGAACAGGACGGCGACGATGGTCCCGCTCAGAATCAGCCCGGTGCCGACGCCGAAACTCGCCCGCGCGAACCGGTCCACCGCGTTGTCGAACGCGCCGAACGGGCTCAGGATGCCGATGGCAAGCACGGCGCCCGGCACCGCGTAGCCGAGGCTCGCGAAGCGCGCGAGCCCGCGCAGCGTCTCGCTCTTCCGGAGCCGGACCGCATAGGCGAGGAAGAGCCCGACGACGACTGCGGCGGCGGCGGCGATCGAAGCCAGCATCAGGCTGTTGAGGAGCGCCTCCGGAAACCGGTTCGTGAGCGAGTCCGAAAACGAATCGACCGCGTAGGAGACGAGGAGACCGGCCGGGATCAGGAAACCCGCGGCGACCGGCAGTGCGCACGCGGCAAAGGCGGCCCATGCGCGGACGACGGGCAGTCGGCAGGGCTGCGCCTCGCGGTAGCGGAGCGTCGTGTTGTGATAGCCGCGCTTGCGCCGCGCGCCGCGCTCGGCGAGGAGCAGCAGGACGACGAACACCAGCATCACGACGGCGATCTGCGCGCCGCCGCCGGTGTTGTTCATCACCAGCCAGACGTTGAAGATACCGGCGGTCAGCGTCCGCACCGCGAAAAAGTCGACCGTGCCGAAATCGTTGAGCGTCTCCATCATCGCGAGCGCCACGCCGACGACGATGGATGGCCGTGCCATAGGCAGCGACACGCGGCGGAACGCCGCCCATGCGCTGCAGCCGAGCGTTCGCGCCGCCTCGACGACGCCGGTCGCCTGTTCGAGAAACGCCGAACGCGCCAGCAGATAGACGTAGGGATAGAGGGTGAGCGTCATCACCGTGATCGCGCCGCCGAGCGAACGGATCTCGGGTAACCAGTAATCGCGGGCGGTTTGCCAGCCGAACAGCAGGCGGAGCGAGCGCTGGACCGGTCCGGCGTATTCGAGGATGTCGGTATAGACATAGGCGACGACGTAGGCCGGCATGGCGAGCGGCAGCACCAGCGCCCATTCGAGGATGCGGCGTCCCGGAAAGGTGCACATGGTGACGAGCCATGCCGTGCCGACGCCGATCAGGACGGTGCCGGCGGCGACGCCGCCCATCAGCCAGAGGGTGGTGGCGACGTAACCCGGCAGCACCGTGTCGATCAGATGCGGCCAGACGTTCTCGGTCGGAAAGAGCGCGAGCCAGAAGACGCCGAGGACGGGCGTCGCGACGATCAGGGCGACGACGACGGCGCCCGCCGTCCACGCGTCCGGGAGAAAGCGCGGGAAGCGGCGGGCGAGTGTCGTTCCGGAACTTGCGCTCAGACCCGCCATCGGGGCGGTACCGTCGTCTCCGGGGCCATTGTTTGCCGTTCGTTCGGTTGGTGGCGGATCAGTTGGTGGTGGGTCCGTCGTTGTAGCCGACCCGGTTCACCATTTTGAGCGCTGCGGCCCGTTGAGACGCGATCTTTTCGAGCGACAGAGTGTCGCGCTTGTACTTGCCCCACGACGCGAGGAGCGGCGCGACGTCCACGGCTTCGTCCACCGGGTACTCGTAGTTTTTCTCGGCGTAGATTTGCTGCGCCTTCTTTCCGGCCATGTATTCCATCAGCTTGACCGCATTGGCGCGGTGCGGGGCGTGCTTCGCGAGCACGACTCCGCTGATGTTCATGTGCGTGCCGCTGCCCGCGATGGTCGGGAAGACGATGTTGGCGGATTCGCCCCACGCCTTCTGCTTATCGTCGTTGAGCATGAGCGCCATGTAGTAGTGGTTGCCGATCGCGACGTCGCAGACGCCTTCCATGATCGCCTTCACCTGGGCGCGGTCGTTGCCCTGGGGCTTGCGGGCGAGGTTCGCCTTGACGCCCTTCAGCCACTCTTCCGCCTTCGCTTCGCCGTGGTGGGCGATCATCGCAGACAGGAGGCCGATATTGTATTCGTGATCGCCCGGGCGGGTGCAGATCTTGCCGCGCCATTTGGGATCGGCGAGCTGCTCGTAGGACGTGATCTCGCCCTTCTTCACGCGGTCCTTCGAGGTGTAGATCAGGCGCGCGCGCAGCGTGAGCCCGTACCACAGGCCGTCGGAGCTCCGGAACTCCGCGGGCACTTCCTTCGTCAGGGTGTCGGTCTTGATCGGCTGTGCGAGGCCGGCGTCGACGACCTCCTTGATGCGCGCGATGTCGACGGTCAGCACGAGATCGGCCGGGCTGTTGCGACCCTCGGCCTCCATGCGCTTGACGAGGCCCTTCGGCGCGAAGACGACGTTGACCTTGATCGCCGTGTCCTTCGTAAAGGCATCGAGGATCGGGCGGATGAGGTTCTCTTCACGATAGGAATAGACGTTGACCTCCTCGGCGGCCTGCGCGGCAGGCGCAAAGATCGTGACCGCCCCGAGGGCGAGGGTGGCGAGCGCTCTGAACTTCATCTGTTTCATCCCTGATACTCTTGCTGTCCCAGCGTGCGGTCGATGCGACAAGACCGCACGAGCGGAGGCTGTTTACTGTGGGCGGTTGATCCTGTCAACGATAGTGATACTCATTCTCAATTAATTTCGACTCGATGCAGCTTTGCCGCGGCCGCGGTCGACCGCGATCTGTTGCGGGATTCACTATTGCAAATGCGACTAATTCGCATATAGAATGCGTTCAACGATTATTCCGAACCGAGCGACCGATGATGGCCCTACAGCTCGCCGCAACCGAACCTGCCCGCATCGTCGTCCTGCCGCACAGGCCGGACGGGAGGGAGCCGGTCCTCAACCCGTCCGCCGCGATAGACCTCGCCCTCCTCGGCGCGGTCGCCCAGCGTGACGTCCCCCTCGACCGGCTCGTCGAGATCGTCGCCTGCCTTGCGGGCGATGGCTGGTCGCCCGCCCGCGAGGTCGTGCTCGACCGGCTCCAGCGCGCCACTGCGGCAGGCTGGATCGCGTCCCGCGAAAACTGGGTGCGGTCGATGCCGTTCGTCTATGGCCTTGCACCCGCAGGCGCCGGTCACCTCGTATCGCTCATGCGGCGTCCAACGCCAGTCCGCGACGATGCCGCAGCGAGGGCGATCGCTTCCATCAAGCTCGCGTTCCTCGATCTGCTGGAACCCGCGGACGCTACGGCGGTCAACGCCGATTTGCGCCGTTTCTATCTTTCCCAGCGCGATTCGCTGGCCATGCGTCGCGCGGTCCTCCCGCCGAACCGGCCCCTCCTTGCCGACGCACTCGCCGAACAGGACGCCATAATCGCTCGCCGCCTCGCGCGGCTCGACACCCTGATCTGATCCGCACCTGCGGAAATTCGGGCAGCCGCAAGATTCCGGTCGTATCGAGGCGTAAACGGACGCAGATTGCGTCCCATGAAGCGCGCCTCCTGGATCAAGAATTCCAAAGTCGCAAGCCCGTGGGAAAACCCGGGCTTTCTCCTGTGGCACCGGTTCCACGACTGGCAGCGGGCGATCAACGCCGCGCTGCGTACGTTCGGCCTGACGCAGCTCCAGTTCAGCACGCTCGCCGTGACCGGATGGCTCGAGCGGAATGGAGACGCGGTGACACAGCAGGAGATCCCGGATTTCGCGCGGCTCGACCGGATGCTGGTTTCGCAGGTCGTGCGCAAGCTGGAGGAAAAGGCTCTTGTCGAGCGCGCCCGCCCGTCGAACGACCGCCGCGTCGTCAATGTCTCGCTGACCGACGCAGGGGAAAAGGCGCTCGCGAAATCGCTTCCCGTCGTCCAGGCGGCCGATGCGGAGTTCTCCGCCGCCAAATGAAAACGGCCGGCGTTGCCGCCGGCCGTTTCCGATGCAATTGGATGCCCGTCAGGCCGCGGCGTGGATGCCGGCGGCGTTGACGCTCGGCTCGACCGCGCTCTCGAACTGCTTGAAGTTCGCCTCGAACCGGGACGCGAGATTGCGCGCCGCCGTGTCGTAGCCCGGCTTGTCCGACCACGTGTCCTTCGGATTGAGAACCTCCTTCGGAACGTCCGGAACGTTCGCCGGGATCAGCAGGCCGAAGTTCGGATCGGGCGCGACCGCGACGCTCGCGAGCTTGCCCTCGACCGCCGCGCGGACCATCGCCCGGGTGTGGGCGATCTTCATGCGCGAGCCGGTGCCGTAGGCGCCGCCGCTCCAGCCGGTGTTGACCAGCCAGCACTTCGCTCCGTGCTTTTTGATGCGCTCGCCGAGGAGCTTCGCGTAGACGGTCGGGTGCCGCGGCAGGAAGGGCGCGCCGAAGCAGGTCGAGAACGTTGCCTGCGGCTCGTTGACGCCGCGCTCCGTGCCGGCAAGCCGCGCCGTGTAGCCGGACAGGAAGTGGTACATCGCCTGGTCCGCGGTCAGCTGGCTGATCGGGGGCAGGACGCCGAACGCGTCGGCGGTCAGCATGACGATGTTCTCGGGGTGGCCGCCCATGCCCGTGGCGCTGGTGCCCGGGATGTAGTTGAGCGGATAGGAGGCGCGCGTGTTCTCGGTCAGCGAACCGTCGGCGAAGTTCGGGAACTTCGTGTGCGGGTCGAGCGTCACGTTCTCCAGCACGGTGCCGAAGCGGAGGCACGCGGCGTAGATCTCGGGCTCGGCCTCGGCCGACAGGTTGATCGCCTTGGCGTAGCAGCCGCCCTCGAAATTGAAGACGCCGTTGTCCGACCAGCCGTGCTCGTCGTCGCCGATCAGCGTGCGGGTCGGATCGGACGACAGCGTCGTCTTGCCGGTGCCCGAGAGGCCGAAGAAAATCGCCGTGTCGCCGCCGGAGCCGATGTTCGCCGAGCAGTGCATCGGCAGAACGCCCTTGGCGGGCAGCAGGTAGTTGAGGACGGAGAAGATCGTCTTCTTGATCTCGCCGGTGTAGTGCGAGCCGCCGACGAGGATGAGCTGCTCGGCGAAGTTCAGCATCACGAACACTTCCGAGCGCGTGCCGTCGATCGCCGGGATCGACTGCAGGTTCGGCGCGTGCAGGATGGTGAAGTCCGGAACGAAGTCCGCGAGCTCTTCCTTCGGCGGGTTGATGAACATGTTCTGCGCGAACAGGCTGTGCCACGCCTGCTCGGTGACGACGCGCACCTTGATGCGGTAGTCGGGATCCGCGCCCGCGTAGCAGTCCTGGACGTAGACGTCGCGATGCTGCAGGTAGGCGAGCATGCGCTTGCGCATCGTGTCGAAGTGCGCGAGCGAGATCTTGTTGTTGACCGGCCCCCACCAGATGTCGTTGGTCGAGCCGGGCTCGTCGACGATGAATTTGTCCTTCGGCGAACGGCCGGTGTACTCGCCCGTGGTCACCACGAGGCCGCCGCCGGCGGCAAGCTCGCTCTCGCCGCGGCGCAGCGAATGTTTGTAGAGCGCCGGGATCGGCAGGTTCCAGTGGGCGGTGCTGATGTTCTCCAGGCCGTGATTTCCAAGGCCGAATGAACTCATGACAGGTCCGGTCTGTTTCAATTTTTCCTCCTAATAGGACAAAGTACCGACCGACGCCCGATTATGGCTTCGGACGCTTACAGCCTGTCCTTGAAAACCGATGGCACAATTTACCCGGCGCGCTGCCGGAGTCAAAGGCAGAAATGGCTGGAATTCAGCGACGTCAGGCCGCACGCGCCTCGCGTGCAAGGGCGACGAGCGCTTCGCGTGAAGATTGCGGATCGCGAACCGGCGCGGGAAACCGGACCCGTCCCGTGAGCGGGCCATGGCGCAGGTCGAGGCCTTCCGGGTCGATCCCCGTCATCGCCCAGTCGCCCGCGGGGAGGCCGAGAAGCTTGGTCGCATAGAGGCCCACGGCGTCCGCGTGGTCCTCGTTCATATGGGCGACGATGTCTGCCTCGGCGTCCGCGAGGGGCGCGGCATCGGCCGCGTCGTAGAGGAGGTCGTCCGCGGAAATCCAGTGAATCGCCCCGAATCCGGCGACGATATGGGCGCGCTCGACGGTCATCTCGTAGAGATGGAAGTCGGCGAACCCGAGATACATCTCCGCTTCCGGATGCCTGGAGACGTAGCGCCGGACGAGGGCCTCGTCCACGGTCGGCGCGAAGCGGCCGAGGACGGTCACCCGGGCGCCGGTCAGCGGGCTGTCGAGGTCCGCCGTCCCGTCGAACAGGAGCGAGCCGCGGCGGTCGGCCGCGAGATTCTTCATATGCTCCGCGAGGTCCGAGATCAGCAGGAGCGGGCGGGCACGGTGATCGCAGGCGGCCATCACGAGCGAACCGTAGGGCCAGCCGTCGTCGGCATGGGCGGTGGCGAGGACGGCGCGGTCGCAGGCGCGGATCAGGCTGCGGGCGACGAAGGCGGGAGATTCGGCGTCTTTTTTCATGGCGTCACTCTGCTTCTCGGGCCCCGTTGCGGTCAATCGCTTCGTCCGGACTCCCCCGAAATTCGCTTGAATCGGGGCTTTCTCCGCCCAATTTCTGCCGCAATTCGCCTTTAGAGATCATTAAGTTGTCCCGGAAGTTGCCCCGGTTCGGGGACGCGCGCCCGCGGCCAGACTGCAAGCATTAGGCGGACCGCAAGCATCGTCTGCAAAAGGATGAGATAATGGCGACCATGACGGAAACCCTGCGCTCTCCCGCCCGCGCCGAAGCGCCTGCCACGATCGCGCTCGTCGACGACGACCGCAACATCCTCGCCTCCGTGTCGATGACGCTCGAGGCCGAGGGGTTCGAGGTCCGCACCTACGTCGACGGCGATTCGGCGCTCCGCGGCCTGTCCGCCAAGCCCGTCGACCTCGCGATCCTCGACATCAAGATGCCGCGCATGGACGGCATGGAACTTCTCACGCGGCTGCGCCGGCAGAGCCGGATGCCGGTGATATTCCTCACCTCGAAGGATGACGAGATCGACGAGATTCTCGGGCTCCGGATGGGGGCGGACGACTACATCACCAAGCCGTTTTCTCAGCGCCTCCTCATCGAACGCATCCGCACAGTGCTGCGGCGCCATAGCCGCAAGCCGGAGGAGGCGGACGATGTCCCGGCGGAGCCGCCGATCGAGCGCGGCGCGCTGCGGCTCGATCTCGACCGTTTCGGATGCACGTGGAAAAAGGCGCCGGTTGACCTTACGGTGACCGAGTTTCTGATCCTGAAGGCCCTCGCGCTCCATCCCGGCCACGTGAAGTCGCGCGATCAGCTGATGGACGCGGCCTACGGCGAGTCTGTTTATGTCGACGACCGGACCATCGACAGTCACATCAAGCGCCTGCGCAAGAAGTTCCGCGCGGCCGATAACGATTTCGCCGAGATCGAGACGCTCTACGGCATCGGCTACCGCTATCGCGAAGCCTGAACCCGTTCGCCTCCCGCCCCGACGCTCCAACGCTGCGCCATGACCCGGCGACGCTTCTCGCCGCTGACGCGGCGCATCCTCACCGTCAACATCCTGCCGCTGGCGATCCTCGCGGCCGGCATCCTCTATCTCGACGAATACCGCGAGCGGCTGATCGAGGCCGAGCTTGCGGCGCTCCGCACGCAGGCGGAGATCTTCTCGGGTGCGTTGGGCGAAGGCGCTATCGGCACGCGGTCGGACGGCGGCCAGGTGATCCTTCCCGACATCGCGCGGCCGATGCTGCGCCGCCTCGTCCTGCCGACGCGCAACCGCGCCCGTGTTTTCGAAAGCGACGGCGACGTCGTCGCCGACAGCCGCTTCCTCGGCGGACAGGTCGGCATCGTCCGCATCGAGCCGCTCCCCGCCCCGGCGGAGGTCGATCTTCCCTCGGCGATCCTGATCGGCATCTACGAGACGCTGCTCGGACTGTTCCCCGACAGCCATCGCGACCCGCCCTTCCCGATGGCGCAGGACGCCCGCGCGGAAGCCTTTCCCGTCGTCGGCGAGGCGATGGGCGGCATCACGCGGACGGCGCGATGGTCGCTGCCGCGCGGCGGCATGCTGCTCGGTGCTGCCGCGCCGATCCAGCGTTTCAAGCAGGTGCTCGGAGTCGTGCTGGTGACGGGCGATGCAAGCGCCGTCGACGCCGGCGTGCGCGCGGTGCGCTTCGACGTCCTCCGCGTATTCGCGGTGGCGCTGGCGGTGACGATCGCGCTTTCCTTCTATCTGTCGGGCGCCATCGCCGGCCCGGTCAGGCGTCTCGCGGCGGCCGCGGACAACGTGCGGCGCGGGCACGGTCGTGCGGACAACATTCCCGATTTCAGCCACCGCATGGACGAGATCGGCGAGCTTTCCGCATCGCTCCGTGAAATGACCGACGCGCTGTGGCAGCGCATGGTCGCGAATGAACGCTTCGCCGCCGATGTGGCGCACGAAATCAAAAACCCGCTGACCTCGCTCCGGAGCGCGGTCGAGACCGCTGCCCGGGTGCGCGATCCCGACCGCCAGGCGACGCTGATGGCGATCATCGAGGACGACGTGAGGCGTCTCGACCGGCTGATCAGCGACATTTCGGACGCATCCCGCCTCGATGCCGAGCTCGCGCGCGCGCAGCTCGAGCGCATCGATCTCGGACGCCTGCTGCAGGCACTGGTCCAGGTCCACCAGACGACCGCGGCAGATGCGAACGGGCCCAAGGTCGTCTTCCGCGGCTATCCCGCCGATTGCGCGGTCCTCGGCAACGAAGGCCGTCTCGTCCAGGTATTCCAGAACCTGATCTCGAACGCGCGTTCGTTCACGCCGCCGGAAGGCGAGATCGCCATCTCCGCGTTCCGCGACCGCGCCGACGTGGTCGCGCGGGTCGACGATCAGGGGCCAGGCATTCCGCCGAACAATCTCGAATCGATCTTCGAACGCTTCTATTCCGAGCGGCCGGAGGGAGAGAGCTTCGGCCGCCATTCCGGGCTCGGCCTCAGCATCTCGCGCCAGATCGTCGAGGCGCATGGCGGCGAGATCCACGCCGAGAATCTGCTCACGCAGGACGGAAAGCGCGCCGGCGCGCGCTTTGTGGTGCGGCTGCCGGCGGCGGACGCATGACCGGCGCGGAGAACGCCGCCTCTGTCCACGCGACCTGCGTCGCCTTCGGCGGGCGCGGTGTACTGCTTCTCGGCCCGCCCGGCGCGGGCAAGTCGGATCTTGCGCTGCGTCTGATCGACGGCGGTGCCGTGCTCGTCGCCGACGATCGCGTGATGCTGTCGCGCGATGGCGACGCCCTTCTCGCCGCACCGCCGGATGCGCTCGCAGGACTCCTCGAAATCCGGGGCGCCGGCATCGCGCGCCTTCCCCACAGGGCGCCGGTCGCGGTCGTCCTCGCCGCCGATCTGGCCGAATCCGGAACGCTCGAAAGGTTGCCACGGGAGGGGCGGAGCGAGTATTTAGGGGTCCGAATCAGGTCGATTCCGGTGGCACCATTCGAATGTTCAGCCGTAGCCAAGGTGCGCATCGCGGTCTACGACGTTGCGGGTCTGCCGGACCCGGCGACCGGCGCACGGCTCCTTCCCGACGAAGAGGTATGATCCGCCTCCGATGACCGACCAGGAGACCGCGACAGACGCGGCGGCATTCGCGGGGGACGCCGATCCCACCCCCGTCATCATCGTCACCGGAATGTCCGGCGCCGGAAAATCCACGGCGCTCAAGGCACTCGAGGATCTCGGCTACGAAGCGGTCGACAACCTTCCGCTGTCGCTGCTGACCAGCCTCGTGCTGCCGTCGACAGGCACCAAGCGGCCGCTCGCGGTCGGTGTGGACGCGCGCACGCGCGACTTCGGCGTCGAACCTTTCCTCGAGGAGCTCGACGAGCTCATCGGCCATGCGGAGCTCGCTGTCCGCGTCGTCTTTCTCGACTGCGATTCGGAGGTTCTGCGCCGGCGCTTCACAGAGACCAGGCGACGGCATCCCGTGGCGCCCGACCGGCCGGTGACCGACGGCATCGCCGTCGAGCGGCGCCTGCTCGCGCCGCTGCAGGACCGCGCCGACGAGGTGATCGACACCTCCGACATGTCGATCGGCGCGCTGCGCCAGCGTCTCGATGCGAATTACGGTCTCGATGCCGCGCTCGGCCTCGCGATCTTCGTGATGTCCTTCGCCTACCGGCGCGGCATCCCGCACGAGGCGGATCTGGTGTTCGACGTCCGCTTCCTGCGCAACCCGCATTACGACGAGACGCTGCGCCCGATGACCGGGCTCGACGAACCGGTCGGCGCCTTCATCGAAGGCGATCCTGACTTCCAGCGCTACGTCGACAATCTCAAAACGCTCCTCGAGCCGCTGCTGCCGCGATACAGCGCCGAGGGAAAGAGTTACCTTACGATCGCGGTCGGCTGCACCGGCGGGCGTCATCGGTCCGTCTACGTAGCCAAGCTTCTCGGTTCATGGCTCTCGCAGAAGGGCGAGCGGGTCGATATCTCGCACCGGGACATAAACAGGGACTAGGCGGACGGGATGATTTCATGATCGGACTGGTAATCGTGACGCACGGGGCGCTCGCCCGTGAGTTCGTCGCCGCGATGGAGCATGTTGTCGGCAGGCAGGACAGGGTCGAGACCGTGTGTATCGGCCCCGACGACGACATGGAGGCGCGGCGCCAGGACATTCTCGACGCGGTCGCCAAGGTCGAGACCGGCGACGGCGTGATCGTGCTGACCGACATGTTCGGCGGCACCCCGTCCAACCTCGCGATCTCGATCCTGAAGGAAGCGAACGTCGAAGTGATCGCCGGGGTGAACCTGCCTCTTCTCGTGAAGCTGTCGGGTGTGCGCAAGTCGGCGAAACTCGCCGATGCCGTCATCGAGGCGCAGAACGCCGGGCGCAAGTACATCAAGCTCGCCTCCAATCTTCTCGGCGACAACGGCGCCTGATGGCGTTCGCGACGCGTACAGTCGAGATCGTCAACGAGCGCGGCCTGCATGCGCGGGCAGCGGCGAAGTTCACTGCGGTTGCCGAAACCTTCGCCTGCGACATCTCGGTGTCCAACGGCCGCGAGACGGTTCCCGGCCGATCGATCATGGGTCTCCTCCTCCTCGCCGCGGCGAAGGAGTCGGAAATCGTCATCACGGCATCGGGTTCCGATGCGACGGAGGCGATGGAAGCGCTGTGCGATCTCGTCGGGCGCGGCTTCGACGAGGAGCCGGCGGGCTAGGATAAGGCGGGCGGAATCCCGCCCGCGTCAGCGGCGGTAGTTGAGGTTGGGCGAGAGCCAGCGCTCGACGGTCTCGACAGGCTGGCCCTTGCGGCGGGCGTAATCCTCGACCTGGTCGCGGTCGATGCGGCCGATGCCGAAATAGGCCGAACCCGGATGCGCGAAGTAGTAGCCGCTCACCGACGAGGCAGGCACCATCGCGAAATTCTCCGTCAGCTTGATCCCCGCGTTCCACGGCGCGTCGAGGAGCTCGAACAGCTTCGGCTTCTCGGTGTGGTCGGGGCAGGCGGGATAGCCCGGCGCCGGGCGGATGCCGCGGTAGAACTCCTTGATCAGTTCCTCGTTGCCGAAACTCTCGTCGGCGGAATAGCCCCACATCTCCTTGCGGACCCGTTCGTGCATGCGCTCTGCGAGCGCCTCGGCGAGACGGTCGGCGAGCGCCTTGAGCAGGATCTCGCTGTAGTCGTCTCCGGCTTCCTTGAACATCGCGATGTATTTCTCGATGCCGATGCCCGCGGTGACGGCGAAGGCGCCGATCCAGTCGCGCACGCCGCTCGTCTTCGGTGCGACGAAGTCGGCGAGGCACAGATTGGCGCGCTCGGTGCGCTTTTCCATCTGCTGGCGCAGGAAGTGGAGGCGCATGCGCACCGAATCCCGTTCCTCGTCCCAGTAGACCTCGACGTCGTCGCCGTCCGAATTCGCCGGAAAGAAGCCGACGACGGCGCGCGCCCGCAGCCACTTCTCGTCGATGAGGCGCGACAGCATCTCGCGCGCGTCGTCGAACAGCGAACGCGTGGTCTCGCCGACGACGGGGTCGTTGAGGATATTGGGGTAGTTGCCGGCGAGCTCCCACGTGCGGAAGAACGGCGTCCAGTCGATGCGCGACGGAAGCTCGGACAGGTCGTAATCGTCGAAGATCTCAAGCCCGAGGAACTTCGGCAGGTCCGGCCGGTACTCCAGCCACTCGGTGCGGAACGCGCGTTCGCGCGCCTCCTCGAGCGGAAGCAGCTTGGCGCCGCCGCCCCGGCCTTCGCGCTCTTCGCGGATGCGCTCGTATTCCGCCGCGACGTCGGCGACGTAGCCGTCCTTCTGCTCCTTGCTCACGAGGCGGCCGAGCACGTCGACCGCTCGTGAAGCATCGGGCACATAGATTGTCGGTCCCTTGTAGGCCGGCGCGATGCGCACCGCCGTGTGGGCCTTGGACGTCGTCGCGCCGCCGATCAGCAGCGGCACGTTCAGCCCGGCGCGCGTCATCTCGTCGGCGACGGTCACCATCTCCTCGAGCGAGGGCGTGATCAGCCCGCTGAGCCCGATGATGTCGGCGTTCTCGCGCTTCGCCGTCTCGAGGATCATCTCGTAAGGCACCATCATGCCGAGATCGATGATCTCGTAATTGTTGCACTGGAGCACGACGCCCACGATGTTCTTGCCGATGTCGTGGACGTCGCCCTTGACGGTGGCGAGCAGGACCTTGCCGTTCGTGTGGCGTCCGCCGTCCGCATTCTCTTCCTCGATGAACGGGACGAGGTGCCAGACCGCCTGTTTCATGACGCGCGCGCTCTTCACGACCTGGGGCAGGAACATCTGGCCCGAGCCGAACAGGTCGCCGACGACGTTCATGCCCTTCATCAGCGGGCCTTCGATCACGTGGATCGGGCGTTCCGCGGCAAGGCGCGCCTCCTCGGTGTCGGCGACGATGAACTCGGTGATGCCGTGGACCAGCGCGTGCGTGATGCGCTCCTGCACCGTGCCCTCGCGCCAGGAATTGTCCGGTTCCGAGGAACGCGCCCGGCCGGTCATCTCGCCGGCGATCTCGAGGAGGCGTTCCGTCCCGTCGGCCCGCCGGTTGAAGATCACGTCCTCGATGCGCTCCAGCGCATGCTTCGGGATGTCGGAATAGACGCCGAGCTGGCCCGCGTTGACGATGCCCATGTCGAGTCCGGCATCGCGCGCGTGATAGAGGAAGGCCGCGTGCATCGCCTCGCGCATCGGTTCGTTGCCGCGGAACGAGAACGACATGTTGCTGACGCCGCCGCTGGTGAGCGCGCCGGGCAGCGCCTTCTTGATGTGGCGGACGGCGGCGATGAAGTCCTTCGAGAAATTCGCGTGCTCGTCGATGCCGGTCGCGACCGGGAAGATGTTGGCGTCGAAGATGATGTCTTCCGGCGGGAAGCCCACCTTTTCCGTGAGCACCCGGTAGGAGCGTTCGCAGATCTCGACCATGCGGTCGTAATTGTCCGCCTGGCCCTTCTCGTCGAACGCCATGACGACGACGGCGGCGCCGTAGCGCCGGACGCGGCGTGCCTGCTCGACGAATTTTTCCTCGCCTTCCTTGAGGCTGATCGAATTGACGACGCCCTTGCCCTGGATGCACTTGAGGCCGGCCTCGATGACGCTCCACTTGGAGGAGTCGATCATCACCGGCACGCGGCTGATGTCGGGCTCGGCCGCGAGCAGGTGCAGGAAACGGGTCATCGCCGCCTCCGAGTCCAGCATGCCCTCGTCCATGTTGACGTCGATGACCTGGGCGCCGTTGGCGACTTGCTGGCGCGCGATCTCGATCGCGTCGGTGTAGTTCTCCTCGACGATCAGCTTCCGGAACTTCGCCGAACCCGCGACGTTGGTGCGCTCGCCGACATTGACGAAACCCGTGACCGAATCGATGCGGAGAGGTTCGAGCCCGCTCAGCCGGCTCGGATGCCTGGTTTCTCCGAAGCGCCGGGGTGCGATTCCGCGCACCGCGTCCGCGATGGCGCGGACATGCTCCGGCGTCGTGCCGCAGCAGCCGCCGACGACGTTGACCAGGCCGTTGAGCGCGAATTCGCGGATGCGCGCCGCCATCGAATCCGGCGCGTCGTCGTAGACGCCGAACTCGTTCGGCAGGCCCGCGTTCGGATGGACGCTGACGAACGTGTCGCAGGCGCGCGCGAAGGCCTGGATGTGGGGCCGGAGCTGCTTCGCGCCGAGCGCGCAGTTGAGGCCCGCGATCAGCGGTTTGGCATGCGAAACGGAGACCCAGAACGCCTCGGGAGTCTGGCCCGAAAGCGTTCGGCCCGAGGCGTCGGTGATCGTTCCCGAGATCATGATCGGCCATTCCGATCCCCGATCTTCGAACAGCCCCTGGATCGCGAAGATCGCCGCCTTGGCGTTGAGCGTGTCGAAGACGGTCTCGATCATCAGGAGGTCGGCGCCGCCGTCGATCAGCCCCTCGGCGGCCTCGCGATAGGCGCCGACGAGGTCGTCGAAACTCACGCTTCGGTGGCCGGGGTCGTTGACGTTGGCCGACAGCGAGGCCGTGCGATTGGTCGGGCCCATGACGCCGGCGACGTAGCACCTCCGGTCGGGATCGGCCTCCAGCGCGGCGGCGACCGCGGCGCGCGCGATCTCGGCGCCCGCCCGGTTGATCTCGTAGACCTGGTCCTCCGTGCCGTAATCCGCCTGGGAGATGCGGTTGGCGTTGAAAGTGTTGGTCGAAACGATATCCGCGCCGGCGGCGAGATAGATGTCGTGGATCGTCCGGATGGCGCCGGGCTGCGTCAGGTTGAGGAGGTCGTGGTTGCCCTTGACCGCCTTTTCGCGCGCGAAGACCCGGTCGCCGCGATAGGCCTGCTCGGAGAGCTCGAGGGTCTGGATTCGGGTGCCGATGCCGCCGTCCAGCAGCAGGATCCGTTCGGCCATCGTCTCGCGCAGCTGGCGCGTCACTTCCTCGCCGGTCAGGCGGTTCGGTGCGGCGGTCTGCTGCGCGGGCGGCGCGGGATTGTCGAGCGGCGGCGTCATTTCATCTCTCGGCGGCGGGAGCGAGAACCCGACCCAGACCGATGGATGACAGCTATCGGACTAAATCTCGAGGGCTCGTTAACCAAAGCGGGAAGCTAAAACCTATTGTTTAACAGATTGTTAGTGATCGACCGATTGCCGTCCCACCGGTTTCCCACTCGCCGGTTGGGCAGAGTGTGACCCCCGGCAGGGGCGGCATCGCGTCCTGCTGCGCTTGCCCTTCGCCCGCATGGACTGCTATATCCAAGGCGCATCCCAGACAGGGACGGGCCGCGGAAATCTGGGGTCAGCCCGCTGGAAATCCGCCAAATCCACTCAATCGAGATTACAGACCGGAGCCCTTTCATGAGCGCTGACGCAGACTACAAGGTTAAGGACATTTCCCTCGCTGCCTGGGGGCGCAAGGAAATCGCCATCGCCGAGACCGAAATGCCCGGCCTGATGGCGCTGCGTTCGGAGTTCGGGGCATCGAAGCCGCTCAAGGGTGCGCGCATCGCGGGCTGCCTGCACATGACCATCCAGACCGCCGTGCTGATCGAGACGCTGACCGCGCTCGGCGCCACGGTGCGCTGGAGCTCCTGCAACATTTTCTCGACCCAGGATCAGGCCGCTGCGGCGATCGCCGCGACCGGCGTTCCCGTTTTCGCCTGGAAAGGCATGAACGAGGAGGAGTTCTGGTGGTGCATCGAGGAGACGATCAAGGGCCCCGACGGCTGGACGCCGAACATGATCCTCGACGACGGCGGCGATCTGACGAAGCTCATGCACGACAAGTACCCGCAGATGCTCAAGGACGTTAAGGGCCTGTCCGAGGAGACGACGACCGGCGTGCACCGGCTCTACGAGATGCAGAAGAAAGGCCAGCTGCTCGTTCCCGCCATCAACGTGAACGACTCGGTCACCAAGTCGAAGTTCGACAATCTCTACGGTTGCCGCGAGAGCCTCGTGGACGGCATCAAGCGCGCGACCGACGTCATGATCGCCGGCAAGGTCGGCGTCGTCGCCGGTTACGGCGATGTCGGCAAGGGCTCGGCCGCCAGCCTCCGCAACCAGGGCGCGCGCGTGGTCGTCACCGAGATCGACCCGATCTGCGCCCTGCAGGCGGCGATGGAGGGTTACGAGGTGCTGACAATGGAAGATGCGGCGCCGATGGGCGACATCTTCGTCACCACCACCGGCAACATCGATGTCATCACGCTCGACCACATGCGCGCGATGAAGGACCGGGCTATCGTCTGCAACATCGGCCACTTCGACAGCGAGATCCAGATCGCCTCGCTCCGGAACTACAAGTGGGAGAATGTGAAGCCGCAGGTCGACGAGGTCGAGTTCCCCGACGGCAAGAAGCTCATCGTCCTCGCCGAGGGCCGCCTCGTGAACCTCGGCTGCGCCACCGGCCATCCCAGCTTCGTGATGTCCGCGTCCTTCACCAACCAGGTGATGGCGCAGATCGAGCTGTGGGAGAACCACGCGAACTACGAGAACAAGGTCTACGTCCTGCCGAAGCACCTCGACGAGAAGGTCGCGTCGCTGCATCTCGAAAAGCTCGGCGTCAAGCTGACCCAGCTGACGTCCGCGCAGGCGGAGTATCTCGGGATCGAGCAGGTCGGGCCGTTCAAGCCGGATCACTACCGGTATTAACGGTTGTTAACGGCTCGTTTACCAGTTCGGGCCGAAAAATCGCACGGCGCGGCCGGACCGCGGCGACACGGACTGTGCGCCCCGGCCCGGCTGCCATAATTGATCGTCCGCAGGATACGGTTCGGAGAGACATGCGGCCCGTGCGCCAACGCCTGACATTCCGGGCGCGGCAGGTGATTCTGCCCGCGGCGGGATTCGTAGGCGCTGCTGTCCTGCCGTTTCCGGTCTTCGCCCAAACCGCCGGCGGCTACCGCCTCACCGGCGCGACGGTCAGTGCATGGATCGCCCTCATCGCCGCGATCTGTCTTCTTCTCGCTGCCGTCCATTACCGCCGGCGCCTCCGGGAGGCGCGCAGCTACGCCGCCGATCTCGAGAGCCAGCTGTCGCGCGAGCGCGCGCTTATCGACACATCGCCCGAGGCAATCCTGTGCTGGGACTCGGCTACCGAGGACCAGAAGGTTTCGCCCGCTGCGGCGCGCCTCCTCGGCGTGGCCTCGACCGAGCCGGTGAACGCCGAGGCGGTGGGCAAGATCGTCGCCCCGGCCCATCGCGCCCGGATCGTCGCCGACATCGATGCGCTGATCGTGCGCGGTGTCGCCTTCGATGCGGTCGCCGACGGCGGCGTCAGCCGGCGCTACGCCCTGTGCGGACGGATCGTCCCGCAGCCCGGCGGCCGCCACATCGCGATCCTCTGGATCCGCGACGAGAGCGCCGCGGCGCGCGAGATCGGCGAAGCGCGCCGGATCGGCGAGGGATTCCGGAAGATCGTCGACGCATTTCCGTTCCCGGTCTGGCGACGCCGCCGCGATCTCACGCTCGACTACGTTAACCGCGCATATCTCGATGCCGTCGAGGCGGCCGAGGAAACGCCTCCGTCCGACGTCGGCGAGCTCGCTGCCGGCGCGATCCGGGAAAAGGGCCGCGGCCTCGCCCGCCTCGCGTCCGAAACCCGCCACGCCGAGAGCGAGATGCAGCACGTGATCGCCGCCGGTGCGCGCCGGCTGATGGAGTTCACCGAGGCGCCGATCGGCGGCGACGGTGCCATCGCCGGCTTCGCCATCGACCGGACCGAGGCCGAGGACCTGCGCGCCGAGCTCGCCCGGCATATCGGGAGCCACGAGCAGGTGCTCCACAATCTCGGCACCGCCATCGCGATCTTCGGCGCGGACGGCCGGCTCGAATTCTTCAACATCGCCTATGTGAAACTGTGGGACTTCGACGAGGCGTTCCTCAACAGCCGTCCGGACATCGGCGAGATCCTCGACGCGCTGCGCGACCAGCGCCGCATTCCGGAGCATGCCAACTTCCCGCAGTTCAAGAAGGAGCGGAAAGCGTTCTTCACCTCGCTGCTGGATCCGATGGAAGAGATGCTCCATCTCCCCGACGGCAAGACGCTGCGCGCGGTGACCGCACCGCATCCGTTCGGCGGCCGCCTGATGACGTGGGAGGACGTCACCGCCTCGCTCGCGCTCGAGCGTTCGTACAACACGCTGATCGCCGTCCAGAAGGAGACGCTCGACAATCTCTACGAAGGCGTCGCGGTGATCGGCGGGGATGGAAGGCTGCAGCTCTCGAACCCGGCGTTCGGCCGGATCTGGAAGATTTCCGAGCAGGAGCTCTCCGCCGCACCTCACATTTCGCAGATCGTGGAGCGCATGCGCGAGCTGCTCGCACCGGAAGGCGAGTGGGAGGATCAGCGCCGCAAACTGATCGCGCAGCTGACCGACCGCGAATCGCATTCCGGCCGGATCGAACGCGCCGACGGAGCCGTCGTCGATTACGCCACCGTGCCGTTGCCTGACGGCGCGGTGCTGATGTCCTACGTCGACGTCTCGGACTCGTACAGGGTCGAGCAGTTCCTGCGCGAGCGCAACGAAGCGCTCGAGACCGCGGACCGGCTCAAGTCCGAGTTCATCGCCAACGTATCCTACGAGCTCAGGACGCCGCTCAACACAATCATCGGTTTCGCCGAGATCCTGAGCGGCGAGTATTTCGGCGAGCTCAACCAGCGCCAGGCGGAATACGGCAAGGGCATCCTCGAGTCCTCGCAGCGCCTGCTCGCGCTGATCAATGACATCCTCGACCTCGCGACGATCGAATCCGGCCACATGTCGCTGGAGCTCGGCCGCGTCGACATCAAGGAACTGCTGACCAGCGTGCTCGGCCTGATCCGCGAGCGGGTCACGCGAAAGAGCCTCCGCCTCGATTTCGACTGTCCCGACGACATCGGCGGCATGGTTGCGGACGAACGCCGTCTGAAGCAGGCGCTGTTCAACATCCTGAGCAACTCTGTGAAATTCACGCCCGAGAGCGGCGAGATCACGGTCTCGGCTCGGCGCGTGACGGACAACATCATCATAACGTTCACGGATACCGGCATCGGCATTCCGACCGAAGATCACGAGCGCATCTTCGCCAAGTTCGAACGCGGCAACCAGCCCGAGGCGCGCCGGTCGGGCGCCGGCCTCGGCCTGTCGCTCGTCCAAAGCTTCATCGAGCTGCATGGAGGCCACGTCGAACTCGAATCCGAGCCCGGCGTCGGCACCAAGGTGGTCGTCCGCCTGCCGGCGCGGCGGCATGAAGAGGAACCGCAGCTCCTCGCCGGCAACGCCTGAGGTCCGGTACCACCCGAGGTCCGGCACCGCCCGCCGTTGCGGTGAATCGATGCCGCGGATACACCAGCTTCATGGCCGAATCGCCCGTCCCTGTTCGTGAGATTGCGCTCGCCGGCCCTGAGGCGACGGAAGCGCTCGCGCGCGATCTCGCGGGCCGTCTCCGGCAGGGTGACGTCGTTGCTCTCGAGGGCGACCTCGGGGCCGGGAAGACCGTGTTCGCGCGCGCGCTCGTTCATGCGCTGGGAGCGGCCGCGGGTGTCGAGATCGGCCATGTGCCGAGCCCGACCTTCACCCTCGTCCAGCTTTACGAACTGCCGCGCTTCACGGTGTATCATTTCGATCTTTACCGGCTCGCGGACGCCGACGAGGTGTGGGAAACCGGCATCGAGGATGCTTTCGCCGACGGCGTTTCCGTGATCGAATGGGCCGAACGAATCGAGGACATCTTGCCCCCCGGAACCATCCGTATCCGCTTCGCGTTCGGCGCCGCCGAAACCGAACGGCTCGTCTGCATTTCCAACTGGCCGGAGGCGGGGTCGTGAGCGGACGAAGCGAAGCGATCGACGGTTTTCTCGCGCGCTCCGGCTGGGCCGGGGCCGTGCGCGCGCCGCTCGCGCAGGATGCGTCGTTCCGCCGTTACGAGCGGGTGCGGTCGGGCGCGCGTAAGGCGGTGCTGATGGATGCGCCGCCCGCGCACGAGGACGTGCGCCCGTTCCTCCGGATCGCGCGCCGGCTCGCCGAGATCGGCCTCAGCGCGCCGCGCATCCTCGCCGAGGATGCGGCGGAGGGGTTTCTCCTGCTCGAAGATCTCGGTGATGCGACGTTCACCCGGCTTCTCAGGGCGGGAGAGGCGGAAGCGCCGCTCTATCGGCTCGCCGCCGACGTGCTCGCCGATCTTCACCGCCGCCCCGCCGCGGAAGCGGTGCCCGAGGGCGTCGCGCCCTACGACGACGCGCTCTTCCTGCGCGAAGCGAAGCTCCTCGTCGAATGGTACATGCCCGCGGTTTTCGGCACGGAGACGGATGCGGGTGCGGTCCGCGATTTCGAAGCGGTGTGGCGCGAGCTGCTGCCGCTCGCCCGCAATGTTCCCGACACCCTCGTGCTCCGCGATTTCCATGTCGACAATCTGATGCGTCTCGAAGGGCGGCAGGGCGTCGCCGCCTGCGGGCTCCTCGATTTCCAGGATGCGGTGCGGGGTCCGGTCTCCTACGATTTCATCTCTCTGGTGGAGGATGCGCGCCGCGACGTCGCGGCCGGTGTCGCCGATGCGGCGCGGGCGCGCTACCTCGCCGCGTTTCCCGCCCTCGATGCCGCCGCCTTCGATCTTTCCTGCGCCGTCCTCGGCGCGCAGCGCCACTGCAAGGTGCTCGGCATCTTCACGCGGCTCCGCGACCGCGACGGCAAGCCCGACTATCTCGTCCACGTGCCGCGGCTGTGGCGCCTTCTCGAACGCGCGGCCGCCAACACGGCGCTGGCTCCGCTGAAGTCGTGGCTCGACGCGAACATTCCGGCAGAGGCGCGCATCGTGCCGCCGGCAAGGAGGGCGGCGTGAGCGCCCGGATGCCCACCCGCGCGATGGTGCTCGCCGCCGGGCTCGGGCTCCGCATGCGCCCGCTCACGCTGACGACGCCGAAGCCGCTCGTGCCGGTCGCCGGCCGCACCATGCTCGACCGAGCGCTCGACCGGCTGGTCGATGCCGGCGTCGATCTCGCCGTCGTCAACACGCACTGGCTTCCCGATCAGGTCGACGCCGCCCTTGCGG